>NZ_JAUBPP010000001.1:204790-612147 GCF_036700765.1 Microcoleus sp. S1D4
AATTTCCAGAAACCGGGTTGATTCCGATATTTTTCGCTGCGCTACAAATATAATCGCAGAAACCCGGTTTCTTAGCCACTGCATAATTTCCAGAAACCGGGTTGATTCCGATATTTTTCGCTGCGCTACAAATATAATCGCAGAAACCCGGTTTCTTAGCCCGTGCATAATTTCCAGAAACCGGGATTCTGCGACCAAACCAGGCTTCTTGGCCTGTGTAATGACTGCCTAATTTATTTCAGTTCAACATTCACTGTAGCAGACATCCCCGGTGCGATCCGAGTTTCGTAGCCTTTAATGCTTTCGGCATCAAACACAACTTTCACCGGAATCCGCTGCACAACTTTGGTGAAGTTTCCCGTCGCATTGTCGGGAGGCAATAAGGAGAATTGAGCGCCAGAAGCTGGGGAGAAACTATCGAGATGACCTTCAAATTTGCGGCCACCAAAAGCATCTAATTTGATTTCTACTTTTTGGCCTGGTTTCATGTTTGCCAGTTGCGTTTCTTTGAAATTGGCAATTACCCACAAATCGTTGCTGACGATCGCCATTAATGGACTTCCCGGCTGCACCCGCTGCCCCACTTCAACCGATTTGCGGCCGATTTGTCCGGCGGCTGGTGCGGTGATACTCGTGTAGGAAAGTTGCAGTTGAGCGTCTTTAACCGCAGCTTCCGATTGGGCGATCGCAGCCTTAGCAGCATCATACTGCGATCGGCTGACTTTAGTTTGTTCGCCCGTAGCTTGAGCTTGTTGCAATCCGCCCTGGGATGCAGCGAGTTTCGCTTCGGCGGTACTGATACCTTCTTGGGCTACGGCGACTTTAGCTTCGGCGCTGGCGATGCCGACTTTGGCTTGCGCTACTTGGGCTTCGGCTTGTTTTACCCCTTCTCTAGCTTGGGCTACTCCTGCTTGGGCTTCGATTACGCCTTCTTTGGCTTGGGCTAAGCGCGCTCTAGCTTGGGCAATTCCTTGTTGGGCTGCGCTGGTTTGGCCTCGGGCTACATCGTAGGCGGCTCTAGCTGCGTCTAGTTGCTGGCGGGCGATCGCACCTTCTTCTTGCAAGCTTTCGTAACGTTTATAATCGGCTTGGGTTTTAACCAGACTAGCTCGCGCTTGTACTAGCTGAGCTTGCGCGGCTGCAATACCGGCTTGAGCTTCCGTCACTTTGGCTTGTGCTTGGGGAATTCCGGCTTCGGCTTGGGCGACTTTGGCGATTGCTGCCGGCACGCCGGCTTCGGCTTGGGCGACTGCGGCTTCGGCAGCGGGTACCCCTTGTTGGGCTTCTTTAATGGCTGCTTGGGCGGTGGAAATGCCAGCATTGGCGGTGCTGATATCTCCTTGGGCTTGGGCTGTTTTGCCTTGGCTGGTTTGAGAGGCGAGGGCAATATTGGCTTGGGCTGCTTCGGCTTGGCGGCGGGCGTTTTCTAAGGCTGCTTGGGATTGTTGCAGTTTAACTTGGTAGTCGCGGGGGTCGAGTTTAATCAGCGGTTGTCCGGGTTTGACTTGTTGGTTGTCTTGCACTAAGACTTCGCTGACTGTACCGTTGATGCGGCTGCTGACTTGGTGGATGTGTCCGGCAACTGTGGCGTTGTCGGTTTCTTCGTGGATGGAGGCGTATTGCCAGTAGTGGTAGCCGAGGCTGCCCGCTGCGATCGCCCCGATGCCCAATACAGCGAAAATTAGTGGTTTCTTGGACTTTTTCTTGGGTGTTTCCGACGGTGGCAGGGGTGGTTGGATTTCTGTTTCTGGGCCGGTTTTGACCTCGGCGCTGACTTCTGTTTCTGGGGCGGGGATTACTGGTAGGCTTTTGGCTATGGTGTCATCGATCGGCTTTTCTAATACAGCTACTGCTTTGCCGTTGCCGTTGCCGTTGCCGTTGAATTCTGCTGGGTTGATTTCGTTTGTGTCTTTCATGGTATTTGACTCCTGATTCTTTAGTAAGATGTCGTTTGTTTAGGGTACGTAGTTTTTATTTAGTAAGACGGCTTTTTTTAAGGGTGCGTAGTATTTTGCTGTTATTTGTAATGTAGTGGAGGTAGATGCTGCTGCGCTTCACTCGAAAGAGCGATTTGTTGGTTTAGGAGAGATTGACGATCGCCCGATCGACCAGTAGGGAAAAGAGTTGTCGCTCGGCTTCTGGAATGCCTTCCATAGCTCGCTCGCGGGTTTCAGCTACCAGCGGGGGCAGTACGTCTTGCAGTTGGGCACCCGAGTCTGTCAGCCAAATGCGCCATATACGACGATCGCGCGTGTCTCTCTCCCGGCGGACTAGGCCTCTTTCTTCCATGCGATCGATCACGCCCGTTAGCGTCCCGCCTACCTGTTGCAGTTTGTCGCCAATGCTGGAAGTAGGCAAACCGTCTTCTTGCCACAAGCAGCACAGTACCAGCCAGTGGAAAGGTGTCAGCCCGAAGGGTTCGAGTATTTCTTGCAGCCTGCGAGTCCCTAATTGCCCCAGCAGTTTGAGCCGGTAGCCTAAGCTTTGGGGAGCAAGAACGTCGTGCCACTGAGCTAGATATTTGCGATCGATAGTGGATGTAGTAACCATCGGTTTATTACTTAGCGTTCGTACTATCAGTGTAAAATGTATTTTGGAAGTTGTCAAGGGGGAAAGTAGAATTTTTGGTTAGGGCAAATGCTGCGCTAAAACTGCGAACCCAACCGGGTTGAAACCCCTTGGGTGGCGGACTGGCGGACTGGCCCGCTGGCCGACTCGCCCACTCGCCCAGACTGTGGCGTTGCAGAGGGTGTCTAACTTTCAACTATCCATCGCGCCCTCAACCACCATGCAAGCGGGATTTCCTTCTGGGGAAAGGTGTTTACAAATCTTAATTGTTCTTAAACTAGAAAGAGTAAATCTTATTTGCGATCGGACTTTATGTTGCTTCCAGACTCTTTGCGTACCAAGTTAGACGACACCGACGATACAGTGTTCTATTCCTCTCCTCGGTTTGTGACTCATGTAGATGACGGGTTTATTCAGCAACTAACCGATTTGTATCGGGAACGGCTCAAACCCAATACTCGGATTTTTGATATGATGAGCAGTTGGGTGTCTCACTTGCCGGAAGAAATGGAATTTGCCCATGTCGAAGGCCACGGCATGAATGAAGAGGAGTTAGCAAAAAATCCCAGGCTGAATCATTATTTCTTGCAAAATTTGAACGCAAATCCCAAATTGCCGCTGCCAGATGCAGAATTTGACGCAGTTGTCAACTGCGTATCGGTGCAGTATTTGCAACAGCCGGATGCGATTTTTGCCGAAATTCGCCGCATTTTGAAGCCCGGGGGCGTAGCAATTATCAGCTTTTCCAACCGGATGTTTTCTCAAAAGGCAATTGCGGCTTGGCGGGAAGGTTCGGAGGGCGATCGGGTACAATTGGTCAAGAGTTACTTTGATTCGGTCAAAGGAGCGAACATACCCGGATTTAGCAAACCGGAAGTAGTTAGTAAACAGTCTAACTTACCGAGTTTTATGCAAATGCTGGGGATGGGAGGCGGCGATCCATTTTATGCGGTAGTTGCTTACCGCCAAAGTTAGAATTTTTTTTAGGTTTGTAGTGAAGACTTTAGTCCGAGGATTTTTATGAAGACTAAAGTCCTTACTACAAACTTGTCCGGAGTTGAGTAATTATAAAAACAGTTACTCTTCTAGCCATTCTGCGTAACCGCAAGCCAGCACCAAACGCTCCTTCAGCTTAGCAATAGCTTCAGCATCCGGTTCACCGGTTGAACCGACCCCATATACATCATTCAGAACAAGATAATAATCTTTACCTGTACAGTGTGCCATGACTTCTGCTAAATTGCGATCGGACATTTCACCGTAAAGCAGTGCCAAAAGCGGAAAATAATCCTCATCTTTAACTCCGTCAGGAAAAGCACGGTGAATCAACTTATAGGTACTCAACAAATAATGTTCAATAGCAACTTTCATTGTTAGTTTCCCGTTAAACGACACGGAGGGTGGACGTACACGCTGAAATCAATACCTTGACCGCTTATTGCCCTAACAGCTTTAGCATCTGCTGTCATGGTTGTGATGCCCAACTCATCTCCTGTTCCCAAAATTATTATATCATTTGCGCCTAAGTTTCTAGTTATCTGCAAATTTAACGATCTAACAGAAGGATTGTCGCGAATGACAGCCACTCTCTGATCGACTTGCTCGCGCTTGCTCCAAGGAACCTGCTATGCTTTGAACAATATTAGTCAACTCATTAAAAGCCGTCTAAGTCATTACCATTTGCTGTCCTTGCACGTATTGTCGCAACTGAGCGCGGACTGGCGAATTTTCGGAAATAAATGCAATTCCCGTGCTAGTATCTAAATTGAGCATTTAAATAAAAAATACAAATTCATCACAATTATACTGTGAAACCATATCAGCAAATAGGGATCGATGAATGTGGCGAACCCTTAGTGCCAATTCCCACCGAACATTTTGCCTTGGAAACGCCGCACCCCTATCAAAAACTGGGTGCTCCTTATCACAACAGCAAAGCAGATTCGCCTTACTATTTGCGGCAGGGAGTTGTCAATAGTTTAATAACAGCTAAAACGCAACTACAGCAACATTATCCTCATTGGCAAATTCGGATATTTGATGCTTATCGTCCGGTAGAAGTTCAGCAATTTATGATAGATTATACTTTCCATCAAATTGCTGTAGCTCAAGGCTGCGAATTTCCGGTTTCCGAAGACAAACGTGAAGTAATTATCAATCACGTATATCAATTTTGGGCCGTACCGAGTATGGATCTGGCTACGCCTCCGCCTCACAGTACAGGCGCTGCTTTAGATATAACTTTAGTGGATGAAAATAATCAACAAATTGATATGGGTTCTCCGATTGATGAAACATCAGAACGCTCTTATCCCGATTATTTTGCCAATAGCAAGCAGCCGGAAAAACACCAATATCACCTGCACAGGCAAATATTAAAAGATGCAATGATAGCGGCTGGTTTTCAGCAGCATCCTAACGAGTGGTGGCATTTTTGTCTGGGCGATCAAATGTGGGCCTGGTTGACAAATAACAATAATAGTGGTAATAAAGTTATCGCTAGATACGGTCGCTATTAAACTATTTGAGATTTTCCATTTTTCAATTTGAGATGACTGAATGCTCGATCGACTATAAATCAATTGGACAGCAACCGCCAAGAGACTGAGAAAGTTCTCGCATTGCTCAAACCCTTGCTTTGATTGCTGCTTCCTTCTTCCTTCGTGCTTCTTTTTACCTCGATTGAAGCCTTTGAAGCCTTCTTTCTGCTATCGAGGCTATTGCCAGCGGGGTAGCGGTGCTTTAAAATTAACCAGAGCGAACAAGTGCAGGCAAATCGAGCCAGCACCGCAAACCCTAAAGGATAACTTAGATTTCACCCCATGAAAGCACTCATCCTCTCTGGCGGCAAAGGAACACGCTTGCGTCCCCTAACCTATACGGGTGCTAAGCAGTTGGTTCCGGTGGCAAATAAGCCGATACTGTGGTACGGAATAGAAGGAATTGTGGCGGCTGGGATTACGGATATTGGGATTGTTATTAGTCCCGAAACTGGGGAAGAGGTGAAGGCGAAAACTGGAGATGGATCTCGCTTCGGTGCAAAAATTACTTATATCTTGCAATCAGAACCGGCGGGACTCGCTCACGCGGTGAAAGTTGCCCGACCGTTTTTAGGCGATTCTCCGTTTATTATGTATTTGGGAGATAACTTAATTGAAAATTCGCTAGATCCGTTTTTAGAGATTTTTCAAAAGCAAAAACTAGACGGTCTAATTTTGTTGCGTCCAGTTGTCAATCCCTCGGCTTTCGGTGTGGCAAAAGTTGATGAAAACGGGCGAGTTTTGCAGTTGGTAGAAAAACCAAAAGTTCCACCGTCGAATTTAGCACTGGTAGGAATTTACTTTTTTGCTCCTACTATTCATGAGGCGATCGATCAAATTCAACCTTCGCCCCGCGGCGAACTGGAAATTACTGATGCTATCCAACAGCTCATCAATCAGAAAAAACAGGTAGAAGCCTGTAATTTAGAGGGTTGGTGGCTGGACACGGGGAAAAAAGATGATTTGCTGAGTGCAAATCAAATCATTTTAGATAGCCGTATTGTAGCTTCATCTGAATTGAAAGTAGACAGCACAAGTCAAATTATCGGGCGCGTGCAAATAGGCGAAGGAACGGAAATTATTAATTCTACAGTTCGCGGGCCTGTGGTAATTGGAGAAAATAGCCGCATTGAAAATTGCTTTGTCGGGCCTTACAGCAGTATTGGCGATCGCGTGACGATGATTGATGCTGATATCGAACACAGTGTAATATTGCAAGGGGCGAAAATAATTGGCATTCATCAGCGAATTGTTGATAGCGTGATCGGACAACGAGCTCAACTGATTAATGCGCCGGCGCGTCCAAAGGCTTTGCGGTTTATGATCGGTGATGACAGTCAAATTGAGTTAACTTAAGTTGAGACGCGCACCATTTTCCTAGGCAAAATCTAGGGAATGGCGGGCGGTTTGTAGGGTGCGCGCTGCGCGCGGGTTGACTGATAATTCACGGGATACTGTGCGGCGCACGCCTAAATTCACGGGATGGTGTTACATTGGCGGGATGGTTCGCAGTGAGAACCCTAGGTTTTAAGGAGGTGAAAGATTGGAGTCCGAAGAAATACCAACTCAACAAATTATAGATAAATTGCGACAAACTTTGGAGCCGCGAATTGGTATTGCTGATTCGGTGATGTTTGCAAGAGAAAATAGTGCGATCGCCCGAGATGAAGATGACGAAGATATCGCGCTTTTGAAGACTGGTTTCGACATTTACAACGTCCCCATTACTTCTTACCAAAGGCAACTGGGTTCCGCAGTCATAGCCGTTAGGAAAATCGTCCGAAAATTGCTCAGACCGGTACTGGAACGACAAGTAATTTACAACTTTGCTAATACTCGCGTGGTGCAAACGTTGAGCAGACAGTTGCAAAAATTGCAAGAAAATCAACAAAATCTAGAGATAAAAATTGTATCAGAGTTCAGTGGCTGTCTTCCCGAAGTTAAAGCACAGCTTGAGACTCAACAACAGGCGATCGCCAATTTTAAGTCAGAAATAGAGGAAATTAAAGCAGTGCAGCAGCAACATACTGCTATTTTAGAGATGATTGCCGCTCAATTGGGCGATCGATCGCCATCAAATATCAAAAATGACCCCAAATAATTTGGTAACAAGGCTCAGGGTTATTCCCGCCAGCAATTCTTCAATCTAAAATCTTCAATCTAAAATCTAAGAATCTAAAATCGAATGACTGTACTGCCCATATGCTCGTTGATTATAGTCAATTATAACAATCTGCGCCACACTAAAGATTGCTTGAAATCTCTACAAAAACTTACCTATCCAGAAGAACAACTTGATTTAATTGTAATTGATAATTGTTCTCAAGACGATTCGGTTAATGCTTTGCGCGAACTGTTTCCTAAAGTTCGGATATTTGTTAATTCCGCGAACAACTTCGCCAAAGCTCTCAACCTCGGAATCGGCGAAGCAAAAGGGGAATATATCGCTTTTTTAAATAATGATGCAACCCTTGACAGTCACTGGTTGGAAATATTAGTAAAACGGCTAGAAACTGACGATAAAGTAGGCGCTGCTAGCGGTAAATTGTTGTTTAAAGACGGGCGAATTAACAGCGCTGGAATTCAGCAATTACCTGACTTTTATTGGCAAGATATCGGTTTTGGCGAGAAAGATTCGGGACAGTACGATACAGAAGGGGAAGTCGAGGGACTTTGTTGGGCGGCGGTGCTTTTTCGCAGGGAATGTCTAGAAGATGTGGGGTCGATTGATGAAGATTTTGTGATGTATTTTGAGGATGTAGAGTTTGCTAAACGCTGCTCCAAACGGGGTTGGAAAATGCTTTATGTTCCCGCAGCTATCGCCCATCACGAGTATCGGGGTTCTAGTAAAGGTAGCAAGCTGACTGAGTATTTCTGCAACCGCAATCGGTTTTTGTATTTGGCGAAACACGAACCTTTACAATTAGTTAAAGCGATTCATACTTCAGATTTTTTTTCTAACAAACAGTACAATTTGCTGTTCGAGAGTTTGTTTGTGGCGATTAAAAAACTGCTAGATTATCAGAAACCGGAAATCATCGCAAATGTACTCCCGCAGTTGTTGGAAAAGTTGGCGGTGATTTACAGCCGCAGCAAGGTCGATCGCATTTTACCTCGATTGCAGGTGGTTCGGGGCGATCGCAAAATGTCGATCGCCATTTACGATCACGGACTCCATTTTATCGGCGGCGGCCAAAAATACGTCGCTACCATCGCCTCGTTGCTGCAAAATGAATTTGATATTACCTTCATCGCCAACAAACCCGTTGCTGTTTCCGACTTAGAATCCTGGTACGGGCTGAATCTTTCTCGATGCAAAATTAAACTTATTCCGTTGCAGTTTTACGACAAACGCGGAATGCAGTGTATCGATTCCAGCATCATCGTGGAGGACATGGACAATCCCTTTGATGAAATTTCCAGAGAAAGCAAAAATTACGATATTTTTATCAATGCTAACCAATTAGAAAAAGTGAAACCGCTATCGCCGATATCAATATTTTTTTGCCACTTTCCCAATGTTTTTCACAACCGTCACTTTGCGGTGGATGACTACACTTTTATTATTGCTAACAGTCAATTTACTGTCAAGTGGCTGGAAAAACGCTGGAACTTGCAGCCAACTTTTTTACTTTATCCGCCCGTGGAAATGGCAACGGTGAAAGTGGCGAAAGAAAAGGTCATTTTAGCTGTGGGACAGTTTGAAGCTGGGGGAACAAAAAAGCAAATTGAACTAATTAAAGCTTTCCGCAGTTTGCTAGCAGATTATCCCGATCGACTTCAAGGATGGCGGCTGATTTTAGCTGGTAGCAGCATTCCCAAAAATCCTTATTTAAAGACGGTTCAAAATTTATTGAGGCAAGATTCAAGGGCGATCGAGCTCAAAGTTAATGCTTCTTTTGAGGAGGTAAAATTGCTTTATGCTAAAGCGAGCATTTTTTGGCACGGCTGCGGTTTGGGTGAAGTGAATCCTCAAAGGTTTGAACATTTCGGGATGGCGACTGTGGAAGCAATGCAAAACTGTTGTGCTCCGATCGTCTTTGCTGGTGGTGGCCAAGTGGAAATTGTCGAACACGGGCGATCGGGCTTTTTGTTCAATACCGTTGAGGAACTTTGCCAGCATTCGCATCAACTAATTGTTAATCCCGATTTGTTAGCTGAACTTCAAGCTGGTGCACAGCAGCGCAGTCAGAACTTTAGACTTGCAGGTTTTGAGAAAAAAGTCAATAGTTTTTTTGAGATTATTCACCAAGAATATGCTACAATTCGGCTGCCAAATCCTGCTGATATTGCTCAAATGCTCGATCGACCTTAAAGGCTAATTAAAAAATCCGCCAGGGGTTTTTAATTCCTGACTCAAAGCTCAAGTTCTCTTGCATAAAACTAATATCAAAGTCGATTTTATTAGCATTTTCTTCAGTCTCATTCTGCTGCGGACTTTGTATGTGTAGTAGCGACTTCCAGTCGCCGGATATCTAAAATCATGTCTAATTCACTGTTAATCAATTTGTCTTTTTTAACTCCCGAACCTACAGGAATCGGGACTTATGCAGCCAATCTTTTTCCGCAATTGCAACAGCTAGAACCAACATTACTCGCTTCCCAGCAAATTGATAATTATAGTTGCTATCAAATCCCCGAAACTCTGACACCGAATCGCGGCCCGAAAGGACAAATTAACAGGCTGCTGTGGACTCAATTTGAATTGCCAAAAATTTATAATAAATTGCAGTCAAGCCTAATTTTTTCGCCAATTCCCGAAGCACCTTTATATTCAAAATGCCGCTACATTGTTACGGTACATGATTTAATTCCTTTGCGGTTTTCCCAAAAATTTTCTCGCTTGACGGCTTATTTTCGCTACTACATACCGCAGGTTTTGCGACAAGCGGAACACATTATTTGTGATTCTGAAGCAACGGCGGCGGATGTTGCTAATTTTTACCATATTCCGCGTCAAAAAATGACCGCAATTCCCCTAGCTTGCGATAATATTAATTTTAGATATCTCGACTTGCCAGCTAAAAATTATTTTCTTTATACCGGCAGACACGATCCTTACAAAAACTTAGAAAGATTAATTGCTGCATTTGCGAGTTTAGCCGATCGCACAAACTATGAATTGTGGCTGGCGGGGCCTCCCAACGCC
Source organism: Microcoleus sp. S1D4 (assembly GCF_036700765.1). NCBI lineage: Bacteria > Bacillati > Cyanobacteriota > Cyanophyceae > Oscillatoriales > Microcoleaceae > Microcoleus > Microcoleus sp. S1D4. The sequence goes on from NZ_JAUBPP010000001.1 coordinate 215,048, forward strand.
TACACAGCGCAGTCGATCGCCCAAGTTGAAGAATTAGGCTTACAATCTTCAGTAAAGTTTCTCGGTTACGTTGCCTATTCTCAATTGCCCGTACTAATGAATCAGGCGATCGCCCTCGTATTTCCCACACTTTGGGAAGGATTCGGCTTGCCAATTTTGGAAGCAATGGCCTGCGGTACACCAGTCATCACTTCCAACCTGTCATCAATGCCAGAAGTCGCCGGAGATGCAGCATTATTAGTCAATCCTTACAGCGTTGGAGAAATTGCCCACGCCATGCAAACAGTCGCCAGAGATTCCAAAGTGCGATCGAACTTAAAGACTGCTAGCTTAGCACGAGCAAATCAATTTAGCTGGCATAAAACCGGAAAAGCGACCGCCAACATCTTACAAAAATATCTCTAAAATCTCCCTCTCTGTGCCCTCTGCGGTTAAATAAAAAAAATCCCACCACAAAACCGCAATCTAAATATTATCCCATGTCCAATCCCCAATCCAACCTGCTAATTAATCTTTCCTTTCTAATTTCTCAACCAACAGGCTTAGCCATCTATGCCAAAAACCTATTTCCTCACCTAAATTCTCTCAATCCCACCTTACTTACAGCCCAGAAATTTCCCAACAATAACTGCTACGAAATTCCCGCCAACTTCACACCCGAACAAGGAAGCAGAGGACACATCAATCGATTGCTGTGGACACAAACCCAACTACCCAAAATTTACAAACAGCTAAAATCTAACTTATTATTTTCTCCAATTCCCGAAGCTCCTTTATTTGCAGGTTGTCGCTATATAATTACAGTACACGACCTAATAGCGCTGCGATTTCCCCGCCGCTTCGATCCGCTGACACCTTATCACCGCTACTACATTCCGCAAGTTTTGCGACAGGCTGAACATATCATCTGCGATTCCGAATCGACGGCCAACGATCTCATGAATTTTTGCAAGATTCCTAGTTCTTTGATTTCGCGAATTTTTCCCGGCTATGATGCGAGTTTTTTTAAGTTTCTAGACTTACCAACAAGCAATTATTTTCTTTATATGGGCCGCCACAATCCCCATAAAAACGTGCAGCGAGTTGTATCAGCGTTTGCAGCTTTACCCAAGAATTCCGAGTACGAATTGTGGATAACAGGTTCCGAAGATCGGCGCTATACGCCGCTGCTGAAGGCGCAGGTTCAAGAATTGGGATTGTTCGATCGAGTAAAATTTCTAGATTATCTCCCGGCGGCTGATTTGCCCAAAGTCATCAATCGGGCGATCGCCCTGCTATTCCCCAGTCTTTGGGAAGGATTCGGCCTCCCCGTACTCGAAGCAATGGCCTGTGGCACTCCTGTCATCACCTCTAACCTGTCTTCGATGCCAGAAGTCGCGGGGGACGGCGCACTGTTAGTCAATCCCTACAGCGTCCAGGAAATAGCCTCTGCTATGCAAGAGCTTGCAACGGATGCCAAAGCTCGATCGCACTTGCGGGAACTCGGTTTGGCTAGAGCACAACAATTTAGCTGGGAAAAGACTGGCCGGGAAACTGCTGCTATTCTCGATCGATATCTTTAATGAAGTCATTTGTTATTTGTTATTTGTTATTTGTTATTTGTTGTTGGTTTGTTGTTTGTTATTGGTGACAACTGGCAACTGACAACTGACAACTGACAACAAATAACTGCTTTCCGTACAACGTCATCAGGAAGAAGTCCAACGTCATCAGTCCAACGTCATGTTTTGCTGTCGCCTCCGAGCTTTCCGTACAACGTCATCAGCAAGAGGGAAGAGGGAAGAGGGAAGAGGGAAGAGGGAAGAGGGAAGAGGGAAGAGGGAAGAAGGAAGACGGGAAACGGGAAGAGGGAAGACGGGAGAGGGAAGAAGGAAGGAAGCAGGAAGCAGGAAGATTTTTCCAATCTCCCAATCCCCCCCTCTCCCAATCTCCCCCTCTCCCCGTTTCCCCGTCTCCCAATCTCCCAATCTCCCCCTCTCCCAATCTCCCCCTCTCCCCCTCGCTTCACCGAGGCACTATAGGCCCCTTTTACTTGTTGATACCCAACTGATCGCCGCGCTTGTACTGCTGATATGCAGCAAAAAACAGCCCCGACAGAGTAACAAAGATTAGACCCAGAACAATACCTGAAAGTAGCGGTTCTACCATGAGAGCTCCTTAACGTTAAGATTTAACAACCTGTTTTTAATATTACCAGCACTTATACAGATGAATTTTCGCAAAAACGCCCTTCAACCCTTCTCAAGGCTTGATCTCCCCGCTGGGAAGGATTAAGCTATGTTATGAGAAGTAAATTTTCTTGTAGATACTATTTTTAAATTGAACTCCTTTGAATCACCAACTTGCCAAAAATGAAATTAAGAACCCGATCGAGCGACTTGCCATATTTGCGATCGCGGTGTTGCTTGCCATCATATTGGCGAGTCTGACAATTCGTCAGTTTCAAGTCGCCGATCCCTACGTCAAAAGCGTACTGTCGCTGACTGGCAACCAGCTTCAGGGTTCAGCCATCTTTCAAATGAACTGTGCCGGGTGTCACATATCCGTTGCAGACAGTCAAGTCGGGCCCAACTTGCAGCGAGTTTCCGAGCGCAAATCCCAATTTGAGCTGATCCGCCAAGTCACCAGCGGGCGAACTCCACCAATGCCGCAGTTTCAGCCTAGCCCGCAAGAAATGGCTGACTTGCTGGAATATCTGGAACAAATTTGACCGCAGAATGGGAACGGAATTTCGTTTCCCTACTTCCAATTGTCTGGGTAAGGTGCGCGGCTTTTTTGAGATGCGGACTGAAGTCCGCACTACGAACCTGCGCGCGGTTAATCGATCGCACAGGATATTAAACCTCAAACCCGCAGGGAAAGCAGGGGTTTCAACTGCTACCTCAAACTCAAAGTCCACAAAGCGTGGACTTAAGCAGGCTCAAAGACTTTAGTCTTTGAGCCTGCTTAAGTTGAAACCCCTGCGTGCTGGGGACTGCTGACTAAACCAGCAAGCTAAAACTGCTCGCCGATAGCTGTGTCGGAAGTACGCCCGCCACTACAGCTAAAATCTGGTCGCTGTTAGCAAGCCCGATCGCACTTGAGCCATTATTTTCGGTAATTGACAGTTGATTGAAGTCCAAGCCTCCCACCAACACAAGTGAATCAACTCCTGCGGTGAAGTTGAAAATAGTATCAATTCCCGCGCCGTCTGCCAAGATAAAACCATTGCGGCCAGATCCGCCGACGAGGGTATCGTTGCCAATACCTCCAAAGAGCAAGTCATCGCCGGTGCCACCAAAGAGCAAATCATCACCGTTGCCGCCAATTAAGGTATTGTTACCGTCGTTGCCGCAGAGAGTGTCATTGCCCTCATCGCCAAACAGCACGTCGTCGCCAGCGCCTCCCAACATTACGTCGTCGGCTTTGCCACCGTACAATAGGTCATCGCCTTCGTCGCCGCTGAGCGAGTCGTTGCCGCGATTGCCGTAAATCGTATCATTCGAGCGATCGCCAAAAATCAGGTCAAAGCCTTTACCGCCAAAGAGAGTGTCGTTATCGATGCCACCGTAGACAGTATCGTTACCCGTATTGCCATTGATGTAGTCGCCGCCCTGTTGGCCAAAAATCAAATCGTTGCCGCCCAATCCGAAGATCGAGTCACTGTTGGCCGTACCGACGATCGTATCGTCACCGTTAGGGCCGTTGATGACATTACCCCCAGAAGAATTGCCGAACTGATTAGAAATAGGGTTTCTGGGGAAGTCTGCAGGGCAAACCAAATCTGTCGGTACAGGTGAAGGTGTCGGTGTCGGTACAGGTATCGGCGCAGGTGTCGGTGTCGGTGTCGGCGCAGGTGTCGGCGCAGGTGTCGGTGCCGGTGTCGGTACAGGTGTCGGTACAGGTGTCGGCGCAGGTGCCGGTGCCGGTGTCGGTACAGGTATCGGCGCAGGTGTCGGAGTCGGTGTCGGTGTTGGTGTCGGTGTCGGGAAGTTCCCGAAGTTGATGCCACTGACAATAGCACCCGAAGTCAGCGTGATGTCGGCTGGGTTGGGCGTGCTTTGGGTGAAACCAGTTTGGTTGACTTCCCGGACGCTGTAGGTTCCCGGCGTTAGGTTCGCGAACAAGTAGTTGCCGCTGTTGTCGGTAGTAGTAGTAACAGCAGGCGCAGCAGGAGCTCCTGGGGTTGGAGGTACGACCTTAGTTAACTGAATTTGGAAATTGGGTAAACCCGGTTCTCCGGCTTCCTGAGTGCCATTGTTGTTGCTATCTCGGAACTTCAGACCTCGGATCGTGCCCGGTTCCGGCAGGAAGTTGCCGAAGTCAATGCCCGCGATCGCATCTCCACCAGCCACCGTAATCGGGGCGGGGTTAGGCGTCGTCTGCGTCCAGCCGGTTTGCGGTACTTCCCTTACCTGGAAAGTGCCTGCGGGTATGTCTTTGAGAGTGTAGTTGCCTAGGGCATCAGTGATGGTAGTCGGTTCGCCCTGTTCAAATATGCCATCGGGATTGATACTGTCGAGGAATATTTGCCAGTTTTGCAGCCCCAGTTCTCCGGCATCCTTAAGGCCATTGTTGTTGGCATCATTGAATTTTTGACCGCTGATGGTGCTCGACTTGAAGTTACCGAAGTTGATATTAGCGATGTCTTGACCGCTGACGACAGTGATGTCGGCCGGATCGGGGGTAGCTTGCGTCCAAGTAGGCTGCGAGACTTCCCGCACCTTGTAGGTTCCTGCTGACAAATCGAGGAATTTGTAGTTACCGGTGGCATCGGTGAGGGTGTTTGGTTCGCCGGTGTCAAGGGTGCCGTTGCCGTCAGTATCGAGGAATATTTGCCAGTTGGGCAGTCCTGTTTCCTCGGGGTCTTTAAAGCCACTATTGTTGGCGTCGTTGAATTTCAGCCCGCTAATTGAGTTGGGCTTGAAGTTGCCGAAATTGTTGTTTTGGGAGTCGGTGCCGCTGGTGACTGCGATCTTAAATGCCCCGGAAAGGGTAGGCGTGGCTGCGTCGGCGGGCGGCACAGTTTGCGTCCAGCCGGTTTGTCCAACTTCCCGCACTGTATAAGTGCCGGCTGGTAAGTTGGTGAACTGGTACTTACCGGTGACATCGGTAACGGTGGCGTTGGTGCCAGTTTCTGCTGGTACTTGGTCTTGCACGCCGTTGTCGTTGGCATCCAAGTAAATTGTCCAGCCTCCTAGGGGTTCTTCTGCTGGCGCATCTTGCACGCCATTTTTGTTGAGGTCGTTAAATTTGATCCCGCTGATTTTGCCGAACTGGAAGTTGCCGAAGTTTTGACCCGTAATCGGGGTGTTGCTAACGGTGTTAATTGTATAAGAAGCCGGGCCGGCGGTTTGTGAGAAACCGATCGGCACATCTTCTCTCACAAAGTACCGACCGATGCCAACGTTGGTAAAGCTATAAGTGCCAGCAGCCGCAGGCGCTGTCCCGGTAACTTGACTGGCGACTTCGGTATCGCCGGTATCTAAAGTGCTGTTATTGTTAGTATCCTTCAACAAGCGAACGGTAGTGCCGTTGAGGGGGGTATCGTCGGCAGAGAAGCCGTCGCCTGTGAGGTCGGTGAATTTGGTGCCGCTGACGGTGATGTTTTGGAAGTTACCGAAGTTGAGGCCCGCAACGGTAGCATTAGTTATCGTTGCGCCGCTTTCGGGAGTGATGTCGGCGGGATCGGTTGTGGTTTGTGTGGAACCTGTGGGCACCGTTTCCCGGACACGGTAGAGAGCACCACCTGCAAGGGGCTTCAATCCTGTGAAAGTGTAAGCACCAGTGGCATCTGTGGTGGCTGGTGTTCCGATCGCAGCCCCTGTGACGGAATTGGTTAAATTAAGCGTAACCCCAGCTACTGCCACATCCCCTGCATCTTGAGTACCGTTGCCGTTGAGGTCATTAAATTTCAGACCACTGATGGTCATGTCCTGGAAGTTGCCGAAGTTGACGGCGGTGGTACCAAAGAGATCCGTAGTACCAATGGTAGGCACAGTGGTAGGGGAAGTTTGCGTCCAAGTGGCTTGTGGTGTTTCTGCGATCGCAGTGTTTGCCTTAGTATCGGTAAGGGTGTATTGACCCAAAGTTGCAGGAACCGCAGAGCTAACAGCAGTCTTAGTTCCTGCGGTAATAGTCCATCCACCTAAACCTGGATCTGTCGCAGCTTTAAGGCTGTCGCCGTTGATATCGTTGAATTTCTGACCCTGAACAACGGGCCCGTACTCGTAAGCACCGATGTCAACATTGGGTTTGGCAACGAGAGTATTGTCAATTTTGCGAGGGAAACCAGCGCCGCGTTGGTCGAAAGCAGTAGCGCCCACGGCCGTTATGGTTGGGTCGCCTCCACCAATGGCAGGGTTGCTGCTGGTAGTTACGGGGCTATTGTCAACTAGGGCAAGGGTCAAAGGCCCGGCTGTTGCGCCGTTTAGTGCGGCAGCGGCGGCTGGTGCTAATACACTTGCGATCGGAACTGCTAATTGCTCAGTAGGCGCAAAACCTGTACTCCCGGTGATAACTCCAATCAGGTTGTTGTTCCCTGTGAATGCTCCTGTAACATCGGTGTTGGTAGCAGCAGTGTTGCCAGCGACGATCGTATTCTTGACCGTGACAGTACCACCGTTGTCAATTCCTCCGGATCTAGCAATCAGACTAGCCGGTGCGCCAACAGTAGCCGCTGTAGCAGAGTTATAGGCGATCGTGTTGTTAGTCAGCGTAGCTGCTGCACCTAAGTTAACGAAAATTGCACCGCCTGCTGCTGTACCCGCACCTGCGGTAGCATCACCAGCATTTCCACCCCTGACTGTATTGCTATACAAGGTGCTGTTGGTCAAGGTCAAGCTGCCGCCACCGACAAAAATCGCACCACCCAAACCAGCACCGCCACCACCTGCGGTAGTGCTACCAGCACCGCCACCAGCAGCACCAGCAGCACCACCAGTGCTACCAGCACCACCGCCACCACCCAAGCCACCAGCACCGCCAACACCCACAGTACCAGCGGTACCAGCAACAGTACCAGTACCACCACCGCCACCGATACCACCAGCACCACCACCGCCACCGATACCACCAGGGCCGCCAGCACCACCGATCGCGCCATTACCACCGTTACCAGTACCAACACCAGGGCCGCCAGCGCCACCAGCACCACCGCCACCACCGCCACCACCGAAGATTCCAGTACCGCCAATCCCACCAGGACTGCCAGGCCCACCACTACCGGTGGTGGCTCCACCAGTACCACCAATGCCACCAATGCCACCAGTGCCACCAGGGAAGCCCTGGCTACCATTTCCAGCGGTGCCACCAATGCCGCCAGTACCATTAGGAGTACCACCAACACCACCAGCCCCTGCCACACCAGGAGTGCCACCAGCAACACCAGTGTTTAAGTCGCTGTTGCCACCAACGCCACCGCTGCCAAGAGTACCGTTACCGCCGATCGCCTGGTTGTTCGAGAAAGTCACTCTGTCAACAATTACGCTGCCAGTATTGATAAAAAGTGCGCCGCCTAAACCACCAGCGCCGCCACCACCACCAACTGGTGCGTTGCCACCTAATGCTCTTGCAGAATCAATGGTGAGGTTGGAGATGTTGACTGGGTTTGCACCGCTATCAACTACGAAGGCGCGGAAATTGCTACCGCCCCTGATGGCAAAACCTCCGCCAATGATATTGGTGTTGTCACTAATTTTTGGCAGCAGCCCCGCGAGGGTGATATCCGCAGTCAGGGTAATTGTGTCAATCCCAGCATTGATGTTGGCAACATTGATGGCATTTTGCAGTGCGCCAAAGTCGCCAGCACTCTGGTTTAAGTCAGCTAGCACCCCGCTATAAGCTTCTCTCGCTTCTTGGGAAAATGCCAATGCCGTCTCGATCTTCCCCGTAGTCACTTCGAGTTCCCAGTCTCCACCCAGTGTGGCGCTACCAGTCAAATTATCCGAAGCCGCAACTTCCGCCCCGGTTAGTTGGCTCAGCCTTTCTACGAAGGCCACACCGGCTTCTGTGGCGGCAACGTTGCAACCGTAAAGCAGAATTTCGGGTTTAGCTGTAGTTGAATAGTTCGAGTTTGCCGATGCCGCTGGTAAAGCAAACCATGTTTCTAAATAATTGCGGTAGCTTTCAATATTGCTGAGATTGAGTTCTGTGGTTCCCAGTTGCAAGCTGGCTGCTGCGCCGTGAGACAAAATGTGGACGGCTGCAATGTTTTGCCGTTGTTTAAGTGTTTCGGCGATTTGTTCGATGCCGTCCCGATCGCCCTTGAGAATAATAACTTCTGTATCTGGATTTACAGTTTCTGTTAAACTTGCCCAATCTGTAACTTGTGAATCTGCAAAAACTATCTGGTGTTTCGGTTCTTTATAAAATTCCACGCTTAAATTCCTCTGGTACACGCACACATCAAATTCATATCACAAACCCCGCACACCAGCAATCGAGCTTTTTCCTGCGCTGGTGTTTATCGTTAGCGAAGCCGGCCTCTACGGGGACTGCGCCAACTAACAGGATAGCCCTTAATTTGTATCAATCAAATAGATATTGACAAAAACTTTATTTTATGCTTTGCCAGCATAAAATGACTTAGTTTGATTGTTTAGAAGTTTTAAACGGGGATATTGTTCCGGCTGTTACAAAAATCTTTGAAAAGAGCGGCGTGCTATTTTTGGATTTTCCAGAGATAGGAACTATACCAAATTTGAGAAAAATTGTCAATCTAATAATTAACTGAGGGCGATCGATATTTGTTAGTCAAGATTCATCAGTCACGGCGATCATCTGTAAAGTGATGTTACCATAATTTTTTTCGGCTGAAAGATATGGATTCGCGATCGAACAACGGCGATAAAATTGGTTTGTAGTGAGAACCCACAGTTCGAGTTTTATGAGGACTCAAGTCCCCACTACAAACCTTTACCAAGTTTCTTGATCGGGATGATTGGAATTGCTCCATATTTCCACATCTAAATCGTTGAGATAAAACAGAGCACTTTCAATCTGTTGACTTGTACCGTTAAGTTCCAAATCAAACCAACCGTCATCCGAAGTTTTGACACCCAACAAAGCCGCATTAAAATTCACCGTCAAACCGTATTGCGAAATCAGGTTAGAAATGACAGGTTCCTGATGATATTCTTTAGGAACACGAATCCGAATGCGGGTTTGAGTTAATCTGGTGTCTCCTGAATCAGCGTGGGGGATATCTGATTCTTTGGTTTGGTGAAAATTGTCGCTCGTCGATTCAAATTCAAATTCGCTATTGTTCTGGTTTAACATTTGATGCTCCTAATGTTTATTTCCGAGGTAAGGTGCGTAGTGTGTACCCTACATTATTTACTGAGAGTTGCGATTGGTTTGCAATCGCAAAAACACATCATTATATTTGATTACTCAACCTCCTTGATGCTAGTTTTCTTTTCCAAAACCTCCTGAAGCACGAGAGTAACAACTGCTAACAATCCGAGAACTACCGCCGCAGAAAAAGCCGATTGCGTCGCATATTGCTTGTAAGCATCCTCTACAAATAAAGGCAAAGTTTGGGTTTTTTTAGCAATATTTCCCGACACCACAGAGACGGCTCCAAATTCTCCCATCGCTCTAGCATTGGTCAAAATTACTCCGTAAAGTAAGCCCCAACGAATATTCGGTAGCGTGACATTCCAGAAAATTTGCCAATCATTTGCTCCTAACGTTTTCGCCGCTTCTTCTTGATCGGTTCCCACTTCTTCCAAAACAGGAATTACTTCGCGGGCGACAAAAGGTAAAGTGACAAAAGCAGTTGCTAGTACCATTCCAGGGAAAGCAAAGATAACCTTAATTCCGGCACTCTCCAGCCACGGGCCGAACCATCCCAAGCGACCGTAAAGCAGTACAATCATTAAACCTGCTACTACGGGAGATACGGCAAATGGTACGTCTAAAATGCTGATTAAGAGTGTGCGTCCCGGAAATTTGTTGCGGCCGATAACCCAAGCTGCACACAAACCGAATACCGTATTTACAGGTACAACAATCAGAGTAATCAGCAGGGTGAGTTGTGCTGCTGACAGAAAATCTGGTGAGGTTAAGTTGCTCAAAAACGGATCTACTCCCTTTTTGAAAGCTTGGTAAAAAACGTTGAGAGCTGGAATAAATAAGATGAGACCAAGATAGACGATCGCAATTCCGATCAAAGTTGGTTTTACCCAAGTTTTTTCTTTTTTCCGAGCTGAACCACCTGGTGGAAAGTTGTACTCTTTCGATAAATTAAGATTAGCCGTCATAGCGTCTTCTCCATGATTGTAAGAAATTTATAGCGAATAACATTGTCAGGGAAATACCTAACATGAAAGTGCCAATCACCGTGGCTCCTGCATAGTCGTACTGCTCTAATCGCTGGAAAATTAAGACCGGGGCGATTAAATCTTTAAACGGTATATTAGAAGCTACTATTACAGTAGAACCGTACTCGCCCACCGCTCGCGAAAATCCGAGGGCAACTCCGGTTAAAATTGAGGGAAACAGTGGCGGCAAAACTACTCGCCAGAAGGTTTGAAATTGAGAAGCACCCAAGCACCAAGCTGCTTCTTCGATGTCTTTTTCCATTTCGTTTAAAACTGGCTGTACAGTCCGCACGATGAATGGTAAGGAAATAAATATCATGGCTACGCCTACGCCTAAGCGAGTGAATGAAATCTTGATTCCTAACGGTGCAAACAGCCCGCCTATCCAGCCGTTATCGCTGTAAACTGTGGCGAGGGTTAAACCTGCGACTGATGTCGGTAATGCAAAGGGTAAATCTACTGCTGCATCGACAATCCGTTTTAAGGGAAAGTCGTAGCGGACTAATACCCAGGCAATTAATGTGCCGAATACTCCGTTAATTAATGCGGCAATTAATGCGGTAAAAAACGTGACATTGTACGCGGAAAGGGCGATCGGGCTTGTGGCAATTTTCCAAAATTCACTGGGGTTTGCTGTGCTGGCTTTTACCAGCATGGCTGTGACTGGGAGAAATAGCATGAGGCTGAGGTAGCCTATGGTGATTCCCCAAGGTAGGGTGATTTTGCCGATCGCTCTTTTGATGTTGGCGATCGCAGATTGAGGGTTGGTGGCTGGAGATGATACTGTCATAGGGTAATTTTTAACCGCAGATGAACGCTTATTTACTTGCTTCCAGGCGGAGCCTGGAAATGCCGATCTCAAGGCTCTGCCTTGCTTTTTGACGAAACAGCAAGTGAGGAAGATCGGAAAGCTTTACAGGGAGGCAGAGCCTCTGGATATGCGTTCCCAGGCAGAGCCTGGGAACGAGTAAATTCTGATTTGCTTAGCGTTTAATTGAACCTTGGATTTTGTCAAAAGCGGCTCCGTCATCAAAGAATTGCTTCTGAATTTCTCCCCAACCTCCTAAGTCTTTAGCTGTAAATAGGGTTTTGACGGGGGGATATTTTTGGGCAAATTCGGGTTCTTTGGCTACCGTGGCATCTATTGGCCGAAAACCTGCTTTAGCAAATTCTCGCTGAGCTTCTGGGGTGTAGAGAAACTTGACAAATGCTTCGGCGACTTCGCGGGTACCGTGTTTGTCCACGTTTTTATCCACGATGGCGATCGGATTGTCGATCGACACATTCACGTCGGGAATAGTATAAGTCGGTTTTTCGCCTTTCTGAGATGCCAGAATAATCTCGTTTTCGTAGTTAATTAAGGCGTCACCTTGGCCTTGTTTGAAAAATACGTCGGTGGCTTCGCGGGCATCTTTGGTCAGGATGGGAACGTTTTTGTAGACTTTGCTCGTAAAATCTAATGCTTTGGTGTCATCGCCTCCGGTTTTGACAACTGAGCCCCAAAGTGCTAGGAAATTCCAGCGAGCCACGCCTGATGTTTTGGGATCGGCGGTAATCAATTTCACTCCGTCTTTGGCTAAGTCTTCCCAATTTTTGATGTTTTTGGGATTGCCTTCGCGGGTGACGATGGCTGCTACGGATTTGCTGACGATGCCTTCGTTGGGCACTTCTTTTTCCCACCCGGGCGCAATGAGTCCGGCTTTTTCGATTTTGGCGGTGTCGAGGGCGAGGGCTAGGTGCACGATGTCGGCTTCTAATCCGTCAATTACGGCTCGGGTTTGGGAACCGGAACCGCCGTAGCTTTGGTTGAAGCTGACGGTTTGCCCTTTTTCTTTTTGCCACTGTTCTACAAATTTGGGAATTATCGCTTCGTGGGCGGCTTTGGTGACGGCGAAGGAAACGAGGGTTAGTTCTATGTTGCCTTTGTTGGCGGCTGGGTTAGCACCGCCAGTGGCTGCGGGGTTGCTGGGGGTTCCCTGCTGGCAGGATACAACGGCCAGACTTAAAGTTATTCCTACTAAAAATAGGGACAGGAATCTTTTGAGTGAAGTCAACGATCGATTTTTGGCCGCTGGTGGCTGTGGCGATCGGTGAAATTGTTGAGTTAGGTCTTGCCGCTGGCTCATTATATTGGTTCCTCTACGGAAACTACGGTTTTTGGGTCGGAATACCGTAATTATGTTTGTGAAGTACGATTATAAACAGGCGCAAGTAAAAATAGCAACAAAAAAAATGAATTGGGGGAATTCGGGGTCGATCGACTATCCTCAAGTCTTACGCTCGGTAGTTTTGACTCAGATTAGCGGTAAAATGTAAACCGTATAAGTACCATGATTGAGTCAAGGTGCTAAGCCTGCACGATACCCCTTACGGATGCGCTGGCTGCTCTCCCAAATAAGCGCGATCGCGGTAAGAGTCCAGCCTTGGCGAATATGCCTCACTCGCGCGATCGCCCTTGAGTTAAAAAAGTTTTGACTGATATGTCCTTACCCCGCCCCCTCTCAGACACGATAATTGAACTGTTGAAGCCTGTAGCTAGCGAATTGGGAGAAAGATTGGGAGCAAGCGCTGTTAACGAACGCTATGCAGAAATTGAGCCTTCGGCTGCTTCTTCGGCTTTGAACCAACAAATCAAAAAAGACCCCCGCTGGATTAAAGCACAAGTGAAATATTTGCAGCGACAGCACAGCCGCGAACAAGAATTAATCGCGATCGCCAGCATAGAAGAAGAATGGGTAAAGGAAGAACGCGCCAATCGAGTTAAGGCACAAGAATTGAGAGATAAGCGGGCGATTAGCCGGCTTTGCCGCGAGTTAATGCGGGAGTTTCAATCAGAAGCAATTCGAGTTAAGCTGAGCGAAATTCAAACTATTTGGGACAAAGACAACTGGTTTTCTAATTTGAGCAGACAGGAAACCGAACAGATTTTACAGCAGCAACAGCACCGATTGCTGCTGTTGGTTGCTCCCGCAAAAATTAGCCAAGATTGCCCGGATTCGTTTCGCAACAATCTAAATATCGAGCTGCCGGCTAAGTTGAGATCTTTTTTGAACCAGCACTACCCCCAGCACGGAGAATCTTGTCCGGTTCAATTTTACGGAGACTATTTTAAAAAGGCGATTTCTGATATTGATGTGGAGCGGTTGCAGACTGTTTTGTCTCCCGTGCCGACAGCTATATTGTACAGCGATATCAGCGATTATGAAGTCAATTTTCATCTTGGTTTTTGGGGAATCATCAATCAGAGCGTTTCTCTAGTGGCGATGCAGCCTTGGAATTGGGAAGAGGTTTATCAGCAGTTGGAAGCTGAGGGCAAAGATGAAAAGGTGAGCCTGCGGATTATTCGGCAAATAATTGTCACAATTCACAAGTTATTAGCGGCTTTTTTAGCGGATTTGTATTATTTAAATATTGATTTTACCCACGAACCTCAGCTATTCAAATTAGAGGCGGAATTTGCTCAGGAATGGTTTTCTAAAGATTGGGCGCAACCGTATATTGAAACTCTTAAAGAAATTCAGGAACAGCAGCGAATAGTCTATAAAGGAGAGATGCGGCGGTTGGCGCTGCGAGAAGCGAAAGCTAAGGCAGAAAGGAAGCGTTTGGAGGATCAGGAACTCAAGCACAGAGAGGAAACTGAGGAGGCATCTAAACGAGCGAAGGAATTAGTTCACCAATTAAAAAATCTGAAATGGCGGTGCGTATATACGTTGCCGGGACATTCATCGTTTGTGAATTCTCTGGCGATTAGTCCTGATAGTAAAATTCTGGCTAGCGGTAGTTGGGATAAAACTATTAAGATTTGGAATTTAGAAAAAGGGGAATTAATTGGTACTTTGACGGGACATTCCGATCGCGTAAATTCTGTTGCTATTAGCTATGACGGAAAAATGTTGGTCAGCGGCAGTTCGGATGAAACAATTAAGTTTTGGAATTTGTACAACGGCGATTTGCTGTGTACTTTTCCGGGACATTCTATGGAAGTGAATTCGGTGGCGATTAACCCGAAGGGGCAGATAATTGCTAGCTGCGGCGGGGCAGATAATACGATTAAGCTTTGGAATTTGCGGACTGGTGAGTTGCTGCGGACTTTGAGGGGTCATTCTAACAATGTGAATGCGGTGGTTTTTAGCCCGGATGGTAAGATATTGGCGAGTGGCAGTTCGGATGCGACGAGCAAGGTTTGGGATGTGGAAAGCGGTAAGTTGCTGCGGACTCTTTCGGGGGTGAATGTGGGGGTGAATTCTGTGGCGATCGCGCCGGACGGTCAAATTCTCGCTAGCGTCAGCAATGATTATACAATTAAGCTGCGGAATTTGCATACGGGCAGTTTGTTACGGATTTTCAATTCTCATTCTGCGAGGGGAAAGGGTGTAGCGAATTTGGGGATGAATGAGGCGCTACATATTTTGCAGAATTATGTGAGTAGGGGCGATTCGGTTGCTATCAGTCGGGACGGTTTGACTTTGGCTAGTGGCTGCGATGATAATACGATTAATCTGTGGAATTTGCATACGGGGGAGCTATTGAGCACTCTTAAGGGACATTCGGGTACTGTATACTCGGTGGCGATCGCACCTTCGGGCAATTTGCTCGCCAGCGGCAGCGCGGATGAGACAATTAAGATTTGGCGCTGCGATTAGTCATTAGTCAGTTGTTTGTTGGCAGTTGGCAGTTGTTTGTTGGCAGTGGGCTGTTGGCTTCGGTAAATTAACCAATAGTCATTAGTCATTAGTCATTAGTCATTAGTCAGTAGTTTAGACGATCTGCTGTGGCTGGGAGTCCGCCCTGTCGCGGCGAGAAGTTCAACAACATTTACCTACCGGGGCGAGAAACCGGGTTTCTGCCACAAATAGGGTTGAGTAACGAGAAATATAGGAAGAAACCCGGTTTCTGAGGTGTGGCTGCGCTCAAAAGACGATAATTTCGGTTTTGTCCTTGCGGGCAGGGGTTTTGGGCGAATTTGAAAAAAAAGTTGGCTGGGGGGGTTGCGCTAATGGCGATAAGTTTGCTATATTAATTTTCACTGCTGGTGTAACTCAGTTGGTAGAGTAGCTGATTTGTAATCAGCCTGTCGCAAGTTCGAGTCTTGTCACCAGCTTATTTAATGAAATAAAGGCTAGATAAAACTTCTAGCTTTTATTTTTTTGCATCGTGGGCGATCGTCTCTTCATACGCTTGTCACCCGCCTCAACAATTTTGATTGTTAACGTAATCTTTTTTCCAAAAATAGAAATATCTAGAGCTAGATTGAATCTGGCGATCGCAAACTTGAGCGTCTGATTATCAAGTTTGATTAAATGTTAGCCACTAAGGTTATCAAGTTATTCTAAACTAAATTTGTCAGCACTGTACCGGAGCAGCGAAATGTCCCCTTGGGTAAAAGATCCAAATGCAGGTGGAGTGAAAATCCCTCCGGCAGTTCAAGAACGGGTAAAGCAGCGTATTCTCGATTATGCTGCTGCTAACTACGCTGGTAAGTACACTCGCTTAGGCATCCGCTTTCGCAGTCAGTTTTGTTACGTTGATGCCTATACAGAACCTAATGTCCCCCTAGATTTTCCGAGCAAAGACCTTGGCGTATCTCGTGAAGAATATTTAGAACGAAGGCGAAATACTCCCATTCACCTATGTCGGCTGCGTTACTTTAGTGATGAAGAAGCTTGGGCTCTGGGTTTTTATACATATAGCAATGAAAAATATGAGCTTTGTGTGTTCAACAATGGCAGTTTCTATGGTACGCCTGAAGAAGCCTTTGACATCTCTTCTATGTACTTGGAATAACCGAAAATGAGCGAATATCAATATTACGAGTTTCAAAGCGTCGATCGACCTTTGACTCAATCGGAACAAGAAGCACTCAGCAAACTCTCTAGTCGCGCGCAAATCAGCTCTAGTAAAGCTATTTTTGTCTATAGCTATGGAGACTTTCCGGGCCAAGAAAAACAAGTATTAATCAAATATTTCGATGCTATGTTTTACATAGCTAATTGGGGATCGTTACAACTAATGTTTCGTTTCCCCAAAGGTTTGATTGATATCGAACTGATGCGGCAATATTGCGTTGAAGATATAGTTGAGGTTTCGGAAATTAATAATTTTGTCATTTTAGAGATTTCTATTAACGAGGAAGAAGGTTTTGATGGGTGGATAGAGGGAGAAGGAAATTTATCCTCTTTGATAGGTTTGCGCCAGGAAATTTTGCAGGGAGATTATCGTTTACTTTATTTGGCTTGGCTAAAAGGGATTACCTATCTTGATGAACTCGACGACGAAGATGAAGATGAGCGAGATGATGATGATGAAAATGATGATGAAAATGATGATCGAGAAGAACTAGAGCCACCTGTTCCTCCTAATTTCGGTAAGTTATCTTCATCGTTACAGGCTTTTATCGATATTTTTGAAGTGGATGAGCATCTACTGAAAACTGCAATCAGTGCGAGTGTTACTAAAGATTCAATTCCCGAAAGTAGCATCAAAGAAGCTATCAAAAAACTTGAACGTTCTGAAGTCGATACTTTTTTACTGCGGTTACTTAAAGGAGAATCTAATCTCTCTATTGAGTTGGGTAAGAAATTATCAGGAATGATAGAAGTTAGGCAAGAGGAAAATCCCGGCAAACGAACAATTCGTCAGCTTTTAGCAAGCGCAAAAAAGGAAGAAAAAAAGGAAGAATACAGAATAGAACAGGAAGCTAAAGCTGCACGAATCAGAGATTTAGAAGCTTTGGCTAAGCGAGAAACGGCTGCTTGGGAAGAGATAGACGCTCTTATTCAAAAAGGAACTTCTAACTCTTACGACCAAGTAGTGCCGTTACTTTTAAAACTGCGAGATTTGGCGGATTATCAAAAGCAGCAAATTAAGTTTTTAACGCGGCTTCAAGAACTGCATAATAAATATAGCAGTCGCTCTGGATTGAAAAGACGTTTGCTTAAGGCGAATTTATAATCTAATAGGCTGGGGATAGGACTATTTGTTGCTCGGAGATTCCCCTAAATTTCCCTGAAAAAGGGGAGTAGGGGTTGACTTTGATGCAGCTCTTTTCCCGCCCTTTTTAAGGGGGATCTGGCTTAACTGAACCTATTGAATTTTACCTAACGCAGCGCAGGCTTTTTTCAACCAGGCGATTGTTGCTGCATCAAGTACGGGTGAGAGTTTCTCGATTACGGAAGCGTGATAGTTGTTCAACCATTGTAGTTGAGTCTTTGACAGCCGATCGCCATCAATCAATTTTTGCTCAAACGGAATATACGTCAGCGGTTCAAATCCGTACCAAACCGTAGCGTTTTTTGACGGCATTTCCCTGACAACATAGAGATTTTCGAGGCGAATTCCGCCCCATCCCGGTTCATAATATCCCGGTTCGATACTTGTTACCATTCCCGCTTCCAGAGGATACTGCACAGATTTGCTGATGCCGTTTGGCCCTTCGTGACCGGCTAAAAACGCGCCGACTCCGTGCCCTGTACCGTGTCCGTAGTCTAGCTGTTCTTGCCATAATACCGCACGGGCGATCGCATCTAATTGCGATCCGGTTGTACCTTTGGGAAATTGCTGCAGCGCACAGTTGATGTGTGCGATTAAGACGGTTGTGTAGTGTTCGATTTGCAGCGCCGTCGGTTCCCCGACAATCATGGTTCTCGTATCGTCGGTTGTTCCTGCTAAATACTGCGCCCCTGAGTCCAGCAGCAGCAATTCTCCGGGTTTTAAGGTGATTTCGGGGCTTGGGGTTCCGTAATGTACGATCGAGCTATTTGCACCCGCACCGGCGATCGTTCTAAACGTTAAAGTCTGAAAATCCGTTTCTTGCTGATAAAAACTTTCGATGCTTTCTTTAACATCAAACTCAGTCAAAACCTTACCACTTTCTAGCTGCTCTGTCAACCACATTAAAGTCAGAACTTTCGCTCGACTTGCCTTAAAATTGGCTGATTTCATCTGCTCAATTTCCACAGGATTTTTCCGAGCTTTCATCCCTTCCACCGGATTCGGAGCAAAAACTATTTCAATCTTATTTTCAGTTGTTTGTTGACCTAAAATCAACTTGTACGTGCCTGCTGTGCTGTGCTTCGAGTCTAATAGCACCCGAACTTTATTCGGCAAATTGACGCACGATTCTAAGATTGACGGATAGTCTGCATAGGGAAGCACAGTTACAGCAGGCGACAATTCTTGCTTGATTTCTGCTGAAATGCGATCGGGATTGGTAAACAAAAACGCAGTATCTGCGGTGACAATCGCATAGGATATAAAAATCGGAATGTGGGGAATATCCGAACCTCGGAGATTGAACAGCCACGCTATTTGATTCAGGTTGCTAATTGGTAGCACGTCGATGTTTGCAGTTTGCATCGCTTCCCTGACTCGCGCTAACTTTTGAGCAGCGGTTTCTCCCGTCAGAGATACTGGTAAACTAAATATCGGAGATTCGTCAATGGCGGGTAAAACTTCTGTAGTTTGTCGAACTTTGTCTGCTAAATTCTCCGATATCGCTACGAGTTCAATTCCTGCAGTTGCAAATTTTCTGATCCAGTTTTGATATTGCTCTGTCGCTACAGTAAACGGGTCAAAACCAAATCTAATTTTAGTTGACTTTTGGGCAGATTCTACCGCGATTTTTTCTAAGGTTTCAATTAAACTTAAATTTCCTTCTAAGCCGAGTTTCGAGATCTGAATCAGTGCAGCATCCACTTGCAATTCCGCTTGTTCGTAATAGCGGGAATCCACAAACAACCAAGCAGCATCTTTCCCAACCAACAAATCGCCGGCCGAACCCGTAAAACCGGAGATCCAAGCGCGCCGTTGCTTGGCTGCTGGAACTGATAAATTTAAGTGTTCGTCAACCGCTGGAATTAAATAGCAATCTAAGTCGTAACTTGCCATCAACTCGCGCAAGTCTTTAAGCTTAGCAGCGGGTAACATTTTAATATTTTTATCTGTTATTAAATTAGTTGCAACCATTTTTTACATCCTATTTTACTTGTTTAAAATTGCCTTTAAACCTTTGACCAACCTGCTAATTCCTGCGGCCGCTGTTTCAGTTTCCAGAGCACCGTAAGCAACGCGCAAATAGCAGCCGCTATCCATGCCGAAAGTTGTACCGGGAAGCACTGCTACGCGATATTCGCGAATTAATTGTTCTACTAATTCCATTGTATCGAGTTCTGTGTCAACTTTTAAGAAAAAGTAGAAAGCTCCGCAGGCTGGGGAAATTGTACACAGATTTTGGATGGTATTGAGTTCGTTTAATACGAGTTGTCGCACGGATGCGATCGCCCTTACATAATTATCGCAGTAAGCTCTACCAACTTGCAAGGCTCCCAAGGCTGCATATTGAGAAATTACGGGCGGACAAATTAAGATAGTATCTTGAATCTTTCTCACGGAAACCAGCAAATGTTCTGGGATTACCATATACCCGATGCGCCAACTCGCAAAACCGTAGGCCTTAGAAAGGCTAAACAGGGAAATTGTATGTTCGCTGCTGTGGGGAAAAGCTGCGGGAGAACAGTGTTTAACGCCGTTATAGGTGAAATATTCATAAGCTTCGTCGCTGATGTGATAAATGTTGTGCTGGCGGCAAATTTCGTTTACTTCGCGCAGTGATTCAAAATCATAAACTACGCCTGTTGGGTTGTTGGGTGAAATGGTGACAATTGCTCGCGTTTTGTGAGTAATTGCTTTTTTGATCGCATCGATATTGAGTTGATAGTTAGCGTCGGTTTCTACTATGACTGGGTGGCAATTTGCCATGATTGCTGCCATTTCGTGGTTGAAATAATAAGGTGATTGGATAATAATTTCGTCTCCCGCCGAGGTGATGGCGAGAATGGCGTTGGTAAATCCCATGTTGCTGCCGGCGGTGACAACAATGCAGTTTTTGTTGTTAATTTCTATGCCGTTATCTGTCTTTAGTTTGGCTGCTATTGCATCTTGTAATTGGGGAATTCCTTCGACGGCTTTGTATTTGTGATTGTCGGGGTTTGCGAGGAATTCGGGGATTTTGTTAAATGATTCTTGGGGCGAATTGTAGTAAACTACGCCTTGTCCTAATGATATTGTTCCCGGATTTTGGCGGATTAGTTCGCCTACTACTGGAATTATTGGCGATTGTACCGATTGCATTCGAGTTTGGTGATTGTTCATTTAATTTAACTCGGTTTTAAGGATTAAATTTGTTTGTAGACGGCGGTTGAAACCGCGTCTACAAAAGGGAAGTCCGCCTTCGCGGACTGAATAAAATAACGTAATGTTAACCGTCCAATCTTCAACCCGCTTTCGTCGGGTTTTGTTTGTGTAAACCTGGTTTCAACCGCCCTGTATTAAACTCTTTCAACTTCTATTCTAGAACCTTGGGGTGACTTGAACACTTTAACTTGGGCGGGCAATCTTTCGCCCAATCCTCGAACGTGGGTAATCACTCCAATCAGCCTTTCTCGCTGCCGCAAAGATTCTAAAATTTGAGTAACGCTTTCGAGAGTTTCTGCGTCTAAAGTACCGAATCCTTCATCGAGAAACAAGCTGCCCAATTGAGCTCCTTGAGATAGTTTTTCTGATAAAGCTAAAGCCATTGATAGGGAAGTTGCAAAGGTTTCGCCGCCGGAAAGGGTGCGGACTCGTCTCGCTTCGCCGCCGTTCCAATTATCTGTTACCCAATATTCGCCTTCTTGGTTTTTTAGCTGGTAGCGATTGTCGGTTAATTCTTGCAAAATTACGGTGGCGCTGCCGACTAATTCTGCTTCTAAATGTTCTAAAATGTAGGATTGAAATTCGTTGGATTTCAGATTTTGCGCTAATGTGTGGTAGGTTTGCTCTTGTTCTGTGAAATTTGTGATTTGCTGCGACAGTCTTTCGGATTGTTCGAGGGTTTGCGCTGCTACTTGTACCCAGGCTAAAAGCTCGGTGCGGTTGTTGTTGGCTTGTTTGAGGTTCTCTTGGGCGGTTTGTTTTGCCGATCGCACTTGTGCTAAAGTATCTTCATCGGTAGTCCGACCCGCGATCGCCTCGCTCAAATCTTTCGCCCGCGTCTCTAGCTGAATTTTTGACTCGCGCACGGATCGAATCGCATTTTCCCACTGCAATTGTTCGTTAACTAATGTCACCGCTGCTAAAAAAGTCTCTTCGGTGAAATCAGCCGCTGTTAATTTTGCCAACCAATCCAGATTTAGCTGCTGTTTTTCCGCCTGAATTCGTGCAAAAACCTCTCCCGCTTGTTGCTCTCTTTCTGCTGCTTGAATAGCAATATTTTGAGCAAGTTGATAAGATTTTTCGGCAATTCTCAGCCGATCCTTTAACTCTTGCTTGTCTGTTTCTAAAGCCTGTGCTAAATTAACATAAGGTTGATATTCGGTAATTTGATAGAGCGCGTTTACACAACTTTGTAACTGCTGCTGTCGGCGGTCAGATTCGGCGATCGCCTCTTGATATTCCTGCTGTTTAGCAGCTTTTGTCGTCGCTGCAAAATTTAATCTTTCTTCGTAATTATTATATTCCAAGGATGCGATTTGGAATTGCTGCTCAATTTCTCGGTATTGGCGATCGCTCTCTTTAAGAATTGCCAACTCCTGCTGTAACTGCGACACTTCCCATTCTCGCTCCTCCAGAATTTCCGATATTTGCTGCTGCAATTCGCCAACTCTTTTCGCCGTCAATTCTAACATTTGAGCAATTTCCGACTGTTTTTGCTCGCAGGATGAAACTGCACTTTTTCCCTCAGCCACGGCCATTTGAGCTGATTGAAAAAACTGATTTGCTGTCGCCAGTTTCCGGCGCAAACCGGCAACATCTACAATCTTAGAAATCGGTAAAGGAGGGAGCAAATCGCTCTCAGGATGCACCCCGCCGCACACCGGACAAGTATCGCCAGAATTCAACGACATTCTGACAGCAGCAACAGTCTCTAAACGCGCCGCTTCCGCATTAGCAGTTTCCGCCGCTTCTAACTCGTCGCTGCACTCTTTGAGCCGGATTTCTGCCGCTGTTAAATTAGTGACAACTTCGACATAATTCTGTTGAGCGCTTTCTTTTTCTGCCAGAGACTTACCCAACATTTCCTGCTGACTTTTTCCCTGCTTGGCAATAAGCTGAAGTTCCACCAATAAAGGTGCAATTTCCTGCAACTGCTCTAAACGCTTTCCTCCCGGCGAAGACTGTTCGAGCAGTACCGCTGCTCTAGTAACTCGAAAACCCGCATTCTGAATTTTAATGTTAGTAGCTTGCAATTCTTTTTCTGCCGCTTGGAAAAAGCGGAGTTTTTCCTGTTGTCTTTTTTGGGCGATTGCCACTTCTTTTTCTAATTGAGCGCGCTGTTCTTCATATACTTTCGCAGCAGCCAGAGCATCTTCACGAGCCTTAAATTGTGGTGCTAGTGCCTCTGCTTTGGCTTGAACCGCGTCAAGTTGCTGTTGCTCTGCTGCTAGCTCGCAGCGAGCTTTAATTAATTTTTCCCGCGCTGATTTAGCGGCTTTTTCGGCAGTTTCATTTTGACTGCGAGCCGATCGCACTAAAGCCCAATCTCCCTGTAAATGATTGGCAGCTTGCGCTCTTTCCAAACGCTGTGCTAAAATTTCAATCTCGGCGGAACTAGCATTTAACTCAGCCAATTTTTGTTGTAATTCTTGCCAGCGAGCGATTTGTGAAAATAGCTGTTCCTCTTCGTCTAACGTTTTCTGAGCTTTCATCACGGCGCGCTCGAACTCAGGTAACTGCTGCTCTAAAATCCCAAGTTGCGATCGCTTTCCGGCCACCTCATCCGCCGTCGGCGCGCTCAAGTCAGCTAACTGCCTTTCCACCATTTCCCGTTCCTGTTTCAGCAACTTTGCGAGCTCGTTTGCTTCCTTCCGCATCTGCTCAAAAATCTCAAATCCTGCTAGCTGCCGCAAAATTTCTCGGCGCTTAGAAGCATCCCCTTTAATAAACTCATCAAACTTTCCTTGAGGCAGAATAATTGCTCGTGTAAAAGTATCAAAATCCATTCCTAAAATTTGTTCGATCGTATTTTGCACTGCAACAATACTCGTTCCCAAAGTTTCCCACTCGCCGTTTTGCCAGCAGTCCAAAATCACCTTATTTTCAGGAGTTTTTGGACGAAAACGCCATGTCCGCGTCACCCGATACTGGGCAGAACCCACAGTAAAACGTAACTGTACCTTTAAATTTTTACTACCTTGACTTGCTAAATCGCCTACTTGTTTGCCGCTGCGAGTTGTCGTACCAAAAAGCGCGTAAGTCATGGCATCTAGCAGCGAAGATTTGCCCGCACCCGTAGCACCAGTAATTGCAAACAAATCGAGTTGAGAAAAATCTAAACGCTGTTCCCGGCGGAAGCTGGTAAATCCTTCGAGTAAAAGTTCTAGTGGACGCATAAAAGATTTTAGATTTTAGATTTTGGATTTTAGATTTTGGAATTTTTACAATGATGTTTTTCCGAGTGCTATGGCACTTATCAAGTCCATTCGGCATCGGGAGTAATGGCAAAGAATTACCAATTACCAATTACTAATTTAACTATTAACTGTTTCCTTAAACTTCTTGTACAAATCCTGAAATCCCTCCAATACAGCGGGTTGTGGTGTCGTTCCCAAGCGGTTTTGGTAATAGTTGCAGAACTCTGCCGCCGGATCGAAATTGTTGGGATCGATATTAGTCATTTCCGTGGCTTCTAGCGGTGCATCTCGATAGCGCGGTTCAATCAACAACGCTTGAGAACAGATTTGCCGCACGCGATCGGCTAATCCGATTTGTGGGCTGTCTAGATCGACAATTACCTTTAAGAAACCAGGATGATATTGATGAGCTTCTAAAACAGCATCAAGATTGTCATTATCACATTGAAGCACTTTTAACGGTTTGTTGCAAGCCACAGGTTTAAATTCTACCTTTGCCTGACTTCCAGGCTCAAGTTCTATCAAACAAAATCCTTTTTCCTGTTCGGCTTCTCCGAAATCTAACTGAATTAAAGAACCGGAATAATAAGCGAGGGAATTCTTAGCAATGCGCTGGTGGATGTGGATGTGTCCGAGGGCGATATACTGGGCTTCTGCTGGCAGAGTTTGCGATGAAAGCAAGTATTTTTCTCGCGTGTAATAAGCGACTTCGGATTTGGCCAAGCGAGCGCCGTCAATGCTCATGTGTCCCATCAGCATATTTACAGTATTGTCGCGAAAATCTGTAGTTAAATCTTGCAGTAAATCTGCTACAAGTTCGCGGTAATCTTGGCGGATTTTGGCATCGCCGGAGTGCCAGATAGCATTAGCATCTAACAGTCTTTGTTCGGAAGCAAAAGGCATCGCTCCCACGCAGAGTTTACCGCTTTTTGTATTAAGAATAATGCTGCCGCCGTCGGCGGAACGCTTGGGTTTGCCTAGGGCGCGAACGCCGGCGAGGGAGAGCAATTGGGCGATGCTGTCGATGCGGGATGCGGAATCGTGATTGCCGGCGATCGCAATTGCGGGAATTCCGGCAGCTTGGAGCTCGCAGAAAAAGTGATAGGCAACGCGCTCAGCGTAGGCTGGAGGGTTGGGAACGTCAAAAATGTCGCCGGCGACGAGCACAGCATCGACATCGAGCTCTTTGGCTTGTTTCAAAATCTGTTCGAGGGCGATCGCAATTTCGGAAGTGCGATCTATCCCTCGAAAACGCCGCCCCAAATGCCAGTCAGCAGTATGAATTATTCGCATAGTAAGAAGAAGGAAGATGGAAGAAGGAAGATGGAAGAAGGAAGATGGAAGAAGTCATTAGTCATCAGTCATCAGTGCTGTCGCCTCCGAGCTTTCCGTACAACGTCATCAGGAAGAAGGAAGAAGGAATATGGAATATGGAATATGAAATAAAAGATGCACAGAAAGCTTTTAGGAGAGCCGTATTTTATGTTTAATTAGGTAAATTGATAGTGGATTTATTTGTCAAGTGTGCAAGTTCATTTCATACTCGATGTATTCTATCACTTATCTTCAACCGATGGGCGGTTAACTCGAATCAGCATCCCTCTCAAAGTTTCTAGATTAGAAATAGCCTCATTAATCCGCGCAGCCTGCCGCTCCCTATTTGAATCATCTTTACAAACAATGATACCAGCATGGTCTGGTTGTAATGTATGCAGCTTGATAAAATGACGGCGATTGAGTGTTAAAATAGCGCGGTCAATACTCAATGCAAAAGCTAATACTTCATCATCAGGAATTTTTTGATTAGCATTTCCTGCTTCCTGTACTGTCAGGACATCGTGACCTAAAGTCCTTAGAAATTCCACAACTCGCTTTGGATATTGTTCATCTGCATAAAAAGATGCCACTTTTCAATCATCCTCATTTTCTTGAATTGCTGTTTCAATCTCGTCAGGATAGGCCTCAGCATAAGCCCAAGCATTCGCCAAGTCAGCAGCACGCAGAGTCGGATAATCTTCTAACAGTTCAGATTCCGAAATACCTAAACGACGAGCATTCACGAGCACCCAAACAGGAATCCGCGTTTGTCTGATGCAAGCATCGCCACCACATACGCCAGGAGTCTTTTGAATTCCAGACCAAAAGTTGGTTAAACTTTGGGCGAGTAATTGTATAGCTTGAGTCTTTTCCTCGGGACTTAACGCTAGGAGTTGCGGTTGCAATTCTTTCAGTGTCATATTCGCAGCTATTGAGTTCATAAATATTAGCTTATTTTGGCATACAAGTATTCTAGCAGTGACTAAATCAAAATTTTCATAGCACTCCTGGATCGATACCAAAGAAACCGGGTTTTTATGGAAATTCAAGGTGGGAAAGCCATATTTTGCACCAAACCCGGTTTCGACGCACTCGCTGCGTAAGTTTTGTCTCATTCAATAGGTTTCACATCGTGAAACCGAGTATAATCAACCACCCGACCGCCATCCGGCGTTCTCAAAATAATATCTACAAACCGCATATTCCACATAATTTCCGACGCTACAAAAGAATGTCGCGCGTTAATAGTTTGCGAAACTGTTTCGTCAATTCCCGTGAGCGTAATTACAATTTCTATTTCCTGCTCGATCAAGTCTTTGGCAGTAAGTTGGTACAAAGGACTGCTCTCATCAATTGCGTGCATTACCGTCCAAGTTAAGGAAAAAATACGAGATTGATTCCGCATTAATTGCAAATCGTAAAAACGCCGCATATATTCTCCTTCCGGTGTTACTTCGTCGCGGATCAAAGTAACTCCCTGCTGCGCTTCTAAAATTTGGTTGAAGCGCTGAT
The DNA here is from genome assembly GCF_036700765.1 of Microcoleus sp. S1D4. Lineage (NCBI taxonomy): Bacteria > Bacillati > Cyanobacteriota > Cyanophyceae > Oscillatoriales > Microcoleaceae > Microcoleus > Microcoleus sp. S1D4. The sequence goes on from NZ_JAUBPP010000001.1 coordinate 241,569, forward strand.
TTCCCGCGCGATACATCAGAGTGGGAACGCCGTTGAAAGGAGCGATTACTGCTACGCGGCTGAAGATAACTCTAGCGCTTGGCCGGGAAAATTTTGAAAAAGCTAGTCCCGTCACCATCGCCACGGCCCACAAACCAAAAAACGCTTCGATCGCGACTATAGTATTAGCGTAATCGGTGCGGGGAAACATTGTGCCGTAGCCGATGGTCGCCATTGTTTGCACGCTGAAATAAAAGGCATCTTTCAAAGAACCATGCCGAGCATTAGCAATGCAATCTCCTCCCGCCAAGTAAGCTAAGGCAAATAAACCATTCATGACTAAATACGACAGACTAATCAGCATGAAAAATTGCGGCCAAGAAAGAGTTAGCAGTTTGTGGTAGAGGTCGGCAAAATGCAGGCGAGGTATTCCCAACTTAACAATATTTAAGGTGCATTTTTCTTTTCGGCTGACTAAACGAGGCTGTTGCGGGCGGTTGCGGTGCATTTTCATTGCGATTTGTAACTGCTGCTGTTTCAATTTGTAACTATTGCTGGAAGCGCGAAAACTTATCCCTTAGACTGATTTTTAATTTCAAAAATTCAGATCGCAGCGGAGTTGAAAATGGTTGAGCTTAACTGGCGTGACTGTGTGGTGATGATTTCTTTTATGGCTTCAATTGCAGGTCTGCTGTTGCTGGGCAATAAGCGTGAGTCGAAGCTGGCGGGCGATCGTGCTTTGAGTGAAGAAATGCTGATTGAGATGAGCTTTACTTACTGGATAGTGTACTGCATTTCTGTCTTCGGGCTGAAACTTCATTTACCAGAGGATAGCTGGTTATTGCTCAGTTTGAAGCTGACTACTGTTCTTTCTTACTTGTTGACTGCTTCTAGCATCCTCAGCCTGCCGCTGCAACGCATGGCTGTCAGACGAGTTGAAGATTGAAAACTACGGGTTATATCATTTCCGGTGACACCGGAATGATGTTAACTGTTGACGGTTGACTGTTCACTGTCAACCGTCAACAGTGAACTTGAATTTACTATTCTGATGAAGAGAGGATTTGATATTAGTTATTGAGGATTTGAGTTTTTACCGATTGGATTTCAGAAGAAATGAAGTCCTCACTACTAACTTATTTGAGTGATATTATTGCTAGCTGTTAGTTGGATTTAAGAAGGAATGAAGTCCTCACTATAGCCTTTCTCAAAAAAGTGAGGTATGCCCTATGCCCTATGCCGCATAGTACCTCATAATATGAGAGCACAGAAAGGCTATACTAACCTATTTTAGTGATATTATTCGCTGCGAACTTATTTATTTGTTGGTGAGGTGAGGAAGGCTGACGTAACGCGCCCAAAAGGGATCGAGTAGATCGCCCTCGCCCTTGATATTATCTTTTTTCTCCTGCTTTTCTAGGGCTGCGGAAATCGTAGAAAATATCCTTAAACTACCGGTAATCAGGCCTTGGGGATTTCGCAGCGGTAAAGTTGAGATACAGACATCGATTAACGAACCGTCTTTGCGCTGCCGCTGGCACTGCTTGGCAACTTGCGCTTTTCCTGCCAATTCTGACTGAAGCATAGCACTAAAATCGAGAATTTCATCGCTCGGGACGATCGGCAAAATCTTCCCCAAAACCTCAGATTCTTCCCAGCCCAAAATTTGCTCCGCCGCCGGATTCCACAGCGTCACCGAAGCCGACGCATCGACAGCAATAACCGCCACCGGCAAAGCTTCAATTAACCCTTCTAAAACTTGATTGGTTTCGCACAATTTAGCCTCTACTAACTTGTGTTCGGTGATGTCCTGACAAGCACCGTAAACACCTACAGCGCGATTCTCGGCTTCATCCCACACAACTTGCCGGCAATCCCACAGCCAGCGGATTTCACCGGATTTTGTGACAATTCGATATTCGCTGACTTCCTTGCTGCTGCAGGAGCGAGACTGCATTTGTTCCTGCAGCATTTCTCGATCTTCGGGATGAATGCAGTTGCATTCGGGCCAACCGGAATTTGCGATTTCTGATGCACTATAACCTGTAATCCGAGTAAAAGCTTCAGTCATCCACTCGCAGGCCCATGTTCGATCGGGCAATAGGTTAAAAGAATAGGCAAAATCTGAAGTAATTTCCGAGAGAATGCGATACCGGGATTCTGATTCCCGCAAAGCTGCTTCGGCTGTTTTAAGTTCGGTAATGTCTCTATTTGTAACGAGAACTGCTTCGATGGTACCCTCCGCATTCGCGATCGGGCTAAAAATGTAACTGCAATAATTCCTGCGCCCGGTGCGCGGATTGATAAACTCTGTTTCTGTTGTTAAACTTTCTCCTGTGGCTAGTATATTTTTCCAGCAATTATTGTGGAGTTCTATAAGTTCTGGCGGCCAGCCAATTTCTGCTACTGATTTGCCTAAAATGCAGGTTTTTGACAGCGGAGTTAACTCTAATCCGGCGCGATTGATATAAGTTAACCGCCCTGCGCGATCGAACATCAAAAGTCTGCCCGGTGTATTTGAGAGGACACTATTTAGCAGGTTGGTTTGCTGTTGGAGCTGAGAGTGAATTTTTTGCAGTGCATCTTCTTGGTTTTTGCGAGCCGTGATATTTTGAAAGAACACCGATAAACCTTCTTCCGACGGATAAGCCTCGATTTCCAGCCAGATATTTGGCTGCTCGTAATACCATTCAAATTTAACAACAACGTTACGGGAGACCGCATTGTGAAGTTCCTTAAAAAAAATCGTCTTCGCGCTTTCTGGAAACTGCTCCCAAATATTTTTACCTAAAAGCTCTTGACGCTTTCTGTACCAGCAATCTTCTGCTTTCTGGTTGATGTAAGTAAACTGCCAATGGCGGTTGAGCGTATAAAAGCCCTCTGTGATGTTTTCTAAGATATTAACGATTTGCTGTTGCGATTTTTCTAACGCTGCTGCTGAGAGCTTCCGCTCTGTGATATCGCGAGAATTGATTACTATGCCGTTGATGCTGGAATCGTGCAGCAAATTGTTAGCAATGGTTTCTAAATATACCCAGTCACCGTTAGCGTGGCGTTTGCGATATTCTATGGGCGGTGCAATCCCCGGTTGTTTGAGCAAGTTGGCAAAATATTCCTGCCAAGCAGGGGCATCATCTGGGTGGATTAAATCATTATATAATTTACCGATTTTTTGTTCTGGTTTGTAGCCTAAAATCCGCTCTAGCGCCACCGAAGTTTCGTCTCCTATCCGCCCGTCAGCTTCAATAATTGTGATTAAATCGGAAGAATTTGCGAGGAGAGTGTGCAATCTTACTTCTGCTTTTGTCAGCACCTGAGTCACTTTTTTATACTGCGTCTGACTCTGGTCTAATTGCTGCTCTAAATTTCTGATGCGAGCACCTTGTTGAGACACTTTAAGTTCTAAACTGTGGTTGATTTGTTCTGATTTAGTTTGCTTTTCTTTTGTTGATAAAGTTTGCTGAGTTTCGACTGACAATTCCTGCAAAGAGCAGGATAAATTGTTAATATTACTGGTAAAATTTTCTTTTTGTTCTAGATGTAATGGATCGATATGTTGCTGTAATTCATTGAAATGCTTAAATACTTGTGTGTTCATTGTAGTAAGCGCTCAAATTTGCGACTCTAAAGTTTTTTAATTTGTTTATTGTAACACTCGATTCATGTCAAGTGTCAAAAGTAATAAATTTTAAAGTTTAGCGGTATAGCTTGAATGGCGATGCTAGTTCCCTGTGGCGCAGTCGATCGCTAATTTGAGAAAGTTTAAAAAAATATTGGACTAAGTAATATTACGAAAGTAATTGTGTATTTAGAGACTAAGATGAGTAGGTGATACTTAGTGCTACCGAATTTGAATGAAAGTTCGATCGACCTTTGAGTTTGTACCGGCTTCGGGTAGGGGTTTAAACTCTTGTGATTAAGCTGTTGCTCATATAGATTGTGTATGGGGATTGAGGGGGAGAAGGGGAGAAGGTCCGATGGGGATCGGATTTTTGATTGTCATCAAAATATACAATTTAAATGCACAACAGCTTATCCACATCTCCTGCAAGCCCTCACAGCAGTTATAGCTTTTCTCAAAAAGGTGAGGTACAGGTTGAAATTTTAGATTCTTCGACTTCGCGAGCGAACAAGTTTGAGATTTGAGATTGGGGAATTGAGGGATTGAGGGATCTATCGATCGATAGCTCATCGAGAGTGAGAAGTGCTATATACCGCCAGGGAATTTATTCCCTGACTAATAGCGTTGAGAAAACAATACCGTTTCTAGCCGATCGCAATAACTAAGGTTTTTATTAGCGGCTTGTAAAATTCCTCAGCTTATTGCCAATTCCCCACGAGTATGAAAGCAGCCCAGTAATAGGGATTTTTATATTCTTGGTTTTGCAGCAAGGTTAATTGAGCGTTGCGGAGGGCTTCAGCTTTGCTGGTTTTAGAAGCAGCAAGCTGCCGATAAAACTCAGTCATAAAGATAGCAGTAGATTCGTCGTTGACTTGCCAAAGCGTGGCGACTGTGCTGCGGGCACCCGATCGAATTGCCGCCCCGGCCAAACCCAAAGCCGCGCGATTGTCGCCCGAAGCTGTTTCGCAAGCACTCAAGACTAAAAGCTCGATCGGCTGTTGGTTATCCCCAGTGCGCGATCGCAGCAGTCGATCGAACTCCTTGACATTCACTTTCTCATCCCAAGTCACAATAAAAGTATCCGCCGCATTCGAGCTAAACTGACCGTGAGTTGCCAAATGGACGATCGGGTAAGACAAAGATTTAATTTTATCGCGCAACCGCCCGCTAACAAAATCTTCATTCAGCAGGTCAGTAGCGGGAATCTGAGCAGAAATTTGTTGAATTTCTCGTTTCACCCCCGGCAAAGCCGAGAAGCCTTGACGCGCTTCTGAGAGGGCAGCGGCGAGCACTCTCAACTTAACTTGGCTCAGAGGTTTGGGTGTCAGCAATTGCAGTCCTGGTGCCAAAGCAATACTGTACTTTTCTAGCAAAAACTTTTCGCCGTCGTGCAGCACCGCCATCGGCAGATTTCGCAAATAACCGTCGAGCACAAATACCAGAGTTTTAATTCCGCTGGCAGTCAAATCAGCCTCTGCGGGGCGAATTAACCAGTCGTAAACCTGTTGGACGGCGGGCAACCTGTCGCGGGGAAACGCAGCAGGCCGGATCGTATTTTTGGCTAGTCTGAAGGCTGTTTCTAACTCGGCTTGAGACTTATTGGTAGTGTAGCGGCGCAGGGGTTTGCCGGGAATTGATAAAATTACCTCCAAACGATCGCTCAAAATAATTGGATAAATCACCGCCGCAGCAGGATCGATTTGCTCGATCGACTGTGGTTTAGCATCAGCGCAAGCATCCCGAAAAAAGTTATCCAATTCTGCCAACTGCAAAGATTCCACCGTTTGGCGCGCCAGTTTCAATTTAGCTTGACTCGGAGATTCCTCTGCCAAAAGCAGTCCGACTAATTCTCGATAAACCGGTTCGGCACTTTCCCGAAACGAAAATTGTACTTCGGGATTCACTGTCACCAAATCGCCCCGCAGAGAAGACAATACATTTACAGCTTGAGTATATTGGGCGATCGCCCCTTCTGTGTTTCCCTGAGCTTTCCTAATCCGCCCGAGTTGCCACAATAATTGATAGGCAATATCGGGAGATTCAAACACTGGCGCCAAACTCAAAGCCTGATTTGTCAAACTTTCCGCCTGCTGGTGCTGCTGCTGCAATTCCGAAAGTTTGCCCCTAGCTGCCAGAATGTAAGCTTGTATGCGTTTGTCGCCCAAACTATTTGCCGGTGCTGCTGAGCGTTCTAGCATTTTGTCAACATCGCTTAAGCTCAAAGTTTTTGCAGGCGACTGAGCTAATTTCATCAAGCTTTGAGCTAGGTTAATTTGAGCGTAAAGTCCCGCACGATTTGAACCCAATTGAGCGGTTTGAGGTTCGACGGAACGCCACAAAACCTCTGCTTCCGACCAGTTTTTGCGATCGACCAACAGACTTAATTTGTTCAACTGCGCCTGAATTTGTAGAGGCGTTTCGACTGTAATTGCCGCCGAGCGATCGTAATATTCTAGAGCCGAGGCTTCCAAGTCAGCCTGCTGTCGGGTGCTCAAACCCGGTTTATTACTTTTCGCCCGCGCCGTATTTCCCAGATTGAGATAAATTGCCGCTTCATCTTGTTTGATACCTAATTTTTGGGCTGCTGTCAGTGCCTCTAATAGCAAATTTTGGGAGTTTTCCAGTTGTCCCAAAACCCGCATCACCCGCCCTAAAGCATGAACTGCCCGGACTTTTTCGGCAGAAACAGGCTGATTTTTTAAAGTTGCCAAATCTGCTGTCGAAACTGCACAAGTTTGGTTTTCCAACATCAAGGAAGTTAACAAAATTTTGCAAGCTCTTGGGTAAAGTCCGAGAGTTTCCCAAGCCCGACTTTGATTGATTTGAACTTGAAAAAGTTGGTTTTTGCGATCGATTTGCTCGAATATTTTAGCGCTTGAGTCGAAGTTATCGATCGCATTTTGAGTCTGTCCCCGTTCGAGTTGCAACTGTCCTTGAATGTTGAGAGTTTCAGCCAAAATCCGCTGCTGTTCGGCAGTTTTGGGTTCGGTTTGCACCACCGACAAACTCGAATTCACGGCCTGTTCTGCTTGTTCCCAAAGTGCTAACTGCCCGTAGGTTGCAGCTAAATTGCTCAAGGCTGTGGCGAGAGGGAGATTTTCGCCTGTTTTCTCAAACTGTACCGCCGCTTGCTGCAAGAGCGGTACAGCTTCGGAAAAACGTTTTTCTTCCCACAGAGTGCGAGCTTGTCGGACAAGCTGCACAGCAGGCGGTGACTGAATCTGAGCAACTGCGGCAGGAATTGCAACGGATAGCAGACAGGAGATCAGAAATAACAGAATTGCTTTTCGGAGCGATCGGGCAAACTTCATATATATAATTCAAGCTGGGTAATTCCACCAGCACGCTGATGGGAGTTTTCTACACGTAAGTCATATCATCAAATATGGTTTGGATCATCCACTAGACATCTGGCACTAATTCACTTTCAATTATTGAATTATCTGCGTCCATCTGTGTGTATCCGCTTGACATCTGCGGTTAACCCATCAATCCAATATTTACGCAACTCAAGCCTACTCTTTCCTTTTCCTCTTATTAACGAGCTGGCGGCAGCATTTCCGGCTTACCAAAAAACATTTTCTTAACTCCGTGGAAGCTGTCGCCCTCGATTCTTTCCAGTTTACCTTGTATCTCGCGCCAGAGTTTCTCTGGTTTTCAGCACCCTAAATAAGCTGTTGTGGAAATAAAAATTGTAGATTTTGATGACAATCAAAAATTGTCAAATTCTCTCCCCCTCTCCCCCTCAATTGCCATACACAATCTATAGGAGCAACAGCTTACTAAGTGGAGTGTCGTTTTTGATGCCACTGCCAAGCGTGAATTAAAATATCCTTAATTTCGGGATATTCTGGACACCAACCCAAAATTTTGATAGCTTTTTCGCTGCTACCAACCAAGGCTGCTGGGTCTCCCGGACGGCGATCGCACTCAACCGCTTTAATCTCTTTTCCAGTCACTTCGCGAGCCGTTTGTATCACTTCTTTTACCGAAAATCCGCCACCATTTCCCAAATTAAAGAAATCAGATTTGCCGTCATTTAACAAATATTCTAATCCTAAAATGTGAGCCGATGCCAAATCGTTAACATGAATGTAATCGCGAATGCAACTACCGTCTGGAGTATCGTAATCTGTGCCAAAAATTGCGATCGAATCCCGCTTACCCAAAGCAGCAAACAACACCAACGGAATCAGGTGGGTTTCTGGATTGTGATCTTCTCCTAACAACCCGTTTGGATCTGCCCCAGCCGCGTTAAAATAGCGGAAACAAACTGATTTAAAATTGTACGCAACATCAAAATCGGACAAAATTCGTTCTACCATTAACTTAGTAGCGCCGTAGGGATTTATCGGATTTTGTGGGTGGTCTTCTGCGATGGGAATTTTATGCGGTACGCCGTAAGTCGCGCAGGTTGAAGAAAACACAATTTTTTTCACTCCCGCAGCGATCATTGCTTCTAAAAGTGTAATGGTACCGATGACGTTGTTGCGGTAATATTTAGCTGGATCGGTAACAGATTCGCCCACGTAAGCATAGGCTGAAAAGTGCATTACTGCTGCAATTTCGTGAGTGGCGAACAGGTTGTCGAGCAAAGGGCGATCCTTCGTATCGCCCACTACCAATTTTACTTGCAAAACCCGGTCTACTAAATCTTGGTGTCCGTAAGCTAAATTGTCCAAAATTATCACGTCGTAACCAGCTTTTTTCAGTGCTAATACTGCGTGAGAGCCAATATATCCAGCTCCACCTGTTACCAAAATTGTTGTTTTTTTTGTACTCATTTTATTCTGCTTTGTTTTTTGTAGTTGGATAGTCTATTGTATTGTTTTAGGGTTGGGTTAAGTCTGCTTTTTTTTGATATTTCCCTAAATTTCCCCTTAAGAAGGGGGACTTTCATAATTTTCTGGTTCCCCATTTTTAAGGATTTTGAGAATTCTCTTCCCCCTTTTTAAGGGGGATGCTGCAAGGGATATCCGAGGATTTTGGTTCTACACAGAGATGTGTGTACACCGTAGCCTTTTTAAGGGGGGCTAGGGGGATCGGCATTAACTACTGCAACTATCAACTGTCAACTGTCAACTGTCAACTAAAAAATTTAATCGATAAACTTAAGGCGGCCAATTTGAATATAATCAAAGATGCGATTGATTTGGTGCCGGTCTTCTTCAGAAATTTTATCATCAGATAGGATAGTGGAAGTCAAAACTAAATGTTCGCGGCGAGCGATTTTGCCAGACGCTACAATCCGATCGACCATTTGAGAAATTGTCAAGTTCGATTTGTTGGGAGATGTTCGCATTTATTCGATCGCCTTTATGTCAGAATAGTTAAAGATGCTGGCAATTCTTAACTCAGAAATGATGCAAATCGATTTGTGGAACAGCAGAAATAATGTATCATATCATGTCCGCTCGATTACGATAACAAAAATGGTTCCTAGTACGGACTCGCATTCCGCAGAATTTTACGGACTCGCATTCCGCACTACGAACCCGTCGCGCCTGCGGTTAATCGATCGGACACAAGATCGAGGTTATACTCCCAAAGATAGATGCGCGGAGTCTATAATTATGAATTAAGCCTGCCTCGGAAGTGCGATCGCACTAAATTTGATTCTATAATAATTTTTATCCAGAGGTAATTCTATGCAGGTCTATCAAATCCCGGTACTGTCCGACAATTACATTTTCTTGCTGCACGACCCCGATCGCCAGACAGCAGCAGTCGTCGATCCAGCCCGAGCAGAACCGGTCTTGCAGCAACTGAGCTCGCTCGGAGCCGAATTAACAGCAATTTTCAATACGCACCACCACAACGACCACATAGGCGGCAACCAGCAACTGATCGATCGCTTTCGGCAAATTAAAGTTTACGGCGGCGCACAAGACAGAGGCAGAATTCCTGGACAGCAAGTGTTTTTGCAAGCGGGCGATCGAGTAGAATTTGCCGGCAGAACCGCCGAAGTCTTCTTCGTACCAGGCCACACAAAAGCTCACATAGCCTACTATTTCCCCGCGCGCAACCAAGGGGAAACTGGCGAATTGTTCTGCGGCGACACTTTATTTGCTGGAGGCTGCGGCAGACTGAAAGAAGGCACTCCAGCTCAAATGCTAGCTTCTCTAGAACAATTGCGAAACCTGCCGGACAGTACCAGAGTTTGGTGCGCCCACGAATACACGCTGCAAAATTTGCAATTTGCCCTGACTGTGGATGGAGACAATCCCGATCTGCAGCAGCGCTTGGTCGAAGTTAAAGAAGCGCGCAGCCGATCGCAACCTACCATACCATCCTCGATCGGCATCGAGAAAAAGACCAACCCATTTTTGCGCTGGGATTTGCCCAACCTCCAATCAGCAGCCAACACCCGCGATCCCGTCCAAACCTTCGCTCAATTGCGCGCCATGAAAGACCGATTTTGACAATAGCAACGTCAGCCTTACATACCTGCATCACGTCAAATGTGTGCAACGAGCCACAGCCGTTGATAATATGCAGCCACCAAGAAAACCGATCGGGCTTACCCCTGCTTTGAAACAGCCAGAAAACTGCCTCTGGCCTTTGCTCTGTAGCGGCAACTGGTTAAGCTCAGGGACTGTGCGATACAATAAATTGTCCCGATATCAACATTCCAGTAGGACGATCGACATCCCTCTTAAGTTTGAATTGTAACCCTGTTTAAAGTAATACTTCCTCGGAATGATTTCCGTATAATTATTTAACGATCGCGATTGGCTTAGCCAAAACTCAAACCGTTGTTAGAAATCGATGAAAAATCTAGGCAGCAATACTGAACCCCAACGGCAAATAGACCCCTGTGTTTCAACGCATTCTAACAACGCGCTTTATCCGGGCGCGCCTTTACCAACAGATATAGGCATGGTTTTGCAATTGGCAGACGGCAGCATTCAGGGGTGCAATCCGATCGCCGAGAAACTGCTGGGGATGACAGCAGCACAGATGCAGGGCTGCTCTTGGCTCAACATTCTGGGGCAGACTGTGCGCGAAGATGGCTCGGATTTTCCCGCCGAGAGGCATCCGGCGACGGTGGCGCTGCAAACCGGGCAGCCAATCTCAAATGTTATTATGGGCTTTTATCAAGCTCCGGGAAAATTGATTTGGTTGACGCTCAATTCTCAACCTTTATTTCAGGGAGATCGATCGACTCCCTATGCAGTAGTTACAACCTTCACTGCTATCGCTCCTCCTCAACCCGAAGCCGCCAACAACGCGCCCGCCCAACAACTGTCAGACACCCTCGAAAGTATTTCCGACGGGTTCTATGCTTTGGATCGAGACTGGCGGTTTACCTACGTTAATTCTCAAGCGGCGCGGTGGATAAATCGACTCTCGAAAGATTTGATCGGCAACAGCGTTTGGGAAGAGTTTCCCGAAGCTGTCGGTACTTTGTTCGAGCAGGAATATCGCCGCGCCTCTAGAGAGCAAGTTACGGTTAGTTTTGAATCTTTTTATCCGCCGCTCAATGCTTGGTATGCGGTGCGAGCCTATCCGATCGCCTCGGGGCTTGCCGTTTATTTTCAAGATGTGACCGAGCAGAAAGCGGCGAGCGCTGCTTTTATTAAACAAGCGCAAACGGCACACCAACAACTAGCAGAAATCGAGGCGATTTATGCTAGCGCGCCGATCGGACTTTGCTTTGTCGATACCGAGTTGCGGTTTGTCCGGATCAACGATCGGCTAGCAGAAATTAACGGAGTTCCAGCCGCCGCCCACATCGGCAAAACATTGCGCGAAATTTTGCCAGAAATGGCAGATGATTTAGAGCCGCTTTACCGACAAGTTATTGAAACTAAAGTTCCACTTCAACAGCTCGAACTTCGCAGGACGAACTCAGCACAGCCGGGAGTCGAACAGGATTGGCTGTTGAGTCTCTATCCGCTCAGGGCCGAGGACGATCGCGTTTTGGGCGTGAACGTGACGGTACACGAAATTACGCATCGCCAAGCTAGCAAAAGAGAAATTCAACGGCTCAACCAGGAACTAGAGTGGCGAGTGAATGAATTGCAATCAATCCTTGATGCCGTACCCGTCGGAATTACGATCGCAGACGACGCCCAGTGTCAAGTAATTCGCGCTAACCGGTTTGCTCAATCGATGCTCGCAGTGCCGCCCGATGCCAATGTTTCTGCAAGCGGAGAGCAAGCCGCAGTCCTTCCGTTCAGACAACTCAGCAACGGAGTAGAAATCCCGCCAGAAGAGCTCCCAATGCAGCGGGCTGCGGCTTCGGGCTCCGAAGTGCGGGATGTGGAAATTCAAATGGTGCGATCGGACGGAGCGACTTTTGATTGGTTGGTGAATGCGGTACCGTTATTTGACGAACAGGGCGCAGTTCGCGGCTGTGTGGGAGCGTTTGTGGATATTAGCGAGCGTCAACGAGCCGAGGCTGCTTTGCGCCGCTCCGAGGAACGCTACCGCACTTTGTTTGAGTCCCTAGACGAAGGCTTTTGCATCATCGAAATGCTGTTTGACGAAAACGAAAAGCCGATCGATTACCGCTTCTTAGAAATCAATCCGGCCTTCGAGAAACAAACCGGACTCGTACAAGCTGCGGGTAAAACGATGCGACAGCTCATTCCAGAGCACGAAAATTATTGGTTTGAGGTGTACGGCAAAGTCGCGCTCACGGGGGAACCGCTGCGCTTTGAACACGGCTCCGAAGCGATGAACCGCTGGTTTGAGGTTTCGGCGTTCCGCACTCCCGAGCCGCACAGCCGCAAAGTCGCCATACTTTTCAAAGACATCAGCGATCGCAAACAGGCGGAAAATCTTCTGCGCGAACACTACAGCAAGTTGCGACTGTTTGTTAAACATTCGCCTGTGGGGGTGGCGATGTTTGACCGCCAGATGCAGTATATGCTGGTGAGCGATCGCTGGCTGGCTAATTACGGGCTGGGCGCTCAAAATATTGTCGGGCGATCGCATTACGATATATTGCCAGATTTGCCCGATCGTTGGAAACAAATCCACCAGCGCTGTCTGGCGGGAGCAGTCGAAATCTGCCCAGAAGAACTGTTTCCCCGCGCTGATGGCTCGATGGACTGGGTGCGCTGGGAAATTCACCCTTGGCGCACCAACAGCGGTGAGATTGGCGGGATCATGATTTTTTCGGAAGTAATCACCGATCGCAAAAACGCTGAACTCGCCATCGCCGAGGCCAAACAGCAGGTCAGCAATATTATCGAAAGTATTACCGATGCCTTTATCGCCTTCGATTCGCAATGGCGCTATACCTACGTTAATGCCACTGCTGAAAAATTGCTGGCGCGATCGAGAAACGACTTGTTAGGTCGATCGATCTGGGAGATGTTCCCCGCCGAGAAAGAATCCAATTCGAGAGTATATCAAGAATTTCATCGAGTTATTAACGAGCAAGTTTCTGTCAAATTTGAAGAATTTTCACCTTCACTTCAAGTTTATGTAGAAGTCAGCGCCTATCCAGCCGCCGGAGGATTGACGGCTTATTGGAGCGATATTACCGATCGCAAACGCACAGAAGAAGAACTGCGACAAAAGAATGCAATTTTGAACGTGATTAACGAGTCAGCGCCCACGCCAATTTTTGTCAAAGATCGAGAAGGACGGATTATTTATGCCAATCCGCCCGCGCTGGAGGCGCTGGGAAAAACTGCTGATGAAGTAATTGGCTGGCGCGATATCGATTTATACCCAGTAGTAGAACTTGCAGTCACAGTCACGGAAAACGATCGGCGCATTATGGAATCTGGACAAACAGAAGTCCTCGAAGAATCTCACGATGGCATTCGGACATTTCTGGTAATGAAAGCTCCCTACCGCAATCAGGCGGGAGAAGTGATCGGCTTGATTGGCATCTCCAGCGACATCACAAATCGCAAACGAGCAGAAATCGAGCGGCAAGAACAAACAAAGTTACTACAAGTAATTATTGACAGCATTGGTGACGGTTTAATTCTTGCCAACCAACAAGGGGAGTTTGTGCTGTTTAACCGAGCCGCCGAGGGGATATTCGGTCAGCTATCGAATGAAAAATCCTGGGAGGAATGGTCGAGCACCTACGGAGTATTTTTGCCAGACAAAAAAACCCTATTTCCCAACGCTGAACTACCCCTAGTCAGAGCAATCAAAGGCGAATATGTCAATGATGTAGAAGTATTTATCGACCGCCAAGATGGCGAAAGTCGCTGGATCAGTATCAGCGGTTATCCGGTGGTTGATACTAGCAACGAAATCCAAGGTGGAGTGATTGTCTGTCGCGATATTACAGAACGCAAACAATCAGAAGCAGCGTTGCAAGAAAGCGAAGAGCGATTCCGCAATATGGCTAACAACACTCCTTTTATGGTCTGGGTAACAGACTCCACAGGTTACTGCACTTTCCTCAGCGAAAGCTGGTATGAATTCACCGGTCAAACTCAAGAAACAGGTTTAGGATTTGGTTGGATAAATGCTTTGCATCCAGAAGACCGAGAACCAGCCAAAAACGCATTTTTGATGGCCAACGAACGCCAGGAACCTTACCGCATGGAATTTCGCGTGGGGCGCCCGGATGGCGGATATTCTTGGGCGCTGGATGCGGCGGCTCCCCGATTTACTGAAAGCGGACAATTTGAAGGTTTTATTGGCTCTGCGATCGATATGACAGAGGGCAAAAAAGTAGAAATCGAGCGCGATATGGTTCTGCAATTGGAACAAACTGCCCGCGCGGAAGCCGAGCGAGCTAACCGGATTAAAGACGAGTTTCTGGCGGTGCTTTCTCACGAGTTGCGATCGCCCCTAAATCCGATTTTAGGCTGGTCGCAACTGCTGCTAGCAGGGAAGCTGAGCGCGACTCAAACAGCCAAAGCGTTGGAGACAATCGAGCGCAACGCCAGACTGCAATCTCAATTAATCGAAGACTTGCTAGATGTGTCTCGAATTCTGCAAGGGAAGCTTAGATTGACTGTGGCTCCGGTGAATGTGGGAATCATTATTTTGTCTGCTTTGGAAACGGTGCAATTAGCAGCCGAAGCTAAAAAAATTCAAATCGAAACAATTTTAAATCCCGATGTCGGACTCGTTCTCGGCGATACAAGTCGCTTGCAGCAAGTTGTGTGGAATTTGTTATCGAATGCGGTAAAATTTACGCCCGAAGGCGGTAGAGTTGAAGTTAGATTAACGCAAGTCGGTGGCCAAGAAGTGGAAATTCAAGTCGCCGACACGGGTAAAGGTATTATTCCCGATTTCTTGCCCTATGTTTTCGAGCATTTCCGACAAGAAGACGGCGCGACTACTCGCAAATTTGGGGGTTTGGGATTGGGATTGGCGATCGTCCGCCAACTGATCGAACTGCACGGCGGGACGGTATTTGTAGAAAGCGCTGGAGAAGGTCAAGGAGCGACGTTTACGGTGAGATTACCGCTATTAAATGATGATTCTAGAGCGCAGCGGTTAGAAGCGGTCAATTCGTCTGGTAGTTGCGATATTTCATCTTTCCCGCTCTCGGGATTGAGAATTTTGGTGGTAGATGATGATCTCGACTCGCGGGATTTTGTCGCCTTCGTCCTCGGCCAAGGGGGTGCAAAGGTGATTGCGCTATCTTCTGCTGCTGAGGCGCTGCTGTCGATCGCGCAAACTGCACCGGATTTGCTCGTCAGCGACATCGGAATGCCGCAGATGGACGGATATATGCTGATCCGTCACATCCGCACTCAGCTTGCGCCAGAGTATCGAGATTTGGTGGCGATCGCCCTAACGGCCTATGCTGGAGAAGCGAACGAGCGCCAAATTTTGCAAGCCGGATTTGACCAACATTTATCTAAGCCCATCGATCCGAGTGAGTTATTGGCCGCTGTAGGGCGATTGATGAGCCAAAAGCTAAAAAATCCATAACAGGTTCGATCGTTCGGACTTCAGTCCTTGCTCAATCAGCTTCGCAGTGAGGACTTGAGTCCTCTCCAATGCCTTAACAACCTTCCCTTGAGACGGATGAACCCGCCAAAAATGAATGATATCTCATTCCTCTTCCTGATGACGTTGGACGGAAAGCTCGGGGGGGGACAGCAAAACATGACTAATGACTAATGACTAATGACTAATGACTTCTTTCTTCTCCCTTGCGATCGCCCTTCAAACTTCGCTATTATAGAAAGTTGCAATTAAAACCCCACAAGCAACGATCATGGCCAAGCGCGTCCAATTAGTATTAAACAAAGATGTCAGCAAACTCGGCAAAGCTGGCGACGTAGTAGAAGTAGCCCCAGGCTACGCCCGCAACTACCTAGTACCCCAAGGAATGGGATTTAGAGCCACTCCGGGCATTCTCAAGCAAGCAGAGCGCCGCCGTGAAGAAGAAAGACTGCGCCAGTTAGAACTCAAGCAGCAAGCTGAAGTCCGCAAAACCGCCTTGGAAGCAGCCGGGCCTTTCATCATCTCCAAGCAAGTCGGCGAAGGAGACGCGATTTTTGGTACTGTCACCAACCAAGAAGTAGCAGAACTGATTTTCAACTCTACCAGTCAAGAAGTCGATCGGCGCGGCATCACCCTACCCGAAATTCGGGGCACTGGTACATACAAAGCTGAAATCAAACTTCACGCGGAAGTTACCGCCGAAGTTAATATTCAAGTTGTCCCGATGTAATTAAGAGTCATCAGTCATCAGTCATTAGTTATTAGTCATCAGTCATCAGTCATTAGTCATTAGCTAAGAACTGAGTACAGCTAACGAAAGACTGAGGAATGCTAACTTGCAGGTTGAAAACTGAAGACTAATAAATCGCAACCAATGACCAATGACCAATGACCAATGACTAATGACTAATGACTAATGACTAATGACTAATGACTAATGACTGAGGACTATTGACTAATGAGCGATTTGATGCCGACAAATATAGAGGCAGAAGAAGCAATTTTAGGCGGGATTTTAATTGACCCCGAAGCGATTTCTCGAATTGCCGAACTTCTGCGACCGGAGTTTTTTGCCATCACCGCTCATCAAGTCATTTATCGATCGGCATTAGGGCTATTTTTGCAAGGCCAACCGACAGATTTAATGACGGTGACAACTTGGTTGACAGATCGCAACCAGTTAGAACAAGTCGGAGGACTCACTAAATTAGCACAATTAGTCGATCGCACAGTTTCAGCAGTCAACATCGACCAATATGCAGCCCTAGTTGAAGACAAATATCAGCGCCGCCGATTGATCGAAGCTGGCAACAACATAGTACAATTAGGTTACGAGACAGCAGCACCGCTAGAAACAGTCTTAGACCGCGCCGAACAAGAAGTTTTTGGCATCACTCAAGACCGCCCGCAACAGGATTTAGTATCCATCGGCGAAACCCTAAACCAAACATTTCAAGACTTAGAAAATCGCAATGAAGGCCTGACACTTCCCGGTATTCCCTGCGGTTTTTATGATTTAGATGCCATGACAGGTGGCTTTCAGCGATCGGATTTAATCATCGTTGCGGCTAGGCCAGCAATGGGCAAAACGGCTTTCTGTACCAACATCGCCCACCACATCGCTGCTGGACAGCAAAAATTGCCGGTTGCCGTTTTTAGCTTAGAAATGTCGAAAGAACAGCTAGTGCAGCGTATCTTGTCCAGTGAAGCCAAAATAGAAAGTAACAGGTTGCGATCGGGCAGAATCAGTCAAAACGAATGGGAACCAATTAGTACAGCCATTGGCAACTTATCAGAACTGCCATTGTTTATTGACGATACTCCCAATATTACCGTGATGGAGATTCGATCGAAAGTCCGCCGCCTCCAAGCGGAACAAGGCGGAGCTCTCGGATTAATCTTGCTAGATTACCTGCAATTAATGGAAGGTAGCAGCGACAACCGCGTGCAAGAATTATCTCGAATTACTAGAAGCCTCAAAGGTTTAGCCCGCGAGATCAACGTGCCGATTATTGCTTTGTCTCAGTTGAGTCGCAGTGTAGAAGCAAGGACAAATAAGCGGCCGATGATGTCTGATTTACGCGAAAGTGGCTGCTTAACAGGTGATAGTTTAGTTACGCTGGCGGATAGTGGATTAGAAGTCCCAATTCGCGATTTAGTCGGCAAATCTGGCTTTGCTGTTTGGGGATTAAATTCAGATACCCTGAAACAGGAAAAAGCGATTGTGACTAATGCTTTTTGTACGGGAGTCAAGCCAGTCTGGGAGATGACAACTTGCTTGGGAAATTCGATTACAGCAACCGGCAATCATAAGTTCTTTACATCAGATGGTTGGAAGCGTTTAGATGAATTAAAAATAGGCGATCGGATTGCTACACCTCGATCAATTCCTTGTACTGAAGTGCAGACGATGGGTAATGCTGAATTAGCTTTACTAGGACATTTAATTGGTGATGGTTGTACTTTGCCCCGACATACCATTCAGTACACGACGCGAGAATTAGATTTAGCTGAATTAGTTGCACATTTGGCTAGAGAAGTATTTGGCGATCAAATTAATCCCCGCATTAAACGCGAACGCGATTGGTATCAAGTTTATCTCCCCGCTAGTTATCGTCTAGCTCCCAATATTAAAAATCAGATTACTAAATGGCTCGAACAATTAGAAATCTTTGGTTTACGTTCCCATGAAAAATTTATTCCCAGTTTAGTATTTACCCAACCGCAAGAATCGATCGCTCTTTTCCTTCGACACCTATGGGCAACTGATGGTTGTATCCGCACGAGTAAAGACAATTCCCACTATCCCAGTGTTTACTATGGATCTAGTAGCGAAAGACTAGCGCGGGGAGTTCGATCGTTATTATTAAAATTGAATATTAATGCATCTTTGAAATCCGTTTCCCAAGGAAACAAAGGACGAACTCAATATCAAGTATGGGTGGGCGGGAAGCAATGTCTAGAAAAATTTGTATATGGGATTGGTGCGGTTGGCAATTATAAACAAGAAAGTTTATTCGCCCTCAAAATATATCTAGAAAATTCTGGACGGGCTAATACCAACCGAGATTTAATTCCCAACCAAGTTTGGCGAACCCAAGTTAATATTGCCAGAGAACGTTTGGGTTTAACAACTAAACAAATTAAAGCAGGTTTGGGCGTGCGCTATTGTGGCGACAGTTCCTATCCATGTGATATCAGTAGAGAACGAGCTATGCAGTTAGCTAATCTTCTAGAATCTGAAGAAATTCTGAAAATTGCTGCTAGCGATATCTATTGGGATAAAATAAAAAAGATAGATTTCATCGGCGAAGAAATGGTTTACGATCTAACGGTAGATAAAGTTAAAAACTTTGCTACACAAGGATTGTACGCTCATAATAGTATCGAGCAGGACGCCGATTTAGTCATTATGCTTTACCGAGATGAATATTACAACCCCGATTCGCCCGATCGCGGAATTGCCGAAGTCATCATCACCAAACACCGAAACGGCCCCACAGGCATCGTCAAACTATTATTCGATGCCCAATTTACCTCATTTCGCAATCTAGCATCTCCAAAGCGCTCTTAAGAAGGAAGAAGGAAGAAGGAAGAAGGAAGTTCGGCAACGAGCAATGTACGGGATGTAACGGATGTAAGTCCGTCGGAAGAGGGAAGAGGGAAGAAGGAAGGAGGAAGAAGGAAGAAGCAAGAAGGAAGAAGGAACACACAGCAAGCTTTTTCGCGATCCGTATTTTACGTTTAATTAGGTCGATTTACTTAAATGAACTAAGACTTACGCAGAAACCCGGTTTCTTAATAAAAAAACCGGGTTTCTAAACAGCGTAAAAGTTTAACACTTAGTTAGGTTGAGCTACCTAGCCAGCAATTTTTAATAATTCCACATCAAAAATCAGCGTAGCATTAGGAGGAATCACCCCGCCCGCACCGCGAGCACCATAACCTAATTCAGGGGGAATAATCAACTTGCGGCGTTCTCCAACTTTCATTGTACCGACACCTTCATCCCAACCCTTAATTACTTGGCCTACACCAATTTTGAACTGAAATGGAGAATTGCGATCGCGCGAACTATCAAACTTCGTGCCATCCTCCAAAGTGCCAGTGTAGTGCACCACAACCGTCTGACCAGTTTTTGGAGTCGCCCCATCACCTTCTTTCAATTCAACATATTTCAAACCTGAAGCTGTGGTGACAGTTTTCTCAGTATTATCAGTCATGTTATTGCCAGCGATAGTAGCTGGTTCCTCCGGTAAATTAGCATCAGCTACGAGCAAGCTATCTTCAGTGAAAGACTTCGCTGAGAGGATCTCAAGCGCAGCATCGGTTAAAGGATTATTCACTTCGGAGGCAACTGCTTTGGGCACATAACCGCTCATTTGAGCAACTATCAAAAACACAAAGCAAACCAGCATTACCCCCAAGCTGACCAGAATTCCTTGCAAAATTAATCCTCCTGATACTTTTTGTAACCGCGATATCTCAGATATCTAAGACATCTTGTACAACAAGAACTACAAAATTTTATCTGAACTTTTCCGCCAAAAATGGCGGATGCCAGTTAATTTTAAACGCAAAAGAAACTTTGAAGTCAGAATGTTTGTAATTCTAGCTTCTGCTTTCTACATAAGTGCCTTATTGAGCCTTCTGCGTTCGGGTGACAATTTTATCACAAGATAGCAGCAAGCGCGCGATCGCCCGCGAGCGCGAAACTTGCAGAAAAGGATCGTGCTCAGCGCCAGTTACGGTTTTCTAAATCGCGCATCTGACGTTCGAGACGATCGAGCCTGCCGCGCAACTCATCCATTTCCGACTGTCGGGGAACGCCCATATCTTGCAGTATATTCCGCAGTTGGCGCTGGAACTGAGTATCCCAACTTCCCTGCTCCGACTTCAGGTGCTCTGTCATGTCATCGACAAAAGTTTTGGCTTGCTCGGGGTTGATTTTGCCATCTTTAACCCATTGCTCGCTGACTTCCTGCAATTTCTCCGCCACCAAGGAGGTAGTACCAATGCCCAGCATCACCAGTTGTTTGAGTAAGTTGCTATTGTTATCCATAGATTTTTCCTACTGTTTGGCACAAAATAGCCGATCGGCTCAGGTCGCCTGCTGTCGCTGCGAAACCATCTGTACAATTTAAGTTACATCAGCGCTGACCTACCTTTCTATTTTGGAGCATTCAGCCGCCTGATGGCGTTCGGAAAACCCGCTAATGAGCTTACCGAAAACATTACCCTATCACCCAGCCGTCAATGCCTGATTGCCCCCGCTGTCACCAACCTGTAGACGCGCGAGCCATCGCCTGTCCGCAGTGCAAAATCCCTCTCAAAGCTTTCGGTCATCCGGGTATCCCCCTTTATCGATCACCATCTGCAGAATTTCTGTGTACAACCTGTATTTACCACGAAGACGACACCTGCAACTACCCGCAGCGTCCCTTGGCGAAAGAATGCACGCTTTATCACGACAAAGCCGAGCCGCTAGTGCCACAGACGAGCCGTTACATCAGCGGCGGCCTGCCGCAATCCATCAAAAATTGGTGTCAGCGCAATGTTATTTGGTTGGCTTTATTTGGTTTAATTATTATTAGCATTGCTCTGTCTGTTTGAAAGAATTGTAGGGAGCATCTCAAAAAATGCAAAAAGTATTATTTTAACGTCGGGGGAGTGTCCCCGCTCGCTTGGCGACAAGGTTTCGCCCATCTTATATGAGATTTTTAGGCTGGCGAGACCACAATACTTTAAATAAAAATTACTGTACAAATTAGATGCACGCCAGCACATCCGCATTGTGTCCCATCCGTCAAGATATTAGTTGACAACATACAATACAAATTAAAAATTTTGCCATGACTTACGTATTCGGCATCGACGGCGGTGGCACTAAAACTATTTGCGTTTTAATGGACGAAAATAACGTTGTTTTGGGACGCGGGGAAGCAGGGCCTTCAAATTATCAAACGCTGGGAATTGAGCAAGCAAAAGAATCGATTCAATTGGCGATCGAGCGAGCAGTTTTTTCCGCGAACATCGCTCCAAATATCAATTTGAAAATAGAAGCAATTTGTCTGGGACTAGCAGGCGTGGGGCGTGCCAAAGATATTGAAATAGTACAATTTGTAGTGCAAAATTTGGAGTTGGCGAATACTTTACCCGTAGCTCGATCGCTCTTGCCGCGAAATATCGTAATTTGTAGCGATTGCGCGATCGCACTGGTTGGCGGTACTGGCCATCCAGTTGGTATCGCGGTTATTGCAGGAACTGGTTCGATTGTTTTCGGGCAAAACCGTCAAGGGGAAACTAAACGAGTCGGCGGTTGGGGATATATTTTAGGCGATGAAGGCAGCGGATATGACATCGCTGTTGAAGGTTTGCAAGCTGCTTTGAAGTTCTATGACGGACGAGGAGACGTTACGGCGCTGGCGGAAAAATTTCAAGGGCATTTAGGCTTAAATAACCTAGAAGAATTGGTAGAAGTTGTTTACCGGCGCGGTTGGGGAGTCAAAGAAATTGCGGCTTTAGCGCCGATTGTCGATCGAGCCGCAGCAGAGGGCGATCGCGTCGCTGACGGCATTATTGACAATGCTGTGGCAAAATTAACATTTTCAACAAAAACAGCCATTTCAGCGCTATTTAAGCCCGCAGAAGAATTTGAAATTGTGACGGTGGGAGGTGTGTGGGGCGGTGATGCAAATTTTCGGGGTCGGTTTGAAACTGCCATAGGTGCGATCGCGCCAAAAGCTCAGCTAATTTCGCCCCGATACGAACCAGCTTTCGGTGCAGCGTTGTTAGCCTTAAACTCACTCAACCATTAATATCGTTGAGAGAGTGCTTCCCGCTAGGACTTCATCTTCATGACTAAGGCAAAAAATGGCTTGACGCAGTATTTATGGGCGCACCCTATCTGTAGAGGTTTTGCAATCGCAGACTGTTTATCTTCCTTATCTTCCCGATCGCCCCAGTCCAGTCGATTTTTTCAATTTGGCAAAATGTGAAAATTCTTAATTATCTACCTTATCTTCCCAACTTGTCTAATTCCAGCCGGCCATAATAAAAACATCAAATGAATGCAAAACTAGAAACAGATTTAGCAGTAGTGCGTTCCTAAGTAAAACAAAACCGAAAGAAGGAGACAAAATATATGATTACTTCTCAAAAATTGCGTTCGGCAACAGCAGCAATCCTCTCACTGGGCATTACATTTGGAACCAGCGCGCCGCTGGTAGTAGCAGCGCCCGCCTCAGCTCAACAACGAATTTCACAATTTGATAGCATCCGAATTCCAGCGGGCAGTGTCATTCCAGTTAGCTATGAAAAAAACAAAATCGTTGTCACCACCGATGAAACTTCACCTTTAACATTAACAGTAGCGCGAGATATCCGCACGGCTCAAGGCAGAGTATCAATCCCCGCAGGCAGCCAGATTGTCGGGGAATTGCGACCTGTCAAAAGGGGCAATCAAAGGGGTAGTCAATTTGTTGCGAGCGAGTTAATTGTCAGCCGCCGCCAACGCTATCGGATTGATGGCTATTCGGGAATTATTACCAGAACCGAAAAAATTCAAAAAGGTGCTGGAACAGGTTCAGTCGCGCAAGGGGCAGCATTGGGCGCAGCAGCAGCAGCAGCCCTAGCAGGCATTACCGGCGACAAGGCGATCGCCACTGAAGAAGTATTGGGCGGTGCTGGAATCGGTGCATTAGCCGGAGTATTGTTGGGGCGGCGCAGCGTTGACGTGATCGTGATTCGCCCGGAACAAGATTTGGCAGTGAGATTGCGATCGGACATCGTGCTGCGGTAGTATTGGAATCTCGCGATTAATTATTTGCCGTAAAACATTGTCGATCGATAACTTGTGGTCTCCTGATAATTGGCTGGGCATACTGTTGAGGTTGTGTCTGGCCATGTTTGTGGGCGGAATGATTGGATGGGAGCGCCAACTCAAAAACAAACCAGCGGGATTGAGGACTCATATGTTAGTAAGTATGGGTGCTGCAATGTTTGTTTTAATTCCGCTGGCAATAGGTAAAAATGAAAACGGACGAGATGGTGTAGAGCGCGTAATTCAAGGCATTGCTGCCGGGATAGGATTTTTGGGGGGCGGAGAAATCCTGCGCGAATATCAGCAGGAAATCGGCAAACCAAAAGTTCACGGGCTCACGTCGGCCGCTGCTATTTGGTTGTCAGCAGCGTTAGGAAGTGCGGCCGGATGCGGGTTGTGGCAACTTGCATTAATTGGTGCTTTCATGTCGCTGTTTGTTCTGAGAGTTATCAAAGAGTTAGAGCGTCGGAGTCGGAAATAGTCGATCGCGAAGGTTTTATATAATTAATATTGAGCTAAATTAGACGTGCTACTTATGACGATAAGGTGCGGTGTTCCCACCCGACCTCTCAAGGTTTTACATCATTAAATGTTTAATAAATTAATCTAGATTAAATTCACAGCAAGCAATAATTTTAGAATTACTAGACAATAAGCAGGGTAGATTAAATTATTATTTTAAATTTTACATAAACGCAAATAGATCTTTATATCGCCCAAGAAACGAATCAAAATGATTAATTTTGTTCCGAAAAATTCGGCGAATTTATCGATTCCAAAGACTCTTGCCTTACGCGACCAGCCATCGCGGCTAACTGCAAGCTCATAAAAGCATTTAAATCTTCCAAATCGCACTTCGCCGAGGCAAAAATATCCTGCATTTGATTTTCGGCTTCCCAACTCAGATATCCCGTGGCAATAGCTTGATTTACAACTTCACGAATGACCATAATTTAAATTTCCTTACTAAATTTGAAATAATTAAAAAGCTACTAATTATTAACAGGGAATTTCCGTGGCTGTCTCGCCAAAAATTTCCAATTCTTTTACAAGGCGAGACTCTTGTTTCACCAAACCGGACATGGCTGCTAGTTGCAAACTCATAAAAGCATTTAAGTCTTCCAAGTCATAGTTGGTGGTAGTTAACATCTGCCGCAGTTGATTTTCAGATTCTAGAGTTAAATAACCTAGGGTCAGAGCTTGTTGGGCGAGGTCGCGAATAAGTACCATAATATTTTTGGGTTTGATTGCTTGAATATCCTAAGTATCGACGGTTTTAACTGACTCCGCAGTGACGGCTATTGCTCGGTTTGTGTGACATTTTTAGGGGTAGCCTGTGACAGCCTGACTCGCAGAGTGTGACTCAGTGTTTGCACGGATGTGACGAGGATCACTGGGGCGAGGAGGAGATGCCGAGGGTGGGAGATGCCGAGGGTGGGAGATGCCGAGGGTGGGAGATGCCGAGGGTGGGAGATCGGAAAATATTCCCTTTTCCCTCTTCCCTCTTCCTTCTTCCTTCTTCCTTCTTCCCTCTTCCCTCTTCCTTCAGAAGCCTTCTACCTTCAGAAGACGCTCAACGTCTATAATCAGCAAGTTAAATATTTACTGCAAGACCTATGGAAGCAACACATAAAGATTTGTTACAACAGATAGCCCAACTATCGGAAACTTATGGTAATTTAGCCGATCGACTCTCCCAAGCCGCCAAACAACTGCAAGACTCCGGGCTTCCTCCCTCTGACAGCTTACTGAAAGAAATTGCCAGCTACAGCCGCAACTTTGCAGAGGTCCAAAAACAAGCTCTCCAAGTCAACAAATCCGCCCTCGCCCCCGGAGAAATTACTTCCCTCAAAGATATTCAAAACTTAGTCGAGACTGCAGCAGCTTCCGAAGGTAAAGCAGAAATTCGCGACGCAGCTTTGAAAGTGCTCGATCGAGTATTGGCGATCGCCCACCGCGAACAAAGCGACTTCGCCCCCTTACAATCAGTGCATGGCAAAGCCCGCGAACTCCAGCGCGCCATTTCCGAATCAACCGCAACTCAACTGCATTCCGACGCAGAATCCCTAGTAAGCGGCAAACACCCCGTTGCAGCAGTGCTAGCCCTAGTGGAACAGCAAGACAAATTAAACGACGAAGAGTGGGTAATCCTCGAAGAAACAGTCAGCGCCGCTTTTGGCAAACAAATAGCCGTCGCCATTTCCAGAGGGAAATTAACCGTTGTCCAGATAGTAAAAGCAGAACCTGCAAAAATCCAATCCGTAATTAAAACAGCGCCAGAACCAAAAATGGGCGCCGAACCTCTACCCGAAGTGATTATCATCCCGTCGGGGAATGTGGCACCGAAACAAGTTACAGTTGCACCGCAAATCAAAATTTTGGAATTCCCCGTCGCGACGGCCCCCATGCACGAAGTGATTATCGTTCCTAGCGTGGAAGTACCTAAATCTCTCCCAAAAACAGGCTCTGGGAACATTGTTTTTGGGGCACCTCGCGAGATTCAACAAGCGCCTGTAGAGGGCGGTTTGGGATTGAAAGTTTTGGCGCACATTCAAGGAATAGGCGATCGAACTTTCGGTGCTGGAGAATACGCCGGTACTAAAGCGCGCGGGCTGCGCGTCGAAGGATTTCAAATTAATATCGAGCCACCAATTTCCGGCTTAAAAGTTGAGTACATGGCTCACGTCGAAGGTGTTGGGGATACTCCTTGGATTGGCGAAGGAGAATTGGCTGGTTTTCGGGGTCAAGCGAAACGAATTGAAGGATTTGCCGTGCGGTTGAGCGGGCTGCAAGCTGATAACTATGACGTATTTTATAACGCTCACATCCAAAATATCGGCGACACCGATGTGTCCTCCAACGGCGATTATTGCGGCACTCGCGGCAAAGCTTTGAGAATAGAAGGCATCAAAGTTTGGATCGCACCGTCTGCGAATTCTCAAGTTGCGGCGGCTGTGGGTTTAAAAGTTTTGGCGCACATTCAAGGAATAGGCGATCGCACTTTTAGCGGTAAAGAATACGCCGGTACGAAAGCTCAAGGCCGCCGCGTCGAAGGTTTTGAAATTAAAATAGAGCCTCCGGTTCCCGGTTTAAATTTGGAGTACATGGCTCACGTTGAAGGAGTTGGTGATACTCCTTGGATCGGCGGAGGGGAACTGGCAGGTTTCCGGGGGAAAGCCAAGCGCATTGAAGGATTTGCCGCGCGACTGACTGGGCAGCAAGCTGATAAGTACGATGTATTTTACACAGCTCACATTCAGAATGTAGGCGATACTCCTGTTACTACTAACGGTCAATATTGCGGCACTCGCGGCAAAGGTTTGAGGGTTGAAGGCATGACTGTTTGGGTTGAGCCGAAAGCGTAAATATTCAGGTTTATGGTCGCCCAAGGAATTTGAGAAACCGGGTTTCTTCCTGAATTTTTGGTATTAACCGAAATTTGTTGCAGAAACCCGGTTTCTGTCTGTCCAACGAATTCAAGAAACCCGGTTTCTTCCTAAATTTTTGGTGTTAACCGAAATTTGTCGCAGTAACCGGGTTTCTGGCCACCTAACGAATTTGAAAAACCGGGCTTAGCAGGTAATTTAAAACTTTACAAAACTTACCATCGGTTACAAAAAACACCGACATCGAATCAATCGACAATAAATCGCCAATAATAGGCCTAAACTGGTGAAATTGATGTTTTTACTGTGGGTGTATTCTCTGTAATTACACGGTTGCGGAACGGTAAACGATCGGCATAGAATATATTTGTATGTTGGATCTGTGTGAGTTGACAGGATGGTATAATTTGAGTTAGCCTCGGCTCGTAGGATAAAAATTTACAACAAAAAACACAACATTTCAGATGCTGGCGATCGCGCTTTGAACTGAATTGTTAATTAAAAGAAGTATTAAAAATCCGGTAACACTTGCTCCAAAGTTTTTAGTTTAATACTCGCAGGTAAGTATGTCTTTGCCAGCAGCAGACCATCCCCAATCTGTAGCAACTGATAGCGAATCTTCCTATCAACTTTCAGCGATCCAGCAGGGGATGTTGTTCGAGGGCCTTTCAGGCCAACAGTCAGGGGTAGATATCGAACAGGTACTGTGCAGCCTGGGCGAAGAATTGAATGTTTCAGCTTTTGTAGATGCTTGGCGCCAAAGTGTCGATCGATATCCAGTTTTGAGAACGAGTTTTAGTTGGTTGGATCGAGAGGTGCCGGTACAAACTGTACACCAAAAATTCGAACTGTCAATAGTTGAGGAAGACTGGCGCAGTTTGTCCCAGGACGATCGCACTAACAAACTGCAAACCTTTTTGCAAGCCGATCGCCTGCAAGGATTTGACCTAACTCAACCGCCGCTGATGCGTTTGGCTTTGTTCCGAGTTGCGGAAACCAAATACAAACTCATCTGGACTTATCACCATATTTTGCTTGACAGTACCTCGGCAATAACTGTTTTGCAAGCAGTTTTCACCTTGTACGAAGCCCTGACTGGCGATCGGCAATTAGAATTAACACCGCCCAGTGGCGATCGAGATGGCAGCGATCGGATGCAGCAAGATATCTCGAAAACAGAAGCATTTTGGAGGCAATACTTAAGCGGTTTGGGCGATCGTACTCCTTTGGTGGGCGATTTTTCTAGGACAGGGAAGATGCCCGCCCAACCAGAAAATGTATCAGTTGTGGAACAAGAAAGAGGCCTGTTGCCGACAATTCCCGAAATCCGGCTTTCTAGCAGTGTTACCACAGCTTTAAACTCTCTAATTCACGAACAGCAACTAACCCTGAATACCCTGCTGCAAGGAGTCTGGGCTTTACTTTTGAGCCGCTGTTCCGGTTCGCAAGATGTAGTATTTGGATCTATTTGCAACAGTCGATCGCCAAATACAGAAAAAATAGAACCAGCAGTAGGATTGTTCATCAATACTTTGCCACTGAGAGTAATTGTCACTCCAGAAATGCCAGCCATCGATTGGCTGAAACAACTGCAAAATCAATGGAATGTGCTGCAAGAATACAGTGACGTACCGCTGGCCAAAACTCAAGAATGGAGCGAAATCTCCCGCAGCAGCGCTTTATTTGAAAGCTTGCTAGTAGTTGAAAAGTGCCAGTTCAATTCTGCCCTGCAATCTCTAGGCGATGACTGGAAAAACCGAGAATTTCAGCTTTTAGAACAGACGAGTTTTCCCCTAACAGTTTACGGCTACGGGGGAGACGAATTGCTGCTGAAAATTGCGGGCGATCGCCAGCGGTTCGATGAAAACGCCCTTACCCGAATGTTGGGACACCTGCAAACTTTGCTCGAAAGTATAGCCGCGAATCCCCAGCAGAAAATCAGCAAATTGTCAATGCTGACAGCAGCCGAAATTTCGCAGTTGCAGCAGTGGAATCAAACTCAGGCAAATTATCCCCAAGACAAATGCGTTCACCAATTATTTGAAGCCCAAGTCGATCGATCGCCCGATGCCATTGCCGCCGTTTTTCCCCACAATTCCCGACAGCAGCTTACCTACCGCGAACTCAATTCGCGATCGAATCAACTAGCCCATTACTTGCAGCAATTAGGAGTCGGGCCCGATGTTTTAGTCGCGATTTGCATGGAACGTTCCTTAGAAATTGCGATCGCCGTTTTAGGCATTCTCAAAACAGGCGCAGCTTACGTGCCGATCGATCCAGCTTATCCCAAAGAAAGGCTGACTTTCATGTTAGCCGACACCAAAACTCCCGTTATACTCACACAATCTCACCTAGTGTCCGGCTTGCCGGAACATCAAGCGCGAACCGTTTGTTTGGACGCAAACTGGCAAGAAATAGCCAATTACAGCACCGAAAACCCCGCCAGCACCGTATCTCCCGACAACTTAACCTATACAATATATACATCCGGTTCCACCGGCAAACCCAAAGGAGTTCTCCTCCCGCACCGCGCCCTAGTCAACCTAATTGCGTGGCAACTGCAAAACTCCACCTTGGAAGACGCAGCCAAAACCCTGCAATTTGCCTCCCTCAGCTTCGATGTCTCATTTCAAGAAATGTTTTGTACTTGGTGTGCGGGGGGCACCCTCGTTTTCATCACCGAAGAAATGCGGCGAGATGCGCGGAGTTTGTTGCAGCTAATCGACACAGAAAAGATTCAAAGATTGTTTCTCCCTTTCATCGCCCTGCAACACTTAGCCGAAGCCGCCGATAGCTATCAGCTAGTACCAAAATCGCTGCGCGAAGTAGTCACCGCCGGCGAACAGTTGCAAGTCAACCGTTACATTACCAGTTTCTTTCAGCAGCTAGAAAATTGCACCCTGCACAATCAATACGGCCCCTCGGAGAGCCACGTTGTCACAGCTTATACCCTCAGCGGCCCGCCGGAAAATTGGCCCGCACTTCCTGCGATCGGCCGCCCTATTGCCAACACGGAAATCTATTTGTTACACCAGAATGGTGAGCCTGTACCGATCGGCGTTCCTGGGGAATTGCACATTGGAGGCATCTGTTTGGCGCGCGGCTACCTCAACCGCCCCGACTTGACTGCTGAAAGATTTATTCCCAATCCCTTAAACGATTTTAGATTGCCGATTTTACATTTTAGATTGGAGGAAGATGCACAGAAACCAGAGATTGCTGACAGCCAAGAAGTATCTAATTCTGTCAGATCGCATCTCCTTTATAAAACAGGAGATTTAGCCCGCTACCTGCCCGACGGTAATATCGAGTACATCGGACGCATTGACGGTCAAGTCAAAATTCGCGGCTTCCGCATCGAGTTGGGAGAAATCGAAACTGCACTCGCAAAACATCCGGCAATTAAACAAGCTGTGGTGCTAGCGCGGGAAGATACACCGGGGGACAAACGATTGGTGGCTTATTTAGCAGTCAATCCACAAGAGCAACTAACAATTGCAGACCTCCGCGTCCAATTGCAAGGACAACTCCCCGATTACATGGTGCCTGCGGTGTTTGTGACTGTGGAGGCGATGCCGAAGACTCCCAGCGGCAAAATTGACCGCCGCGCCCTGCCGCCACCTGACTCACAGCGACAAGAACTGTCCCAGGGTTACGCGGCGCCGCAAGGCGAGTTGGAGAAAGTGCTAGCGGGCATTTGGTCTAAGTTGCTGAAGCTCGATCGCGTGGGGATTCATGACAATTTCTTCGAGATTGGAGGTAATTCTCTGATGACTCTGCAAATTGCTGTGCAAGTGCGGGCTCTATTAGAAAAAGACTTGCCAGTTGTCAAATTGTTCCAGCATCCGACGATCGCCCAATTGGCCAATTATTTAAACCAAGGAGAGAGCACGAATCAGTCTAGTAATAAATTTCAAGATAGGGCCGATCGACAAAAAGCTGCTTTTAATCGATCGAAGCAGTTTACCAAAAGACGGTAGTTAGTAGTTATTGGTTAGTAGTTATTGGTTAGTAGTTATTGGTTAGTAGTTATTAATTGTTGTAGTTGTTTAAAAGAGGAGGATATAAAGAAGAAAACTTATGTAACGAGCTGTTGAAACTTGGGTATTTTACGTTTAATTATAGGGGCTTACTTATGACTAATTCACAGGAAAACTCAGAACTTGACGGGATTGCAATTATTGGCATGGCCGGTCGCTTTCCCGGTGCTGCAAGTGTCGATGAATTGTGGCAAAATTTGTGCGGCGGAGTCGAGTCCACAACGCTGTTCAGCGACACAGAACTAGACCCCAGTATTGACCCCAATCTCAGACAAGATCCGAATTACGTCAAAGCTAGAGGAATTATTGACGGTGCAGATCGCTTTGATGCAGCATTTTTCGGCGTGAGTCCCCGCGAAGCCGAAATTACCGACCCGCAGCAGCGCGTTTTTTTAGAAATAGCTTGGGCCGCCCTAGAAAATGCCGGCTGCGATCCGAATACTTTTAACGGCTCGATCGGAGTTTACGCCGGCACGGGCAACAATACCTATTTTCCCAACAACATCGCCGGACGATCGGACATAATTTCCCGCGCGGGCGAGTTTCAGGTAATGGTAGGAAATGAAAAAGACTACATCGCTACCCGCACTTCTTACAAACTCAATCTCAAAGGGCCCAGCGTCAGCGTCCATACCGCTTGCTCTACATCATTAGTTGCAGTTTGTCAAGCTTTTTATGCCTTAATGAGCTATCAATGCGATTTAGCTCTCGCCGGCGGAATTTCAATTACAGCTCCCCAAAATAGCGGTTATTTGTATCAAGAAGGGGGGATGTTTTCCAGCGACGGACACTGCAAACCATTCGATGCTAAGGCTGAAGGAACCGTATTCGGCAACGCAGGCGGGGCTGTGGTACTGAAGCGTTTGGAAGAGGCGATCGCCGACAGAGATACAATCTATGCGGTAATTCGCGGCGTCGGCCTCAACAACGACGGGGCAGCCAAAGTCAGCTTCGCAGCGCCCAGCGTAGACGGGCAAGCAGACGCGATCGCGATGGCCCAGGCGATGGCCGGCGTAGATCCAGAAACGATATCCTACGTCGAAACCCACGGCACGGCAACGCCCCTCGGCGATCCGATCGAAATTGCAGCTTTGACTCAAGCTTTTGCACGCGAAACCTCAGCCAAACAATTTTGCGCGATCGGCTCCGTCAAAAGCAACTTCGGACACACGATCGCCGCCGCCGGAGTCACAGGGCTGATTAAAACAGCTTTAGCCCTCAAACACCAACAAATACCCGCCACTCTCCACTACCAAACACCGAATCCGGCGATCGACTTTGCCAACAGTCCCTTCTACGTCAACGCTGAACTCTCGGAATGGAAAGCAGGCACAACGCCCAGAAGAGCCGGAGTCAGTTCCTTTGGTGTCGGCGGTACCAACGCTCACGTTGTCCTCGAAGAAGCCCCCGCGCTGGCACCGTCAAGTTCTTCTCGCCCGCGACAGTTGCTGCTGCTGTCGGCAAAAACTCCATCTGCTTTAGACGCAGCTACCGCAAATTTGCGATCGCACCTCGACGAAAACCCAGAGATAGAGCTCGCCGATGCTGCTTACACCTTGCAAACCGGGCGGCAAGCCTTTAATTACCGCCGCTTCGCGGTTTGTAGCGATCGCGCCGATGCCGTGCAGCTACTCGAATCGCTGCCGCCGCTGCGTACAGCAACCCGCTGCACCGAAGCCAGAAATCCGGCGGTAATCTTCATGTTTCCCGGACAAGGCGCGCAATACGTCAATATGGGCTTGAATTTGTACGAATCTGAGCCTTTATTCCGCGAAACGGTCGATCGCTGCGCCGAAATTTTGCAGCCGCACCTCGGCCGAGATTTGCGCGAAGTGCTGTATCCCGGTAGCGATGAAGCGACAGCCGCCGAGTCGCTGCGCCAAACTTTCTTGACTCAGCCTGCAATATTTACCGTAGAGTACGCGCTGGCTCAACTGTGGCAGAGTTGGGGCGTAACTCCCCAAGGTGCGATCGGGCACAGCATCGGCGAATTTGTGGCGGCAACTATCGCCGGCGTGTTTTCCCTAGAAGATGCCTTGATGCTGGTGGCTGCGAGGGGGCGCTTGATGCAAGATTTACCCGGTGGTTCGATGCTTTCGGTACGCTTGCCGGCGACGCAAGTCGAAGGGCGTTTGAGTGGGGATTTGGCAGTGGCTGCGGTGAATGCGCCGGATTTGTGCGTGGTTTCTGGGCCGACAGATGCGATCGCACTTTTTGAACAGCAATTAACCAGCGAAAAGATTGTCTGCAAACACTTGCACACTTCCCACGCTTTCCATTCGCCGATGGTAGATTCGATCGTCGAACCTTTCGCCGAATACGTGAAAAAAGTGCAGTTGTCAGCGCCAACTATCCCCTTTGTTTCGACTGTAACTGCTAGTTGGATCACCGCAGAACAAGCAACAGATCCGATGTATTGGGCGCGGCATTTGCGGGCGACAGTGCGTTTTGCCGACGGCATCAAAGAACTTTGGCAAGATCCGAATCGCGTGCTTTTGGAAGTCGGGCCGAGAACAACGGCTGCTACTTTGGCTCGCAAACAATCGAAGGATTTGAAACAGCAAGTTGCGATTTCTTCTCTAACCGATAATCCAGATAACAATGCTGAATGGACTGCTTTGTTAAGCGCCGTCGGACAGCTTTGGCTCTGCGGAGTGCCGATCGACTGGCAGAGTTTTTATCAGGAGGAAACGCGCGATCGCCTCCCCTTACCAACTTATCCGTTCGAGAGCAAACGCTTCTGGATAGAACCCATGCGGAGAGAGGGGGAGACGGGGAGACGGGGAGAGGGGGAGAATTCCCAACTCCCAATTCCCGATGCCCAATCCCCAATTCCCGATGCCCAATCCCCAATTCCCGATGCCCAACTATCAACTATCAACTATCAACCAATGCCAAATTCACAAATTGCAACCCAACAACCAGCTCGCAAAGAAAGACTAATTCCCAAAATCAAAAATATCTTAGAAGAAACTTCTGGTGAAGATTTAGGTAACGTCAGCGACGATCTCACCTTTTTAGAAATGGGTTTAGATTCTCTGTCTTTGACTCAAGTAGCGCTGAACCTCCAAAAAGAATTTAAGGTTAAAATTACCTTCCGCCAGCTACTAGAAACTTTCCCCAGTCTCGAAACTTTATCGGAATTTATCGACGGATCTTTGCCGCCGGAAGTTTTGCCCGCACCAATTGCAGCACCAATTGCAGCACCAATTGCAGCACCAATTGCAGCACCAATTGCCGTACCCATTGCCGCACCAATTGCAGCACCAATTGCCGCACCAATCGCAGCCAGCGCCCCGGTAAATCTGCCCGCCCCGCAACCTCACCTCTTGCAACCCTTACAGTCGAGCAACCTCGAATACTTGATCGGCCAGCAGTTGCAGATTATGTCGCGACACCTAGAATTGTTAGGTGGCGGTGTTCCCGCACAGCCGACACCGACAGCCCCACCTCAAATGGTGCAGCCCCCCGCACCGGTGCAACAGATCCCGCAATCCCACAATAACGGCAGCACGATCGCCCCAATCGCCCAACCTGCACCATCCGCCGAACCCACCGCCGAGCCCAAAAAAGTATTCGGCGCGGCCGCCCGCATCGACACCTCCGATCGCGGTGCCTTAACTCCATCGCAAAAAGCATATTTAGAAACATTTGTCAAGCGGTACACGGCGCGAACCCAAAAATCGAAACAGTACGCTCAGAGTCACCGCCACCACCTCGCCGATCCGCGCGTAGTTTCCGGCTTTAACCGGACGATGAAAGAGTTGGTTTATCCAATTGTCACAGTGCGATCGTCCGGTTCCAAACTTTGGGATAAAGACGATAACGAATATGTCGATTTAACCAACGGTTTCGGGTCGAACTTTTTCGGATATTCAGCGCCATTTATCACAGAAGCGATCGCCGCCCAAATGCAATTAGGCTTTGAAATCGGGCCGCAAACACCGCTAGCCGGGGAAGTCGCCGAACTCGTGTGCGAAATGACCAAGCACGATCGCGTGGCATTCTGCAATACAGGTTCTGAGGCAGTTTTGGGTGCAATGCGACTCGCGCGCACCGTCACCGGCAACAATACGATCGTCACATTTACCGGAGACTATCACGGAAATTTCGACGAAGTAATCGTGCGCGGAACTAAGAAATTGCGATCGCTCCCAGCAGCACCGGGAATTCCCCAATCCGCCGTTGACAATACCCTGATCCTCGACTACGGCGACCCCGAATCCCTGGAAATCCTCAAAGCGCGGGCGGGCGATTTTGCAGCCATCATGGTAGAACCCGTACAAAGCCGCCGCCCCGACTGGCAACCGCGAGAATTCCTCCACGAAGTGCGACGAATTACCGAACAAGCCGGTTGCGCCTTCATTATGGACGAAGTGATTACCGGGTTCCGAGTCGCACCGGGCGGCGCTCAAGAATACTTCGGCGTACAAGCAGATATTGGTACCTACGGCAAAGTCGTCGGCGGGGGGATGCCGATCGGGGTAATTGCGGGCAAATCAGCCTGGATGGACGCATTAGATGGCGGATTTTGGCAATTCGGAGACGACTCTTTCCCCGAAGTAGGCGTTACTTATTTTGCCGGAACTTTTGTGCGCCACCCGCTGACATTAGCAGCCGCCAAAGCATCCCTCGAATATTTGAAACGGGGCGGGCCTTCCTTGCAGCGCGATCTCAATGCCAAAACTGACCAATTAGTTGCAGAATTGAACGCCATGTTCGATCGCGAGCAAGCACCTTTTACTGTTAAAAACTTCGGTTCCCTGTTCAAAATCACCTACCCGCAAGATTTTGCTCATGGAGAACTGCTGTTCTATTCGCTGCGGGAAAAAGGAATTCACATTTGGGATCACCGCCCGTGTTTCCTGACGCTAGCCCATTCCGACGCAGATATTGCTTTTATCAAGGAGGCATTTAAAAACAGTATTGCCGAATTGCAGTCAGCCGGATTTTTTCCCGGTGGATCGGGGGAAACTGTGAGGGCGATCGAATTCCACAATCACAGTAATATTAATGGAGGAAAGTCCTCAACCGCTTTCGCCAACAATGCTCCCGTACCCGGTGCGAAATTAGGGCGAGATCCTAACGGCAATCCCGCTTGGTACGTAGCAGATCCAGAGCGCCCCGGCAAACATTTACAAGTAGGAGATAATTTATCGAATTGATTGTTAAAGTTGGCAATTAAATCCCCTAGGGGGTTGGTGTACCAACAATTGAACAATCCCCAAAAAAGGTTCGTAGTGCGGACGACCGTCCGTTCTTATACTGCAGATTCAAGTCCGCAGTACGAACCAATATTATTGCGGTAGATCGATCGCAATCCCAAAAAAAATTACAAATAGAAAATAGTTTTCGTTCGTAGTGTGGACTTCAGTCCACTCCCAGAGTCGGACTAAAGTTCGCACTACAAACCGTTTGATATCTGATAAGCAACACAGGAAAAACCCAAATGCTCCAAACAGCAAAAACTCTTCAAATAGAGCGCCGCACAGGCCTGACTCACCAGGAATTTGTCAGCGAGTACCGCAATCCGGGGAAACCAGTTATTTTTACAGATTTATCCAAAAATTGGCCCGCCCTAACAAAATTTACGCCCGATTATTTCCAAGAAAATTTTGGCGATCGCGAAATTGAAATAGGTGGCAAGATTTACACCCTCGCAAAATTGTTCGACTTGCTAAAAAAATCCACAAAAGAAAATCCGGCTCCCTATCCTTTTAAACTCAATGTCCGCAAAGATTTTGCCGATTTAGAGCCTGATATTTCTCCCAGACCGAGTATTGCCCAACCCGATCGCACTCACAGCCCATTAATCCCGAATATGCTGCTGAATGATTTGTACGACTTAGAAATATTCTTCGGCGGGCCGGGCGGATCGTTTCCTTATTTGCACTACGATTTTCTCGGACTCTATGCGTATATAAATCAAGTTTACGGGGAAAAAGAATTTACAATCTTTCCGCCGGAACAGCAAAAATATCTTTACCCAAAACCCGGTGCTCCTTGGCTATCCGAGATTGAAAACCATCACAATCCCGACTTAAAAAAATATCCGCTTTTGGCTGAAGCTACGCCAACAACAATTACAATCTCAGCCGGTGAAACGCTGTTTATACCCTGCGGCTGGTATCACACAGCCCGATCGCTGACTTTAACAATTTCCGTCGCATTCGACCAACTTTGCGAATCAAATTGGGACTTTTTTACGAACGAATGTTGCATTCCCAGAGGTCAAAATTCGCTCAAAGCCAAGATGATCAAAGCCTATCTGAAAAGTGCAGGTGCCGTGCTTAGTGCTCGCGAAAAATTGACGGGAACCCGGTAAGCTCAGGGAGATTGAATTTATTGGTGCATTCTGCCCCCACTAATAAGTTCAATTACTGAAATTGAGCCAAATCATACTGCGACTATCAGAATAATTCAGATAGTAAAATTGACAAAAAAATCGATCTAATTATATCTAAATTCATCTAAAATCCATGAACAAACAACTATTTGAATCACACAAAAACTTCACGCCTGTGGAATTCGATCCGTTTGTAGGTGGAGAGTTGGTTGGGTGTATATCAGCGACCGAAGCGCAAAAGGAAATCTGGATTTCTGCACAAATGGAGGATGATGCTAATTGTGCTTACAACGAGTCAATGTCGCTGCGATTGGTGGGAAATATCGATCTAGAAGCATTGCGTTATTCGATTCAAGAACTTGTAGCTCGGCATGAAGCATTGCGTCTGACATTTAGTCCCAATGGCACGATACTTTGTATAGCAGCTTCTTGTGAAATTGATATTCCTTTGATCGATTTGTCAATGATGAGTGATAGCCCAACTCAATTCGCTCAGTTGCAACAGCAAGAAGTTGGGCAATCTTTCGACCTCGTGCGCGGCCCACTATTTCGCGCTAAAATTGTCAAGCTGCAAGGGCAAGAATACATAGTGATGCTCACCGCGCATCACATTATTTGCGATGGCTGGTCTTGGGGCGTTCTTTTGCCAGATTTAGGAGTTCTTTATTCAGCTCGTAAACAAGGTGTTGTTGCCAATCTTTCAGAATCAATACTTTTCAGCGAATACGCATTTTTACAGGAACAAGAGGCCGATAGTTCAGAAATGAAGGCCGATGAAGCATATTGGCTCAAACAATTTAGCTCGTCCCCTCCTATCCTAGATTTGCCCACGGATCGTCCGCGCCCCCCCCTACGGACTTACAAAGCAGCGCGAGAAGATTGGCCTCTGGATGCGGCTTTAGTCAAAAATCTCAAACGTCTAGGGGCTAAATCTGGGTGCAGTTTCTTAACTACCATGCTGGCCGCATTTGAAATATTGTTGTCCGACTTGTGCGGACAAGACGATTTAGTCGTCGGGATGCCTGCTGCAGGACAATCAGTGTCGGGATGTACCCAGCTTGTGGGACATTGTGTGAGCTTGTTGCCGTTACGTACTCACATTGAGAGAGAAAAATCGTTTATTGATTATCTGCGAAATCGGCGATCGTTGGTGTTGGATGCTTACGAACATCAAAAAATCTCCTTCGGTAGTCTGCTCAAAACATTGACACTGCCGCGAGACTCCAGTCGTATTCCGCTAGTTTCTGTAGTTTTTAATCTCGATATGGGATTAAAAAGTGAACAGCTAACATTTGACGGCCTGCAAGTCGAATATTTCTCGAATCCCAGAAGTAGCGAAAATTTCGAGTTATTTATCAATGCCTTGGAATCCGGCGGTAAACTCGTCTTAGAGTGTCAGTACAACACAACCCTGTTTGATGCCGAAACCGTGCGCCGTCACCTAGCAGAATTCGAGCAATTATTACTCAGTATTGTTGCCGATCCTACGCAACCTTTATGGCAATTAGCTTTGTTGCCAGCAGCAGAACAGCAATTACTAGCTACCTGGAACAATACACAGAAACCATATCCCGAAAACCAATGCCTTCACCAGTTATTTGAAGCGCAAGTGGAACGCACCCCAGAAGCAGTGGCACTGGTGTTTGGTACCGGGCGGCTGACTTATCGGGAGTTAAATACCAAGGCCAATCAACTAGCACACTATTTACAAAAATTGGGAGTTGGGCCAGATGTTTTAGTGGGTATCTGTCTGGAACGTTCTCTGGATCTGATTGTCGCACTATTCGGAATTCTCAAAGCCGGTGGTGCTTATGTACCTTTAGACCCAGCATATCCTCAAGAGCGCATCGAGTTTATGCTCTCGGATGCCCAAGTGGCAGTGCTGCTGACTCAGGAGAAATTGTTGGCAGAACTTCCTAAATCGGATGCTCATCCAGTCTGTCTGGACAAAGATGGGAATGCGATCGCAGATCAGAAATCAGAAAACCCGATCGATCACTGTTCGCCCGCCAATTTAGTCTACATTCTTTATACCAGTGGCTCAACAGGTAGACCCAAAGGAGTAGCGATCGAACACCACAGTCCAGTTGCTCTCGTAGATTGGGCGCAAACAGTCTTTACACCAGAACAATTGAGCGGCGTTTTAGCTTCTACCTCGATCTGCTTTGATCTCTCAGTCTTCGAGATATTTCTGCCACTGAGTTGTGGTGGCAAAGTCATCCTCGCTGAAAATGCTTTGCACCTACCCACTTTACCTGCGGCTGGGGAAGTTACGCTGATTAATACAGTACCGACGGCGATCGCAGAATTGCTGAAAATGGGTATCCCAAAACAAGTTAACACCGTCAATCTCGCCGGCGAACCCCTCAGCAATCAACTGGCCCAGCAGCTTTACCAGCAAAACATCCAGTACGTCTTTAATCTCTACGGGCCTTCGGAAGACACCACCTACTCGACTTATGCCTTAGTCGAAATCGGCACCAATAAATCTCCTGCCATCGGCAAACCTATTGCTAATACCCAAATTTACATCCTCGATAGTCATTTGCAACAGGTTCCTATTGGTAGCAGTGGCGAAATCTACATCAGTGGTGCTGGGTTAGCCAGATGTTATCTCAATCGCCCTGATTTGACTGCCGAAAAATTTATTCCTAATCCGATTGGTGAAAAATTTCACACTACCAATCGAGTTTACAAAACAGGCGATTTAGGTCGCTATTTGCCTGACGGGAATATTGAGTACATTGGACGTATTGACAATCAAGTAAAAATTCGTGGCTTCCGCATAGAATTGGGTGAAATTGAAGCAGTGCTGGCAGATCAGCAGCTAGTCAAAACTGTGGCAGTGATTGCTAGAGAAGACCGCCCAGGCGATCGGCGACTTGTTGCTTATTTGGTGCTGAATCAAACTAATGTTAATACTGAGCAAAAACAAGCTCTTGTGCAGTCGTGGCGCAATGGGATTCAGCATAAATTGCCAGAATATATGATGCCTGCGGCTTTTGTGATTCTGGAGTCGATGCCCCTGACGCCGAATGGCAAAGTAGACCGCCGCGCTTTGCCCGCAGCACCCTCTACTTTAGAAACAGAAACAGAAAGCAGTTTTGTGGCACCGAGCAATTCTGTAGAAGAGGCGATCGCTAGCATTTGGTGCGAAGTT
Organism: Microcoleus sp. S1D4; assembly: GCF_036700765.1. NCBI lineage: Bacteria > Bacillati > Cyanobacteriota > Cyanophyceae > Oscillatoriales > Microcoleaceae > Microcoleus > Microcoleus sp. S1D4. Next base: position 281,810 of record NZ_JAUBPP010000001.1, read on the forward strand.
ATGGGGATTGAGCGCATTGGCATTCACCAAAATTTCTTTGAATTAGGCGGACACTCACTAATGGCAGGACAGATCGTCTTCCGCCTCGGCAATCAGTTGTCGGTAGATTTGTCACTCCGCACTTTATTTCTAGCCCCAACCATAGCAGGTTTAGCCACAGAAGTTAGCAAACAGTTAAGGGGTTCAGATTCTGAGGAAACTTCATCGCCTTTACCATCGGTTGTCCGACGGCAGGAATTTCCTCTGTCTTTTGCTCAACAGAGAATGTGGTTCCTACACCAACTGGATCCGGAAAGTGGTTTGTATAATATACCCATCGCTCTGTACCTGGTCGGACCGCTTCAGATAGCTACCCTGGAGCAAAGTTTAATGGAAATAGTGCGCCGTCATGAGAGTCTCCGCACGACTTTTCCTTCTGTGGATGGTGATCCTGTGCAACTGATCGCTCCCACTCTCACAGTAACTTTGTCCGTAATAGATTTGCAGGCACTACCGATAGTTAAGCAGGATGCTGAAGTGCAGCGGTTAGCGCTAGCAGAAGCTAATTATACTTTTGACCTGACACAGTTACCTTTGGTGCGATCGACTCTACTGCAACTGGGCCCAGAATCTCATGTCTTGTTGGTGACATTCCACCACATTGTGTTTGACGGTTGGTCAATTGGGGTGTTGATGCAAGAGTTAAGCACACTCTACATTGCTTGGAGTACAGGTCAACCTTCTCCCTTACCGGAACTGCCCCTCCAATATGCCGACTTCGCTTGCTGGCAGCGTCAGTGGGCGACGGAAAGTGTAATGGAAACTCAACTGCGCTACTGGAAGCAACAGTTGTCAGGATGTCCGGCGCTGTTGCAGCTTCCCACTGACCGACCACGCCCTTCTGTGCAAAGGTTCCGAGGTCGCACTGAACTGTTTCAGGTCAATCCCGAAGTGGCTGGGCGATTGAACATTTTGAGTCAGCAATCAGGGGCGACTCTGTTTATGACGCTGTTAGCAGTTTTCGCAATTTTATTGTCACGCTACAGCGGTCAGGAGAATATTGTGATTGGTTCCCCAATTGCGAACCGCACTCGCGGTGATATTGAATCGTTGATTGGGTTTTTTGTGAATACTTTGGCATTGCGGATTGATGTGTCGGGGAATCCTACCTTTGCAGAATTGATTGAGCGAGTGCGGGACGTGGCTTTAGATGCTTATACTTATCAAGATTTGCCTTTTGATCGAGTTGTGGCCCAATTGCAACCCGACAGGAATGCCAGTTATCATCCTCTGTTCCAGGTAATGTTTGTTTTGCAAAATGCTCCGACGGAACAATTGCAGTTGCCGGGTGTGGTTGTGACTGCTTTGGAGATTGAGACTGTGACGTCGAAGTTTGATTTGCTTCTGTCCTTGGAAGAGGGCGCGGCTGGTCTCAAGGGGTTGCTGGAATATAATACGGATTTGTTTGATACCCCAACCATGACTCGGATGGTGGGACATTTTCAAATTTTACTGGAGGCTCTTGCTACAAATCCACGGCGGCGAATTTCGGAGTTGCCTTTGCTGTCAGCAGCGGAGCAACAGCAGTTGCTAGTGGATTGGAATCACACGCACACAAATTATCCTCAAGATGCTTGTATACATGAGTTATTTGAGGCTCAAGCAGAGCAAACTCCCGATGCTGTAGCCTTAGTTTTTGGCGAACAACAGTTAACTTACCAACAGCTAAATTCTCGGGCCAATCAACTCGCCCATTACTTGCAAACTTTGGGGGCTGGGCCGGAAGTTTTAATCGGTGTTTGTTTCGATCGCTCTTTGGATGCGATCGTCTCGCTGTTAGCTGTTCTCAAAGCCGGCTCTGCTTACTTGCCTTTAGATCCCGCCTATCCCCAAGACCGTCTGGAATTCATGCTGTCAGATGCCGCCCTATCGGTACTATTAACTCAACAGCATTTAACAGAAAAGCTGCCCGATACTGAAGCAAAAATAGTTTGTTTGGAGCAGGTGCGGGAGGAAATAAACGCACAAAGTGAGGACAATCTTGCCCATCTCGCGCAGGCGGAAAATCTGGCTTATGTCATGTATACTTCCGGTTCCACAGGCAAACCAAAAGGCGTTTGCGTCGTCCACCGTGGGGTAGTGCGGTTAGTTAAAAACACCGATTATGCGAGCTTCAGCGCCGCCGAAGTCTTCCTGCAACTGGCTCCGATTTCCTTTGACGCTTCGACGCTGGAAATTTGGGGGGCGCTGCTTAACGGGGCGCAACTGGTTGTCTTTCCCCCAGGAACTCCATCTTTAGCAGAGCTGGGAGAGGCGATCGGTTTATATAAAGTGACAATTTTGTGGCTGACCGCCGGACTGTTTCACTTGATGGTAGACGAGCGGATTGAGGATTTAAAGGGCTTACGTCTACTGTTGGCGGGTGGCGATGTTTTATCTGTTCCCCACGTCCAGAAATTGCTGAGAGAGGCTCCAAACTGCCAATTAATTAACGGTTACGGGCCGACAGAAAATACGACTTTTACTTGCTGTTTTGCGATCGCCCGTGACAGTCAAATTAGCAATTCGGTGCCGATCGGCAGACCGATCGCCAATACTCAAGTTTACATACTCGATCGCCATTTGCAGCCAGTGCCGATCGGCGTTCCGGGCGAGTTGTATGCAGGCGGTGCAGGCTTAGCCAGAGGCTACCTCAACCGCCCGGATTTAACAGCCGAAAGATTCATTCCAAATCCTTTGATCGCCAACCAAGAAGATGGATGGAAAAATGCCGAAGGGCGATCGGTTTCAAGCCTTCTTCCTTCTGCAAATCACCTTTACAAAACAGGGGATTTAGCCCGCTATCTGCCCGATGGTAACATCGAGTATTTGGGACGCATTGACAATCAAGTAAAGATTCGCGGCTTCCGCATTGAAATAGGAGAAATTGAGGCCGTACTGGCTGGACATTTAGATGTGAGTCAAGTGTCTGTGGCAGTTCAGTTAGATGCTTCAGGGAATAAATGTCTCGCAGCTTATGTAGTCCCGGGCCCAGGGAAAATTCTCGCCGCCAATACCCTGCGGAGTTTCCTGCAAAAAAGACTGCCAGACTACATGATACCCGCTGGGTTTGTGTTCCTCGATGCTTTGCCCTTGAACCCCAACGGCAAAGTTGACCGCCACGCTTTGGCAAGTCAAAAGTGGCAATCTGCCAGCGTTGCACCCGATCAAACAATTGCTGTTGCCCCCCGGGACAAATTAGAACTCCAAGTGAAGCAAATTTGGGAACAAGTTTTAGGCATCAATTCAGTTGGCATCAGGGACAATTTCTTCGAGATAGGAGGGCATTCGCTGTTAGCAGCGCGTTTGTTAGCTGAAATTGAAAAAGTCTTCGACAAAAAACTGCCACTATCTGCAATTTTCCAATCGCCAACAGTCGAACAATTGGCTGATATTCTCCGCGAACCGGAATGGTCGTCTCCCTCTCCGTCAATGGTAATGATTCAACCGGGAACAGGGAGTTACAAACCTCCTCTTTTCTGCATTCACGTACTCGGTAGGGGATTGGAATTTTACCGTCCTTTACTGAATTATATTGATCAATCGCAGCCTGTTTTGGGGCTGTCTACCCAAATTATGGATGAAAAGCTGGCTCCCCCCAATCGAGTTGAGGAATTGGCAGCTTATTACATCAAAGAAATGCAGGTTTTCCAGCCACACGGGCCTTATTTTCTGTTAGGAGTATCTTTTGGCGGTACAGTAGCTTTTGAGATAGCTAGGCAACTTCATGCCAAAGGTGAAAAGGTAGCTTTGCTGGGATTGCTGGATACCTACGGCCCGGATGCTTTTAAAAATTTGCCTCAAGTAAAGCGCGGTCAACGGGCGATGAAAGTTTTACACATGACTCCGGGTGTATTTCTGCGAAAAACTCAGAGCAATCTGGCGGGAAAAGTCGAAAGTATTACTAATCAAATATGGAGGATTTCTTCTAAGTTTTACCAAGCGATCGGGCGTCCCTTGCCGATCGAGCTGGAAAACTTCACTCATCGAGAACTCAATGAAGAGGCATTGAGACACTATGTAGCAGGAGTTTACTCGGGTGGAGCGACTATCTTCAAAGCGGTTGAGAGTGCCATCTTGTTTGATGCCGATACCGCATTGGGTTGGGGCGAGGTAGTTACAGGAGGAATAGAGATTCACGAGATCCCTAGCGACCATTTGGGGATGTTACAAGAGCCGCACGTTCGCATACTGGCGGAAAAATTGCAGGCTGCAGTCGATCGCGCTCGGCAAATGAATTGTCAATAATGTTAAGTCTTTTGGTTGTTGGTTATTGGTTATTGGTTATTGGTTGTTGGTTATTGGTTATTGGTTAACAGTCAACAGTCAACAGTCAACAGTCATTAGTCATTAGTCATCAGTCAACAGTTAACAGTTAACAGTTAACAGTTAACAGTTAACAGTTAACTGTTCACCCTTCCAAAGCCACCAAAAGACACAGCAACAAAGCCTCCGTCCACTCGACTACAGCACCGTAAGTATCGCCCGTATGGCCGCCCAAACGGTGGTTGAACCAGGCTCCGGCAAAAATTCCGATCGCACTTCCGCCCAAAGCCATCCCCACCGCCAACAGCCACCGATCGCCATCCAAGACAACTTGCAGCACGCTCAAACTCACCAACAACAGAACTCCTGGGATAAAATCAAAAGGTGAATAAATCGATTCTTTATGAAAAGCTCCCTTACCCTCCGGGCGGAGATAGGGATAGCGGGCGATCGCCACCAGTTGGCCCCACCTCCCCCAACCCGCCACACCCATCAAAGCCAGCCACCGATAGTGATTCAAATCCGAAAGAGCGACAGTTTTCAGCAGGACGATCGCGATCGCAGCCATTGCCCCAAAAGCCCCTGTAACGCTGTCCCGCATCACTTCCAGCCGGCGCACGGGGTCTGGTACGGCAAGCCCGTCCGCCGCGTCCATTGCCCCATCTAGGTGCAGCCCGCCAGTGATGGCGATGCCCAAAACTACCACCAAGGCCGATCGAGTCAGGGCAGGCATACCCAACAACTGCAACCCAATATCCGCCAGTCCCAGCATCCCGCCGATCAAAAGCCCGATCGCCGGAGCCAAACGAGCAATGCCCCGGAACTCCAAAGTCCAAGACACAGGCACCGGCAAACAAGTATAAAAAGCCACTGCGGCTGCAATGGCAGCGCCTTGATTCCGGAAAAAGTCGATCGTAGAGCGAACCAATTTATCATCCACCATAAGATAGAAAATTTTTCATTTTGTATACAGTTGTCAATTCATTAGCTTGTGCCAGAATTGGAACTGTAACACGCTAGTCCTTTGGATCGGGCATTCCTCCTGTCCGAGCAATTTTCCCCGGAAAACCTCTGCCGGCAGCGCTCCCGAAGCTCCCTATCTAAAATGACTAAACTCAAGATTCTGGTTTCCCGTATCCAGAATTCTAGCTAACTCCCCGATTTCCAAAACGGGAAAATACTACAACAGAGGCTTTTGTTCCATGAGTCACGACCAATCGAATAACAGGGTAGTTGCTCCTTGCATCATTGATACAGGCATTGTCGTCAACAAGCGCGATATCAAAAGATTGCTGTTTGATTTAGGACGTGTGCGCTACCTTCACATCCAAGATGGCAAGATTTACAGCGAAGGCGAAGGGTACGTGCTCGAAGTCTTCGCCAACCCCCATAGGTCTACCCTGATTGCCAACCACGGGCTTTATTTGAACGTGTATAGTTTTGATTACCTGGAACTGAAACAGTCGCCTGAAGATGGTGCTTATTTTGACCTGATTCAAGACGGCCGGCAGTTGCGGTTAATTCCCCTCTCCAATCCTTTACAAGAGCAAGTCTCCCGGAATTTAAATGCTGCGGCTTTGGATGCGGTTGTCGATCAGGTACTCTCAGGCCACTGGGATCTGCAATTGGATGAGGATGATTCTCAGTTTTAACCGTCAGTCAGTCAGTCAGTAGATTTTAGATACTTCGGCTTCGCGAGCCTACGAGTTTTAGATTTTAGATTTGAGATTTACTCGCAGCTTTGAATCTGGGAGGTAGAACTAAGGTCTAAAATTTTTGGCCCTCCACGAGAATTGTCGGAAAATTGTCTCCGTTTTTGGGTGGGGTCATGGTTTTTTTTGTCGCGATGTCAACAACAATAGATTAAATAACACGGACGGCCGAGTAGCGGTTAACGAGCATCGGGGACTAATGACTGAGGACAAGGCGAAATTTTCTTTTGAATGTAAGGCTAACTGCAGCCATACCCAAGCGCGTGCAGGGGTTTTTAGCACTCCCCACGGTGTTGTGGAAACGCCAAAGTTTATGCCCGTGGGCACTTTGGCTAATGTCAAAACTTTGACTCCGGCACATCTTGAAGACGCGGGATCTCAAATGGTTTTGGCCAATACTTATCACTTGCACCTGCAGCCGGGGGAACGGATTGTCGCGGGTGCGGGCGGATTGCACAAATTTATGGCTTGGCCGGGCCCGATTCTGACGGATTCGGGCGGCTTTCAGGTGTTTAGCTTGAGCCAAATGCGGACTATTTCGGAGAATGGGGTGACTTTTCGAGCTCCCCGCGACGGCCGCATCATTAATTTAACGCCGGAAAAATCGATCGAGATTCAGAACGAGTTGGGCGCTGACGTGATTATGGCCTTTGATGAGTGTCCGCCTTACCCCGCTACACGGGACGAGGTGGAGGCAGCGACAGATCGCACTTACCGCTGGCTGCAACGCTGCATTCAAGCTCACTCGCGCCCGGAACAAGCTTTGTTCGGCATCGTGCAGGGGGGTGTTTTCCCCGATTTGCGATCGCGCGCGGCGAACCAGTTGGTAGACTTAGATTTGCCCGGTTATGCGATCGGCGGGGTTAGCGTCGGGGAATCGGGGGATTTGATCGCAGAGATTGTGAGAGTTACTGCGCCCCTGTTACCTGCAAATAAACCCCGTTATTTGATGGGGATTGGCACCTATCGGGAAATGGCGCTGGCGGTGGCGAGTGGCGTAGATATGTTTGACTGCGTGATTCCGACTCGGCTGGGCCGCCACGGGACGGCTTTTGTGCGCGGGGAACGCTGGAATTTGAAAAATGCTCGGTTTCGGGAGGATTTTGCTCCGCTGGATGAGTCTTGTCCTTGTTATACCTGCCAAAAATTCAGTCGGGCTTATTTGGCCCATTTGGCGCGGGCTAAGGAAGCTCTCAGCTATACTTTGCTGGCGCTGCACAACGTCACGGAGTTGATTCGCTTTACTGGAAAAATGCGGGAGGCGATTTTGGCCGATCGATTTACCGAAGAGTTTGCTCACTGGCTGACACCGACTGTCGATCGATCGTGAGTTCCTTGGGTGAAGATATGCGACAATTATTAAAATTGTGTTGGATAGGTAGGTTGATTCATGGAAGCTGCATTACTGTTGGCTAAACTGCCCGAGGCTTATGCAATCTTTGACCCTTTGGTTAATGTTTTGCCAGTGATTCCCGTGTTTTTCTTGCTGCTGGCTTTTGTCTGGCAAGCGGCTGTCGGGTTCAGATAAGTCTGATTTTAGTAAAAGCAGGGGCTATTCACAAATTAGCCCCTGCTTTTAGCTGTTGAGTTTTTGGTTCGATCGGGTTTGCGGTTGTTTCGGATAGATTTAACCGCAGAGTCCGCAGAGTCCGCAGAGTCGGAGGAGAGAGAGTTGAATCATTAATCGGTGTAGCGCCTTTCTTCAGTTACCGCCGATCGCCTTTTGGAATGCCGGTCTTTCCGAGATCCGCTTCATGTAATCTAAAACAGCCGGATAAGCGCTGAGGTCTAGTTTCAGCATCATCGGGATGTAGCATAAAATTGAGCCGACTGCTGCGTCGGCGACACCGAATTCATCGCCCATTAAAAACGGCTGTTGCTCGAAAATGCGATTTAACGGTTGTAACATTTTCGGGGTTTCGCGATCGCGACTTGCTTCGACAAATATTCCCGGGCCGAGGGTAGCGTTAGCAAACATCACCCACTGCACGATTTCGGCTTGCTGCTCGACACTTTCGGGCATTTTACCGTATTTTTGAGCTAAATACAGCAAAATTGCGCCGGATTCCCAAAGTTTAAAATCTCCATCCACAATTGCCGGTACTTTGCCCATCGGGTTAATTTCCAGAAACTCTGGCTGCAAGTGTTCCCCTGCTTGCATATCTAGGGTGACGAATTCGTAGGGAACCGCTATTTCTTCAAGATACCACTGGACAATTGAGGCCCTGCTGCGGGCTCCGCCGTAAAGTTTCAGCACGGAATTTTATCCTTATAATGCAATATTGCTGTTATAGCATCTTTGGGGAATTGGAAATTGGGAATTGGGAATTGGGAATTGGGAATTGGGAATTGGGAATTGGGAATTGGGAATTGGGAAAATAACTAATGACTAATGACTAATGACTACTGACTACTGACTACTGACTACTGCCCTGTAATTATTGTCGCTTCTGTTAAGTGCACAAACAAGATTCTACTGCCAATAAAAATCAAAATTGATCCACCCAACATTTCGATTTTATTAGCAAACAAGTTGCCACACTTGTGTCCGATAAACACGCCCGCAAGGGCTAAAAAGAAAGTAATAAATCCGATCGCAGTCACCGCCTGAGCAATAGAATCTTTCAAGACAGCGAATCCGACTCCGACTGCCAGGGCATCGATACTCGTCGCCACCGACAGCGTTATCAAAGTTCCAGTATGTAAGGGATTGAACTTTTTTTCGCTTTCTTCGCTCTGCAGCGATTCGTAAATCATTTTACCGCCAATGAAACTCAACAGCCCAAAAACGATCCAATGGTCTATCGGTGTTATCCAAGAACTAAAACTCAGACCTGCCAACCATCCGATTACGGGCATCAAAGCTTGAAAGCAGCCGAAAAATAAGGCAATTTTTAAAGCTTTGTTGAGCTTCATGTGTTTGATTGCTAAACCGCTAGAAATCGACACAGCAAAAGCATCTGCTGCTAGTCCCAAGGAAAGAAAAACGGTAGTGGCTGCATCCATTTTTTTAAAGTGTAAAACGTTACGATTAAAGGTTTTTTTAGACAATTTTAGTCTACACTAAACCTCGATAAAATAACGTTTTTATCACAATACATTCATTTTTAAATCACATTTATTTCATAATTTGCAGGGTTGAAAAATGCCGGGATTAGTTGTAATGTACGATCGGGAGTTTTTCAGTACCAAAGTTGACAATGCCGCAATCTAAACCTTACCAGCCATTGTTGCTCAGATTACTGCACGGGCTTAACGGTGCGATCGCCCTTTTAGCAATTTTGACCGCATTTTTGGTGTACAACGCCTATGACGGGCGGTTGGGCAAAATCCCCGCGCCTCAGATTGCTGATATTATCGGGATTCACGGCACTTTCGGCAAATTGTTGCTGTTAGGAGTCATGCCGGCTTTTGCATTGTACAGTTTCCACGCAGGTCAACAACGCTTGGTGCAGCCGGATTCTTTTGGCAAACTAACTCAGTTGGGAAAACCGATTTGGTGGTACAGTTTGCACCGGATTGTGAATACTTTGATGTTGTTAGTGCTGACTTTTTCGATCGCCTCTGGAAGTATGGTTAAGGAAGAATGGCTTCCGGCGGGGGATTTGACGCAGATTTGGTATTATTTGCACGCTTCTGGTTGGGCGGTATTAGTGTTTTGTCTGCTGATGCACTTGTTGATGAGTGCGAAAGTGGGGGGTTTACCACTAATTTTGTCGATGTTTGATGTTGCGTACCGCCGGGAGGATTCGCCGGCTGCTTGGTGGCGCAAAATTCGCTCTTTTGTCGATCGCTCTTAATATAAAAATGAACAAAAATATCCTATTAATTGTTGTGGAAATCGTGGTAATGGGAGGCTGGTTATTTGCTGTTATCGCACCTTTATTGTTTCCCTAATCCGCTCGCGATCCGCTTCGCAGCAACGAATTTCTGTTTTACGGGCTTTATATCAAACGATCGGCAATTCTACGATAAACTCAGCACCGCCCCCAGTTTGAGATGCAATTTCAGACTGTACTGGAGATTGAACAGTAAAAATACCGCCGTGCAATTCTACAATAATTTTATAGCAAGCCGATAGTCCCAATACAGTAAAATTTTTCCAGGATTTAGTATTGCCAAATGGTTCAAATATTCTCTGTTGAATCTCTGGCGAAATCCGGCAGCCGTTGTGGGCGATCGATACTGCAACAAACCTGCCTGAAAAATGCTCTACTATATCTGTTCTAATTGTAATGATTGGCTCGGAGTTCTCAAGACTGTTAACAGCATCAATCGCATTGCTGAGGATATTCGTAAATACTTGGCTGAGTTGACCGGGATAACACAAAATTGGTGGCTGGTTGTTATATTCCTTGACTACTAATACTTTGGGAGACAGCCTGTGAGCGAGCAATAGCAGAACATTGTCGATACTTTCGCGAACGTTGGTTCGTTCTTTGTTAGCTTCGTCAGGAAGTGAAATTTTCCGAAAAGCCACTACGAGCTGCCGAATGCGATCGGTTCCTATTTTCAGAGCGTTGATAGTTTCCGGCAAGTCTTTGTTGATAAAATCTAGGTCGAAGGTTTCTATTTCTCTGGCAATTCGCGGCACTGGTTGAGGGTACTGTTCGCGATAAAGGTGAATTATTTCGAGCAAATATTTGATATAATCGTTGACGTGAATCAGGCGACCGTAAATAAAGTTAATTGGGTTATTAATGTCCTGGGAAATTCCGGCGGCGAGTTGACCCAAAATTGCCATTTTTTCGCTTTTTACTAAATGCTCTTCGGTTTTTCTCAGTTGGGCTAATACTTCTTCTAAAAGTTTGAGTTCTTCTTGAATTTGCCCCTGGAGTTGAGATTGAGAAATTGCGATCGCCAGTGAATCTGCTATGGCTTCCAAAATTTCTAATTCGTTGGGATTCGCACACTGCCGATTAGCAATGGCGAACAGATATCCCAGCCGATTAGTCTGAGTAAGTACGGGTACTGTTGCGTAGCGGCTGTTTGTGAGTTCGAGATGGGCTGGTTTTTGAAATCCTGCGACATCAGAGGCGGAGGTTTTATTGAGAATTACTGTTTCGCACCGGTGCAGCCGTGCAGCTAAATCTCCCGATGGCCCTCCGGTAGCGCCGAAGATTCCCAAGCGCCCCGATAAACCTTGTCGGCAATATTCCCAGCAAAATTCTACTGTATCTTGTCGGGGGTCGTACCAGCCGAATATTGCTCGATCGAGCTTTAACAATGTACCGAGTTCTTCTACTGTTGTTTGCAGGATGCGATCGAGCGGCAAGCCAGCGCGAATGCGGCCGCTCAAGCGGTGAATCAGGGCTTCTGAGCGAGTGCGGATGTAATTTTGGGCAAACAGCTTATTTGCTGCAACTACTGCGACAATAGCTGCTGCTAAGAGTATGGTGGCGGCTGCTGCTAATATGTTTAAGGCGATTAGTTCTTTTTCGATGTTGTGAGAAGGAATTACTAGGGCGATCGACCATTCAGCTTGCTCTAAGGGAAGATAAGCAACATAAACTCTGGCATCGTTGATTTTGGTCAACAAAATGCCCGTTTTTTGATAAACCATCTCCCTGGCTACATTTGCCAAATTAGTATCTGCGGACTCCAACAAACTCGGAGTCGGCTTGTCGATATTTCCGATTAACCGAGCGTCGGGATGGACAATGGGGACTCCTTGAGAATTGAGAACAAAAGCATAAGTTCCTGTTTCATATTCCAGTTTTTTTACTACTTCGGCTATTCTGTCGGTGCTGATTATGCCGTTCATTACTCCGATCGGCTTGTCGGCTGTTTTGTCCAGAAAATTTGCCGAATTTGAGCGCACCGGAGCCGAAATGGGAACAATACTCTGTTGTTTTAGCGTGCGAGAAATTGTAGGATCTGAAACATAGACTTCCCCAGCCATTGCTTTTTTGAAGTGTTGGCGATCGCTGACATTAATCAAAGCTCTGCCGACTTTTGTAGTGAAATAAAAACCGTCGGGATCGATTAATGCCAAATGCTCGAAGTCTTGTAGTCGATTGACTTCCGATTTTAAATAAGGCCCAGCCACTGACCAATTCATCGATCGCACCGAAGGAGTGTTTGCGAGGAGTTCTATCTCAGCCTTTTTCGTGCCGATCCAGCGATCGATCTTGTTCCCGCGCTGCTTAACCTCTAACAAAGCATTTCGTTCTAAATTGTCCACAATCAAGCGGCGCACGCTTTGATAGCTGATGTAGCCAGCGATGCTAGCTGCCACAATTGCTACGCCCACAATTAACAGCACAATTTTGTAGGCAAGATCGTATTTGCCCTTAAATCTCGATCGCAATATTCGGGTTAATTTCCACCACTTCACTTTCGCAAAGCTTCGCATGGTTTGACCAATTTGTGTAAAATCTTCAGCTAACCTGCGATGCACTTGCTCGCCTGCGAGTAGTCTGAAAAACTACTAGCATTCAATAAGTGCGGGGATTTTTTAATTTTTTCCCCTGGCCGGCTCACTCTGTTAAACTGGAATCAGATTTTACCATATTTTTGATAAATTAAAACATTTCAGCGACTACTTAAGTATAAGTCATTAGTCATCAGTCATCAGTCATCAGTCATTGGTCATCGGTCATCGGTCATCAGGAAGAAGTATTACACAGTAAGCTTTTTAGCGATCGGGCTTTTGCTTGTTACCAGTTCGAGCGAAAGCCTCGCCTATAGACGAAGATGAGCCTCTTTTGACCTCCCAACTTATACCAAAGAGGACTGTAGAAGCTGTTTGAGTTATTAAATTTTTCTTCTTTAATTGTTTTGTTAAGTCTTGTTAAGAGTCATATAAAATGCGTATTCCATGCTTTAGGTTGAAATTTAGTAAGGTACGGGCAAGGACACACCCTAAGTTAATGTGTTTGGCGTTTTTTTTAATAAAACATTAAAAGTTTTGAGTTATTAATGAATGAACTAAAAATGTGTTATATCAATTCCGGTTGCACTCATACATGATGTGAACTGTGAACTGTTAACTGTTAACGGTTAACAGTCAACAGTCAACAGTGAATTTACTATTCCGATGAAGAGAGGATTTGATATTAAATATTCAATTCACATTTCAAAACTCAAAACTATTTTCGGTGCTAAATTGCCACAGTTTGGCGACTTAATTTAAAGAACCTTGTGAGTGTGATCGTGCTGTTTCACATTATCTTCAGTGCGAACGATGCGCTCGGAATTGAGGACTCTTTTGCGTTCTAAGGAATAAGTAAAGTCATTGCGAACTGTTCCTGACGGAATGTGAACTTGAGCTTGGGGGCGGATTTTGTAAGTGCGGGCTGCGGCGATCGCCCGAAAGCCGAATTCGTCGCTAAACTGAGCTTCCGAGGGAAATTCCGGCAGCCTTTTGGGTGAGTCGCCCTCCAGCACCTCTCCTAAAGTCGTACCCCAAGCCATTTCATAAGATGTGGGAATGCCCTTGACAATTGCTTCCAAAGCTGCTGAAGGGATAGCTTCGATGATTTTTACTTGATGAACTTCGCCTTCTTCTTTAATGAAGCAGGTGGCCAAGCCCACTGCGATATAGTCGTCGGTGCAGAGATCGGGGGCGGTGGGATAAACTGTTGCAGTTGTCATAAAAAAATCTTTTGAGTAGGAGTTGAAAACCGTTCGCGAAAAATCAAGCGATTTTAGATTTTAGATTTTTTGCACGGATTTTTCTGGGGGCTTTGACTTGAAAAATCTCAAACTGGCTGTATCTAATATCTAAAATTGTTGGGGTAAGCTCCAAAGAGCCGATCGCGCCAGCGAGTTGATCGTACCACATCAAGGCAAATGCCGAATGATGCGGCAAGGATTCCCGGCCGCCACGACATTTGCGGGAATATCTTTGACCACAACGCTACCTGCGCCGATCGTGCTATTATCGCCCACAGTCACTCCGGGACAAATAATACTGCCGCCACCAATCCAAACATTATTACCAATATTAATTTCTGCGGCGAGTTCGCGGCCAGAAAGTCTAATTTCTGGGTCTGTGGGGTGAAAAGCGGTGTAAATTTGCACATTGGGGCCGCATAGCAAATTTTCACCAATGTTAACTCGATTGCAGTCAAGAATTACGCAGCCAAAATTCATGTACAATCCGTTTCCAGCATAAATATTGCTGCCATAGTCGCAGTAAAAAGGCGGCTCGATTTCGACTTTGGGGCCGATGGCACCGAACCATTCGGCGAGAATTTCTAACCGTTTGTCGGGTTCGTCTTCGCGCGTAGAATTGTAAGTTCTGGCGAGGCGGCGGGCTCGGTGGCGTTCGGCAATTAATTGCTCGTCAGCACCTAAATACAATTCGCCGGCGAGCATTTTTTCTTTTTCGGTTTGTTTCATAAAAATCGGCGGGATCAGATAATATGGCGGTTGAACTTTGGTTGAAACTGAGATGTTGTACCTGTGGCAAAAACCGGGTTTCTGACGGCAAATTTAACATCAAAACCTATATTTATCGTTCAGAAACCCGGTTTTTAAGAGCTTATGGAGAATGGTGCAAGATGTCAGTTTCAACTGCCGGGTATGCTTAATTCTGCAAACAAATGGTTAAATCCAGATTGGTTAATTGCTCAAAAGCTCGATCGATAGATCCTTTTTTCCGCAAAAAACCAGTATTCGCAGCGGGGCAAATATACTGTAAAGTCGAAGGGGAAAATCCATCGATAATTGACTTCACGCTGTTAATTTGTCTGGGCCAGTGAAAAGTTTTTGGCGTCCGAATGGGTACTGGAGCGCCTTCGCGGTTGGGGAGCAAGTGTCTGCCGGAAAACAGGACTCCACCGCTGCCACTATCATAAAGACAAGAGGAACCAGGAGAGTGACCGGGAGTCCAAAATGCTTTCATTCGATCGCTCAAAGTAAATTCTCGCTCAAAAACCGTCACCCGCAATCCCGGCAGCAAATAAGCTTCCTGCTCTTGAATCAGGATATCGCACCCCGTGGCTTCCTGAATCTCCCGCGCCTTGGCCATAGCGCCGCGGTGGGTGAGAAACAGCAGCCGCACACCGCCGCATTCCTCCAAAAAGGCTTGGTTAATCTCATCCCAAGGGGGACAATCCACTAAGATGTTCGATTCGTTTTCTACAATGAAATAGGCTGTCGCACCCAGGGTATCCCGGTTAGGCGCGAAAGCAAAGATATTTTGCAGTACCAGCCTGGGCTGTTTGGAGACGGAACTCTGTTGTTTCAAGGAAGTAATAAATATTATGTTTTTTTTACTATGGTTGTTGGTTTTGGGCCTGATATCTTACTACTTGTTGCAGAGCAGCATCAGCCGCATCACCAGAACTCCGGTATGGCTGCTGTGGCTGGTAATGATGACGCCGGCGCTGATTTGGAGCGGTTGGGTTTTAGCTAACGGCGCAAAAAAAACAGCACCGCCGGAGTTGGTAATTATACCTTTTTTGGTTTGCCCTGTCTTGTATTGGTTTTTGGTGCAGTTGGGACGCAAGGAAATTACCCGATCGGATTCCGAGCAAGTAACAGATTCGGGCGCTGAACCTGCCAAGCCAAAACCGCCCCTGCGCCCGATCGATTCAGCGGAAGAAGCAAGTTTGCGCGATTGTTTTCCTTGGTCAATTTACTTTTTGCGGGATTTAGAATTTCGCCCGCAGGCTGTGATTTGTCGCGGACAATTACGCACCAACCCGGAAGCGGCTTATCAAACAATTCGGGACAATGTAGAACAGCATTTTGGCGATCGCTTTTTAGTCATATTTCAAAACAGTTTGAGCGGTCAACCTTTTTTTGCCATAGTTCCTAACCCCAGCCGCCAATCAGTAGAAACTCCCGTCAAAACTGCACCTGTTACCAGACCATTTTTCGCCTTAGCTTTGCTGCTGATCGCCGTGTTTACGACTACGATTGTCGGCTCACAAATTGCCGGAGTTACTGAAAAAGTTTTGCAGTCTAACCCGTCAATGTTGCTCCGGGGTTTGCCTTACTCGCTGGCGCTAATTACAATTTTGGCATTTCACGAATCAGGACACTATTTAGCTGCCAGATTCTATAAAATTCGCACGACTTTGCCTTATTTTATTCCAATTCCATTTTTCTTGGGAACTTTGGGCGCTTTTATTCAAATGCGGAGTCCAATTCCCCACCGCCGAGCTTTATTTGATATTAGTATTGCCGGCCCGTTTACGGGTTTAGTTGCGACAGTGCCCTTATTAATTTGGGGTTTGCAGCATTCAACCATTGTACCGCTTTCGGAAAAGTCGGGAATGTTAAACTTTGACTCTTTTAGTCCAAATTTTTCGTTGCTGATGACTTTGTTGAGCAAGTTAACTTTGGGCGGTGCTTTGAATGTGGAAACTGCGATTAATTTGCATCCGGTGGCGGTGGCGGGTTATTTGGGTTTGATCCTGACGGCGTTTAATTTGATGCCGGTGGGACAATTCGACGGTGGGCACATTGTACACGCGATGTTCGGCCAGCGAGCAAGTATGGCGATCGGACAAGTTGCTAGAGTTTGTATGCTGCTGCTGGGTTTTTTGGAACAGGGTTTGCTGTTGTGGGCAATTATTTTATTGTTGACACCTCTCAACGATGAACCGGCGTTGAATGATGTTAGCGAATTGGATAACCGGCGGGATTTTTTGGGGTTGCTGGCGATCGGGCTTTTGTTAATTATTTTGTTGCCGGCTCCCAAGATACTCGTTCAGTGGTTAAATGTTTAGAAGGAAGTTCGGCAGCGATCGGGGTACAAGATGTAACGGATTTAGGCAATCACGTTTGAGGGCCTCCCTATAACCTCTCTGGGGCTCATACTCATTGATGAATTGACGACCACATTGGACACAAATGTGATTCTATTTTCCTTTCTTCTTGCCATTTTTACGGATATGGGTTGATTTACATTCGCTTGCGTTGCATAAATTATTCCTCCTATTCATACTCTAACTCAGCAACGCCAACGATTGAACAATAGACCTCTTGCAACGAATTTCGCGATTAGTCAGGAAGACGTTATCGTTTTCTAAAAAGTTGGAGAATCACTCATAGTGCTATTTGGAACTTCATTCATGACTACAATCACCAAATCCGATTAGAAATACTGAAAGTTCAACCGCGTCAATTTTCTCCATCCTTTACATAAAAGCACTACCGACATTTTAATTGTTAGTTTGGCATACCAAGTAAGGAAGATCCTAAATTTTGATAGCTTCCAAAGTCTTCAGTGCTTCCGAAACGTGAGCCTTAAAATCCAACATCGAGTCAAAAATATGCTTGACAACCCCTTGTTTGTCAATCACATAAGTTACTCTACCGGGCATAATCCACATAGTAGCCGGAACCCCGTACAATTGCCGAACCTTATTGCCCGTATCGCTCAACAGTGTAAATGGTAACTGATATTTTGACGCAAATTTCTCGTGGGATTGTTGCGAATCATCGCTAATTCCGATCACTTCCGCACCTGCATCTTTGAAAACTTCATAACTATCTCGAAAAGCGCAAGCTTCCGCCGTGCATCCCGGTGTATCGTCTTTCGGGTAAAAGTAGACGATGACATTTTTTTGACCACGAAAATCCTTGAGGCTGACTGATGCCCCAGTTTGCGACGTTAAGGTAAAATCCGGTGCCGTATCTCCTACTTTGACTGCCATATTTGTTTAACCCTGTTTGCTGGAAATTTTCATTTTTGTTATTGTACAATTTTTTATGGAAAACCGGGCGGTTTCAACCGCCGTCTTGCTTCGACAAAATCAAATTGAGTACGTTCAACTCATTAGAACTCAAAAGATACTTATCGGTAAACATCTTTTCCCGGCTTTGCTCTAAACTGTAGCTTCTAAACACGATAAACGGGAATTCGTGGTACTTATGCCCGATCGGCATTACACTGTCTATCGGATAGGTCGATCGCACGTAAGCCGACAAAATATCCCGAAACCTCCTGTCATCCGGTTCCTCCAGCTTCGTCTGTGCAAAATACTCCTGCATCTCCTCGCCGCTGACAAAAGCAAACAAAGGTATAGCATAATAGCGATCGAACTGCTGACTCTGCTGCTCAAAATACTGAGTTTTCTCGATTTCGCCGTTGAGAATGTGCAAAAGCTCGATCGCACCACCCCGAATAGCCGATTTTACATTCTCAGGAGAGGATTTACTATTTGCGATCGTCTCCATTTTTTTCAGCAACTGATTCTCCAAACATTTCTTAATTTCCCCATTCAGCCGCATCTGATAGTTTTCCTTCAAACTTTTATCAGCCAAAGGAACTAATAACAAACTCCCCAAAACATGACCAATCTCTAAATGATCGTAACCCAGCAAACCCTCAAGAGGATTGCACATCTGCAAAAACTTCCGATTAAAATTCTCCCGCATTTCCAAGTAAGAATTGCCCTTTGCACGAGACTCCTCAGAATTTGGCAAAACCTCATACTCTCCGCGACTCAAAAGCTCCTCCAGCCCCTCATAAACCTCCTTAAAATACACATTTTGGGGGCGACTGCGATGTTCGCTTTTCAACGCTTTAATCAAACTCGCTATTTTGCTGCTAAAAGTATCGCCCACAGCAGAAATTGACTTCCCGCCAATCGGAATCATCAAAAACTTTTCCCTACCCAAATATCCATATCCCACAATCCGCGTCATCACCGCAGTCTTCAGAATCAGCAGCAAATTCAACAAACTCAACTTGCTTTCCTGTAGCGAAAGTTCCGCATCATCAGCATAGTAAACCGCCGTATCAGACAAGTAAAAAACCAACTCCTTAGCTTCACCATCCAGCGTATTACCATCATCATCTTCCCCGCGCCCCCGATAAATCACCTGAATCACCTCCATCAGATTTTTCTCAATCTGAAAGCGGGGAATATCTACTAAAATATGCTTAGTTTTCGGGAAAGACAAGCCGCGACTTCCCGATGCAGTCATGAAGATTACTTTAACTGTGTTTTTGCACTTATGTATTTGCTCTTTTTCCTCTTCCGAAATATTCGCGTGGACTTCCAGATAATCGAGAAACGGATCGAATCTGTCGCGACTAGATCGAATTCTCACAATTAATTCAGTCAATCTTCGCTTATCCTGAATGTAGACGATAATTTGTTCTACACCAGGGATTGCTAACCGCTGATTGATATCTTCAATTATTTGAGACTGTACCCGTTTAACTAAATCATTCTTAGGATTTAAGGAAATATCTTCAGTGAATTTGACACATTCTACAAATACTTTGTAAGTTATATCTAAACTGCTAGCGGGATAGGAATTTGTATTAATAACTTTAGCAGCTAACCGTTTGAATTCAAAAGGTATCGCTTGCAATGGCGGGATTTCTTCAAATTTTTTGGGTAATTTTTTGAAATATATTTTATCTGGTTCCGGCGAGGTATCATTTAGGTGTTGTTTAATCACATCCGGGTCAACAATCGAAGCGTCCGCTACAATAATTTTAGTATTAAAACTATGTTTTGAGTTGTGCAACTCATATTTTTTTACCAGCTTATCAATTCCATGCAGAAACTCAACGCCGCTGTCGTCTCCCGTGATTTCATCAATCATAATGAAAATGTGTTTGATGCGGCTAGAAATTTCTTGCATTCTAGCGGGTATGACATCTTTTTCCTGCTTGTTGTAAGCATCTTGAAAAATCTTCTCTAAATGCTGGAGGGTATTTTTCCCATATTCTGTCACCTTCAAAGACTGAATAGAAACTGTAGCCACAATATTGTTCGATTCCTTGCAATTAATGCGTGCATATATGGCCTCACAAACGCTATTTAGCACTCCATTAGTTTTGCCAGTCGTAGGTTTAATTACCGTTTCTCCCTTCCTTTCAAGTTGGGGTTTGTGATATTCTTTTCGCTGGATTTCTGCGCTATCGTTGATGAAGTGGACTGTTTTTTGTTGAAAGTTTTCGTAATAGTTATTAGCTACGTAGTTGACGGTACATTGTCCTGAATTGCTTTTGATGATATCGGAGTTTGAGTTGATACAAAATAATCTATTGTCGCACAACAAACGAGTCTCTTGATCTCGGAATTTCTCGATAATATCTAAGTTAACTTGCTTGCGGGGACTGACATAAAAGAATAAAAAGCCGTCGTCTATATGGGTTTTGAGGAAATTTGCGATCGCAGTTGTTTTCCCAATTCCCGGATTTCCCGTCAAAAATAGGTAAGTTTCCTCAGATTCCAGTGCTTTGACAATTAACTGAGCGTGAGCATTTCTCAGGTGTAATGCGCGATCGATTTGCAAATCATCAGCCAATTTATCTGATATAATATCAATGGAATTGACAAAGTTATCTACCCGCTCTGTATTACACACAGGTGTAGAAGTTTTGCCAATAGTCAATAAATCTTTGACAAACTTTTTGCCATTCTGAAAACTGCGAGCGGCGTTAAGCTGGGTTGCATCTAAAACTTCGCCGCGAGCATCGTTAATCTCTTTACCTTTGGATTCCTGCTGGTAGATTTTGGCACAATTCGCCAAGATGTCAATTTTATCACTGCGGAGGGAAATTGCGTTGATTGTGCGATCGCTATAACCGACAACATTCAACAAAACCTCAGCATCACCAGGAATCATCCCAGTTGTTTGTAAAAAACCGTAGAAGCTGTGAGCGTAACTACCCGCCTGAATCAACTTAGCGCTTTCCTTATCTTTATACTTAAAAGCTGTAAAATAGCGGTTTAAACCCTCCGAAAAATCAATCCCTAAAGTGCTAGTATCGATTCGCAGATTAGAAAAAACACTTTTCGATCGCAAATAGCTAATTTCTCTGAGCAAAGACTTCCGCATCACCTCTATTTCGTTGATATTATCGACTTTTTCCGAAGTCAACGGGGGAGTAAACACAGACAAATCAACGCACAGAATCCTAAAATCTCTACCATTCTGTAACAAAATCAGAGTATCAGCTTGCAAAAATTCGCCTTTTTTCTTGTAGCGGCGGATGTACGAGTTAATCTCATCGTCTGATAAATTTGGTTTCGCAATTTTAAACTGAGATAATACCTCTTTAAACGCTACTTTTTTATCCTTGTTATAGGTTCTGATACTGTTAGCATCACTAAAACTGCACTGACAGTACAAAATTTTCGACAGCTTTAAATTCCAGCCTGTCGATTTGATGTACTCCCGGAAGAAATTTAACCCACCCAGAAAGCCTTTTTGAACAAAAAACAGGCTCCATTTTTCAACAATTTTAGCATCCAAACTACCGAGCAAATTAGCTTCCCTGGTAATTTCCGCCATCATTTTTGGCAATTCTAGTTTCTGCAAATCTAGACGATAGGAATCGCCGAAATTATGAGCTATATTTTCCCGCTGAATATATGCTAGAATCCCGATGTTGAATCCAACCTCAAACAGCCGTCCAAAATCTTCACCAATCATGATTGTGTAGCTCCTGTACTGACATTCAATACTTCTCTTACCTTATTCAAAAATGCCAGGGAATTAAAATCTGCACCGCCAGCATGACTAAATATAGACAAAGCACCAACCGAGTCATCGCCAATAATCCGCTCGTAGGGGTCAAGTTTTAAACTAATATTTTGACGAGCTTCATACCGAGAAAAGTGGAACACTGTTAGATAGTGCAGTATAGTATCTTTGATTGCACCATCATAAATTAAGCCTTGGTGAATGTCTTGGTCATCCAGAACACCTTCGTATATATGCAATAGCGTCGAGTAGGAAATCACACCGTTGTAAAAGTTTTTTTCCTCCTTGACTTTAATCCCGCTAAATAAGTTAAAAAACATCACAGCTTGCTGATTGGTATCTGCAAACAAGTTTTCAAGTTCCATTGCATCCTGAATATAAAAAGATTTTCCCTGATCACCGAGAAAACTGCGGACATAGTATTTGTCAAAGAATATCGGATAGATTTTGATATCTCGACGCTCTCCTTTCAAAGTTCGGAGCAGTTTTTTTGACATAAAAGATAATTCCTCATCTTCCTCTGTCTTGGTAATATGCAGCCTACTCATGTAAGGTGCTTGCGAAATATATGCGAAATTCCGATATCCTTGTCGATAAAGCTGACTCATCACATCTTCAAGGATTAACGGCTCAGAATAAAGACGGCTGACACTGTAATTCTCGGAAAATGTTTTAAGCATTTCAACTTGAATTGTGCTGTCGTCTATACGATTGATTCCGACCACTTCTCCAATTAAGCTGGCTTGTCTTTGGAAGCGATTTTGATTGTTTTTTTTCGCATCACTATCTCGGCTGGAAACAACAATAATTGCTAACTTGTCCAACTCTGGAGCTAGCTGTACATTGCTAAATCTAAATTTTTTCGGCAGAATTGAATACATCGAACTCAAACCGTTACGAATTGTGTAACCCTTGGGTTCTTTTTTAATCCGAAATCCTTGAGAAGTTGAGCGTTGTTTTTCACTCAAAATATGAGACAAGGTTTTGGAAAGATTAGCCATAAACTTTTCTGAGGGCGAAGGGTTTTTTTCGTCGCCTTCATGGAGTCTCACCATCGGAATAAACAAGTTGTCCGCAGCATTTTCGAGCAATATTTTCAGACAGATATAAGACAGCAGCAGCATGGTAAACTTATACACAAAAGTCGCCGCAGGCTGCAAACCTTTATCACCACTGTCTAGTCGTCTGTCGTCATAGGGAAACAAAACTAATTTGGTCTTAAAATGCTTGTTGTAGATTGCTCTAGAGCGATCGGCTTTAGGTGCAGAAAGTACAGGCAAAACATCGATACCTTTAATATTGTACTCCATGCTGAAATTTTGGCGTTCATCAGTAGGAAAATAGCGGACATCTTCTATGGTAATCTTGACTGGTAGCTGACAAATAGATTTTTCATCGACACTAGGTTCTTTGACGGTAATATAATGAAGCGTTTGCTTGTAATTTCGCTCCATAATTTCATTAAAAAATTTACCATTAGTCAAAATATTGTCAATATCTTCTACTAGACCTAGTTTGAGGTTTACGTGTCGCGTTTCTGTGCGGCTTGGCAAAATTGTCTGCCGCTCCAGAAAGCCTTTCAGCATTCTTTTTAGATGCGTAATTTTGTGCTTTATATTAAACTGATTGAATCCTTTAATAAAGTTGCGAAATAGCTCTCTTTTTGCCTCATCGTCAGAACCTTGTAATACTGGCAATACTCTTTGCTCAAATATGGCGATCGGCTGATGATTGAATTCAGATTCAGGATCATAATTTTGTGCTAGTGGGTTGCTGCGGGAAGCAAACACAAAATAGTACAGCAATGCTAGTTTTAAGACTTTGCGTACAAAAATTTCGGTATTAGAATCCTCCTCAAATTCTGCTTTGTGTTCTTCACTATCTGGATTTAGCAGATTCAGATTATATTCAAATACTTCTTTTCCACCGCGCGCTTGAACTGGATTGTCAAATTTGATTTTTAGACCAAATACAAACTTACGTTCGTTACGAGAATTGTCCGTACTTTCTCCCAAGTAACCTGATACAATAGGAATAATTGGCAGTGCATCTAGGACTTCGGATCTCGCGAAAATTTCTCTGTAATTAACTCGAATACCAGCATAATTTACCTCATAATCACCAGCGGATTTATTTGGATCGTTGATGTATTCTTCTATCAATCTGAGGCGACGAATCAAGTCTTCTAAATAGATTACGCCTACAGTATCTGTGCTGCTAGCGCGGATGTGTTCTAGCAGATATTCCAAGTAAGTAATCTTAGCTTCTTTTTGAATTTTTCCGAGAGTTTCTTTGTCTACCAGTCGGATTAATTTATGAAAATCAGAGTCGGGATTTTTAACCATCTCATCAAGACGATGGTTAAGGTCTTCTTTTTCACTGCTATTCTCGGCATTTTCATTGATATAATTTTGTAAACCCTGCTTAAGTTCTTGTTCAAAAATATCAGTATTTCGGACAGCAATCGTTAATTTATGCAGTTTTAAAGTCGCATGGCTACCAGAACCAACGCTCTGCAAAGTTAGCTTTTCTTTTTCTAAAGGGTGGCGGGTGCCAAAATCGTATTTGAAGCCTAACTCTTGGCCACTTCCCCGAAAAAAGGGTGAATCTAAAGGACTAATCAAATTAGCGACAAAACTTTCGACCGAAGTATTTTGTGGCAATTTAGTTGATAGTTGCTGCCGCAAACACTCTCTAATCTGCCTGACTTGACTCCCAAAATTTTCCTCTACTTCCGCTGGGAAATTAACAGTAGCAGAATCTGCTTTACGTTCAGAAGAACCCAAGGGTCTTTGCACTTCCTTTTGGGCAACATCCGCAGCAATGGTGTCAATATCAATTAACAAGCGACGGCGGTCTTCTGATACGCTAAATGGGTTTTTGGTCTGCAAAGTTTCTAAAATCTTGTCCAGTAAATCGCCATAGTCTACTGGAACCAGTTCCTCGTCGCCTAGTCTTAAGATGTTCACCCTGTTAACTCCTTTAAAATGCTTGAATCCACTCTTTGACGTTGTACTCAGTCCAAATCCCATTGAGCCAATAAGGATCGGTTTCAACTAATTCTCGCACTGCCGTTTCGTCTGCAGCTTCGTAAATCGCAAAAACTTTTGTTAAGTCTTTTGTGGGGCCGATGGTAATCAATACACCCGATTCTTTTTGTTTAGCAAGTCCGGCTAGGTGCGCGTCTCGAAATGGTGCGCGTTTTTCGAGAACGTCTTCGCAGTAACTTCCCCACATTACATATTTGGTCACGGTTTTGAGCCTTGGATGAATTTGTTTAAAATTTATTGTACAATGAGTGTAGCAGGATTTAAAGATTTTTTTTGGATAAGATTGATTAACCGCAGAGGGCGCAGAGGGCGCAGAGGGAGAGAAGGAAAGAAGAGAGATTTTTGTTAGAGGGGATGAGGTAACTATGACTTTATTGGATATTCGGCTGCTGAATATTTATGAATATCACCGGATGGTTGAAGCTGGTATTCTTGATGGAGATGAACGGGTAGAATTATTGGCAGGGCAGATAGTAAATAAGGCTGCGAAAACTCCCCCACATTGTGCAGTGGTGAAACGTACAATGGAACTACTGCAAAAATCTTTGGGAAGTTTGGTATTTCTGAGTATACATGATTCTGTCCGACTGAATAATTACTCTCAACCTGAACCGGATATTTCTGTAGTGATACCAGATCCACTTTACTATGAAGACCACCATCCAACTCCTTCAGAAATTTATCTGATTATTGAAGTTGCAGATACTACTCTGAGAACGGATTGCGGCATAAAAGCGAAAATTTATGCTGAGTCTGGAATTGCAGATTATTGGGTTTTGGATGTTAATCATCGGCAACTTCACGTATTCCGAGAACCGAGTCAGGATGGTTATGAGAGTATAGTAGTTCTTGGAGATGATGCGAGTATTTCTCCTTTGCAATTTCCTGATTGTTGTTTTTTTGTATCGGAGATGTTGCGTCCACTAAGTTATTAATGTTATGTCTAACTTTTGAGGAATGAAGTCCTCAGTACAAACCTGGGATTTAGGTTCGCACTGAGGAATTTATTTTTTCTTGAATGCGGATGCTCGTCCTTACTACGAACAGTTAGCTTCTCAGACTAACGCCGAATTTCTCAACTAAAACATCGCGGACTTTTTGTTGGGCTGGTTCGACATCTGTTTCGCTTAATGTTCGATCGCCCGATCGATAAATCAACCGAAATGCTAAACTACGTTGTCCCGCCGGTACGTTTTCGCCGCGATACTCGTCGAACAATTCCACCGAAGAAAGCAAACTACCAGCCGCCTTCTTCATCGCACTTTGCATCTCCACAACCGGAACCTCCATCGGTGCAAAAAAGGCAATATCCCTGTCAGAAGCCGGGAAACTCGAATAACCCGCGAATTTGCGAGTCGAATTGCTCGTTAGCGAAGCCCTCGTAGAGGATCGCCCTAACTCATCCAACAACACCGCCAAATCTAATTGAAACACGTAAACTTGTTCCGGCAAACTTTTTTCCTGCTGCAATTGCGGGTGTAACTGTCCGAAAACTCCTAACTGTTTCCCGTTTAACGATAGGGCGGCCGTGCGCCCCGGATGCAAGCGCCCATTAGACGAATCGCTGGCATATTCCACCGCCAAATCCAACCCTTGAAACACGCTTTCTAGGACACCTTTAGCCTCAAACCAAGTCAAAGGTCGATCGCGCCCGCCCTGCTGCCATTTCCACGCCGTCGGGTCGCCGCCAATAATCCCCGCAACGGCATCTGACTCTTTCATTACATCCCCGTCTTTCCAGAAAATGCGGCCTACCTCAAAACCGTTAAGCGCGCCGTTTCCCTGCTCCAAATTGTACCCAAAAGCATCAATCAAACCCGACAGCATCTCAGTCCGCAAAGCTGAATACTCAACAAACAGCGGATTAGCCAGCACAACCTGATTTTCTCCCTCGGTTTTCACCAAAGAATAGTGCATCAACTCCGTCAAACCGGCCGCCCGAAAAACCGATCGCACATTCCGCACTTGCGCGTATTCTAGAGATAGATAACCCGGTTCTGTTTCGCTGGGTAAAGTATCGCAGAAATTGTCGTAACCGTGAAGTCTGGCCACTTCTTCAATTAAATCAATTTCCCTTTCTAAATCGCGGTAGCGGTAAGCAGGAACAGTTATCGCAAAAACCCGTGCTTTTTCAGTAGCAACAACTTCGCATCCCAAGGCTGTGAGGATATTTTTCACCTCTTCCGGTTCCAAATATTGACAACCGCCCGTTTCTCCTCTTTTTAACTGCCCTAAAACCTGATTAATTCGATCCAGACGCAATTCAATCGTCCGCGAAAAACTCAAATCTTCCCCGGAACTCGCCGTTTTCTGCACCGTCGCAGCACCGCCCGCCCACTGCAAAATTAGGGCAACAGCGCGATCGCACGCCGTCGTCAAAGCCGCCTGATTCACCCCCCGTTCGTAGCGGATCGAAGCCTCGCTGCGCAGGCCTTGAGCGCGGGCAGAACGGCGAATCGTTGCTTGGTCAAAAATCGCTGCTTCCAATACCAAATTTTGAGTTTCTTCGTGAACTTCCGTGTCTTCGCCGCCCATTACCCCAGCCAAAGCTACCGGTTTGTCGCTAGCAGTAATTAACAAATTTTGCGGTTGCAAATTGCGGTTTTGTCCGTCCAATGTTTTGAAGGATTCCCCGGTTTTGGCAAAGCGCACGCCGATGCTGACATCGGAATTACCTGTGAAAGATTGTAGCCGATCGCGATCGAAAGCGTGCAGCGGTTGTCCCCATTCCAATAAAATGTAATTAGTTACATCAACCACATTATTAATCGGCCGCACACCCGCCGCCTGCAACCGCTGCTGCAACCAAGCTGGAGACGGTGCGATTTTCACACCTTCAATTTCCGTACCGATGTAAATCGGGCAGGCTTGCGGTTCCGATATTTCTACTGCTAAACCGGCGCTTTTTTTGTCCTCAATTGCAACACCACCGGCGGCGGGAATTCTCAAACTCGCCCCAGTCAGCGCCGCCACTTCCCGCGCCACGCCCACCATACTCAAAGCGTCTGCACGGTTAGCAGTTGCTGTTAAGTCTAAAATCACATCATCCAAACCCAAAAGCGGGCGAATATCGCTGCCCAATTCGGGATTTTCTAGTTCAAAAATGTGAATTCCGGCAGATTCTTTAGACAAGCCTAATTCCGCTAAAGAACAAATCATGCCTTCGGAAGGAACACCGCGCAATTTAGCAGGTTTAATTTTTAAATCAATTGTTGACAAAAAAGTGCCGACAACGGCGACGGGTACGTAAATATCTGCCCTAGCGTTGGGTGCGCCGCAAACAATATTCAAGGCTTCTGATTTGCCGACATCGACTTGACAAACTCTCAATTTGTCGGCGTTGGGATGCTGTTCGCAGGCGACTATTTTGCCCAATACTACGCCGTCGGCCCAAGTACGGCGGTCTTCGATTTCTTCGACTTCAAACCCGGCCATTGTCAGGGTTTCGGCTAATTCTTCTGGGGATATTGTCACATCGACCAATTCCCGCAGCCAGTTTAGAGAAATACGCATAATTTTGTCAGTAGTTAGTAGTCAGTAGTCATTAGTCAGTAGTCCGTAGTCAGTAGTCCGTAGCTAGTAGGGGCGGTGGATGGTGCGTGCCCGCCCTCTTAGTCTTAGTCGCCATTAGTCCGTAGTCCGTAGTCCGTAGTCCGTAGTTATGAAGAAAAATCAAAAATTCTGACGGATGCCTTCTGACGGATGCCTCCTGCATTCTACCTTCTGTTGAATGCCGTTTGATGACTCTGCAGTCCCAGAATCAATTATGGGAACCCCTTATCACACTTGTTAAATATTGTCAATACGATTGCGGTATAGATAAGCACAAAAGAGCGATCGGTCTAAAGCTTGATGGCGGCTGGCGGATGAGTAGCATTCTCATTCAGAACATGAGGTATGCTAGGGATATCTAACAACGCCAAAAGCACCTAAGTTTAGAAAGACTTTACACATAAAAGGGCAACTTTAGCAAGTCTTTAAACTATCTTCCAGAATGATCTACCGAAAAAACTCACAGCAGCGACATAATCAGAATAGAGAAGAGATATCGGCCTCAAAGACTTAGGTGCAATTCCAATTCGCAACCGGATGCACAGCCCGCCAGCAACTGTATAGATAAGTATTTCTAACAGAGGCGCTGTCAGGGAATTTGTGCAGTCGAGCGAAGCTGACAAAATCAGAAAAACATAGGCAAACTCAATCAATATGAGCTACTGCGTAAATCCCGGCTGTCCCAATCCTCAAAATCCTGCTGACTCTATTCTCCAGTGTCAGACGTGCGGCGCGCGGCTATTGCTGCGCGCTCGCTACCGAGTTATTGAACCTTTGGGACAAGGAGGTTTTGGAGCTACATTTCTGGCAAAAGACATTTCTTTACCCGGTCAACCGAGTTGCGTGGTTAAGCAATTGCGACCCAGCAGTTCGTCACCGCGAGTTTTAGAAATGGCGCGGGAATTATTCAAGCGAGAAGCGAAAACCCTCGGCCAACTGGGCGACCACCCGCAAGTACCGAGGCTGCTAGATTATTTTGAAATCGAGCGGCAATTTTACTTAGTTCAAGAGTATGTTAAAGGCTCGACTTTGAAACAAGAAGTCAAGCAATCAGGGCGTTTTAACGAATCAGACGTTAAAAATTTTCTATTAGAAATTCTGTCAGTAGTGCAATACATCCACAGCCAAGGAGTAATTCATAGAGATATTAAGCCGGCAAATATTATTCGCCGCAGTCAAGATAATCACTTAGTTTTGATTGACTTCGGTGCGGTAAAAGACCAAGTTAACCAAACGCTATTATTAGACCCCGCTGACCAAGGGGCTAACACGAAATTTTCAGTCGGCACGTTTAGTTTTGCTCCCCCGGAACAAATGGCGCTGCGGCCGATATTTGCCAGCGATATCTACGCCGTGGGAATGACTTGCTTGTACTTGCTGACAGCAAAATCGCCCAAGGATTTAGATTTCGATGCCGTAACTGGCGAAATTATTTGGCAGCCCCACGTTCAGTTGAGCCCAAGTTTTTCACGGATTCTTGAGAAAATGCTCAAGCCGCTAGTCGGCCACCGCTTTCAATCTGCTGCAGATGTCATCAAAGCTCTAAATGGCGAACATGAAGACGCTGACCTTTACAAGGGTTTAGCAACTGAATTCAACTCCTCTATCCGCACGGTGGAAGAACCGACGATCTTTAATGAAGAAGGTTCTTCGTGGTCGTCGCCGAAAAGCAAAATCAATGAAGATTTGCGAACAAACCACACTATTCGCGGTAGAACTGGATTCACCCAGTCTGGAAATACGGGGATGCAGCCGAGAGTTTCCCGTAGTCTGGCAGAGTCCGGCAGAACTTTCGGAACTGCGGCATTTTCCAACAGCAATTCAGCAGCGCCGAAGGTCACGAAAGCTGTTGTTAAGTGGGACAGCAGCAGCTTGCGAGCGGCATATTTTAAGGGGAAGCGCGATTTTGCTGACTGCGAACTGTCGGGTTTGCAACTGCAAAAAGCGCAGTTAGCGGGGGGAAATTTTTATCAGGCTAGATTGGTCAAGGCCAATTTGCAAGCTGCGGATTTGTCGGGTGCGAATTTGGGTCATGCGAGGTTCATTAATGCGAATTTGCGATCGGCAAATTTGACTGAAGCTTATTGCAGCACTGCTAATTTTGAATGCGCGGATTTTCGAGGTGCTGATTTGACGGGCGCTTATTTGAGTAAGGCGAATTTGCGGGGTGCAAATTTGTGCGGCGCGAATCTGACTGACGCTACAGTTAGCGATGAACAACTAGCAATGGCAAAGACAAACTGGTTGACTACTAAGCCGGATGGTAAGCGGGGTTTTGGATTTTAAGAAATCATTTGGCATGGGGCATGGGGCATGGGGCATGGGGCATGGGGCATGGGGCATGGGGCATGGGGCATGGGGCATGGGGCATGGGGCATTGGGCATTAGTCATTGGTCATTTGTTAGGGGTAATGGGTCATTAGTCATTGGTCATTACTAATTACTAATTTTCCCAATCTCCCCCTCTCCCAATCTCCCCCTCTCCCACTCTGCCAATCTCCCAATCTCCCCCTCTCCCAATCTCCCCCTCTCCCAATCTCCCCCTCTCCCAATCTCCCCCTCTCCCAATCTCCCCCTCTCCCACTCTCCCACTCTCCCCCTCTCCCAATCTCCCCCTCTCCCACTCTCCCCCTCTCCCAATCTCCCAATCTCCCCCTCTCCCCCTCTTCCGACCCTCCTTCTCCCCCGCTTCCAACCCTCTCCCCTCTCCCCCTGTCAGGTGATTCCCTAGGAGGAAGTTCGATCGCCCGTCATCCGCCTAAATTAAAGAGTAGCAATGGAGGATTCGATCGCACAAACCATGAAACTGCTCAACCACCGCACTCGACTGCTTCTTTCCGCCGGCATCCTCGGCCTGGCCTACTTTGTCACCGGAAAACTCGCAGTGTCGGTACTGGGACTGGTAAAAGCCGAAGCCTCCCCGGTGTGGCCGCCCGCCGGTATTGCTCTGGCGACATTGCTGCTGCAAGGGCGGCGGATGTGGCCCGGAATTGCCCTCGGTTCGGTGCTGTTAAACTCAACCGCCGGAGCTAGTGTACCCTTCGCCGTCATTGTCACGTCAGCCTTTAGCGTCACCGTACAAGCGCTGGCTGGGGAGGCCGTGCTCAGTCGCAGCGGATTTTCTACTAAGCTCGATCGACTGCGAGATGTTCTGGCTTTAGTAGCCGGCGCTGTCATCGGGTCTACTTTAGTGGGTTCTACCCTCGGCAATTTGGGTACTTGCATTTTTGGTTGGGCTCAGTGGAGCAATTTCTCTCGGAATTGGTGGACTACATGGCTCGGAGACGGTATGGGAATCTTGATCGTCACACCGGTGCTGCTGACTTTAAATCACGCCTTTAAAAGTTTTCATGTTTCAAGAAAAGATCGAATTATTTCAAGTTTTTTAGCATTTTTTAAGTGGGCAAATTACCGCTTGCAAATTACTAATTATTTATCAATATTTCAAAATAAGAATCGCTATAAAGTACATTTTGTAATTTTAAATTATTCAGAAATAGCTCTATGGCTAACTTTATTAGTGAGTGTTAGTTCGATAGTTTTTTGCTCGAAAGCACAGGCAGCAAACGCTCTGTATCCACTGGAATATTTGCCTTTTCCTCTGATAGTTTGGGCCGCTTTGCGATTTCGTCAGTCGGGAGCGATTTTTGCTTATTCGATCGTGTCTTATATCGCGATTTTGGGAGCGGTGCAGGGAGGCGGCCCGTTTTTGGTCAGAAGCGAAAATCTGCAACAGGCGGTTTTATTTTTACAAGCTTTTACTGGTACGATCGCCCTTATGGCCCTGATGTTGGCTGCAGCCGTGGCTGAACGCGAGCAAGCGCTGGAGTTCCTGGGCCGCACGGCCGCTCTGTTGCGCGATCGCGAAGCCAGTTTAGCTAACGCTCAGCGCATCGCTCAGTTAGGAAATTGGGATTTAAATTTCACCGCCATCAAGCAGGCCGATCGTTGCGAACAATCGGCAGAAAAAAATATATCATCCAATATCGAACTGCGATGGTCGGACGAGCTTTATCGCCTCTTGGGCTTGGTTCCGGGAACTGTCAAACCGACACCAGAAGTTTTTTTGCAAGCCGTACATCCAGAAGACCGAGAATTGGTGGCGCGATCGCAATGTCAAGCGATGTTTGAGCGCAAACCCTACTCCATTAACTATCGAATTGTGCTCCCTGACGGCGGAGTGCGCGCTGTCTGCGAACAGTCAGCAATTCACTCAAACATCATAGCCGCCACAGTCCAAGACGTTACCGAACGTCACCGCGCCGAAGCTGCTTTGCGGACATCCTCCGAGCGCGATCGGCTGCTTTCAGAAATGGCCCTGCGAATTCGCCACTCCCTCGACCTCGAAGAAATTCTCAATACTACTGTTGCCGAAGTCCGGCAATTTTTCAAGGCCGATCGCGCTTTCATCGGTATTATGGACGCAGGCGGGGCAAATCTTCCCAGCCCGGTGTACGGTAAAATTGTCGCTGAGTCTGTCGGTGTCCAATACCGTTCTATTGTGGGGCTGGTGCTCACTGACGAGAATCACCTCGAAGCGCAGAAAACTTTTTATGCTAACAACCGCGTCCGAATTGTCTCCGATGCTGCTACGGTGCAAAATGGCGATCGAGTTGTCCAATTATATAGCGACTATCAAATTCGGGCGACGTTAAATGTGCCGATCGTCCTCGGCGATGAACTTTTCGGGATCTTGGCCGTCAACCAGTGTTCTGGGCCCCGCCAGTGGCAGGAATTTGAAATTGATTTGTTAGAAAAACTCGCTACCCAAGTGGCGATCGCCCTCCAGCAAGCCGAACTTTTGCAGCAAGTAAAAGAACTCAATGCCAACTTAGAATCTCAAGTCGAAGAACGCACCAGCCAACTGCAGCAAAAAATGCACGAACTGCAAGAAAGCAACCGTCTCAAAGATTTATTTTTGCACGCAGTTTCTCACAATCTCCGCACTCCAGTGATGGGAATGTTGATATTGCTGAAAAATTTGCTCAACAAATCGTCCTGTGAGTCTCTACAGGATGTTCCGGTTTCGCGATCGATTTTGCAGCGCATCGTTCAGGCCAGCGAACACCAATTGACTATGGTTAATTCCCTCCTCGACGCTCACGCTAGCGAAGTAAAAGGTATTTTTATCCATCCCGAACCGCTGGAATTGCAGCCTTTAACTTCAGCAATTATTGCCGATTTAGCACCGATGCTAGCCAAAAATCAAGCAATCTTTACTCACAAAATTCCGCTAAATTTGCCGCTAGTATGTGCCGATCGCAAACACTTGCAGCGGGTGCTGGAAAATCTGCTAACTAATGCGATCAAACACAATCATCCGGGAGTCAATATCACTTTTAAAGCTGAGGTAATTGAATTTGAAAAAACGCTAAATTTTGAAGAAAATTCACAATTTTTAACATCTTCCAATAATCCGATCGCCCGCTGTATCGCTAACCAGATACCTGCTGCGGGCGATCGTCCGGGGATGCGCGACACCGCCCAGAAAAATCGGGAAACCCTGACCGAACTTCACCCCGAAAGCAGTTGTCAAATCCCCCCGTATCAGGCTCAAATTGGCAATATCGGCGACAAATTGCCCGAAGCTACCGTAAAAATGGTTCGCTGTACTGTAACAGATAATGGAGTAGGAATCAGCCCCAAACAGCAGGAATCTCTGTTTGAACTTTACGTTCAAGACCCCAATAGCCGACAATTAACAGGACTGGGTTTGGGACTTTACCTCTCCAAGCAAATTATCAAAGCTCACGGCGGCGAAATCGGTGTCGAGAGCACTCCCGGAGGCGGCTCGACTTTCTGGTTTTCGCTACCTGCTGTCATTCGATTTTAGATTTTAGATTTTAGATTTTAGATTTTGGATTAATTCCACGGATAAATTCGGGGGCTTGAGGATTTTAGATTTTAGATTTTGGATTAATTCCACGGATAAATCCGGAGGCTTGTACCACCTTTGAAATTCGCTTGTCAATTCGGGCGATCGATCTTTCCCAATTCTTTAATCTCTAATCTAAAATCCGCGCTTTCTCATCTTTCCTGAAAGTCGAGTCAAGCGACAACCAAAGCATAAGCGCAACGGGTAAGTTTTTCGACTCACAGTCAACAGTCCACAGCCAACAGTCAACAGTCAACAGTCAACAGCTAACAGTCAACAGTCCACAGTCAACAGCCAACAGCTAACAGCCAACAGTCAACAGTCCACAGTCAACAGCCAACAGTCAACAGTCCACAGTCACCTGACGGTGCAACCCGAATTAATATAATCTCAAATCTAAAATGGTATGAACTATTTGGGCAATGCAAAATCAGTTCAAGCGTTAACAGCTTACGAGGTGTGGCGCAATCGCTTCCTCCAAGATCGGCTGCGCCCTGCTGTCGGAATTGCCATCTTTTTTGCCTTGACAATAACTGTCTATTTTATGGGCGAAGCATTCTTCGTCCGCCAGGAATTTAAAAGTGTTTATTTGTACACTAGCGCTGCTGTAGAAATAGGTTTGCTGAGCTGTTTTGTGCTGCAAAAAACCTCCTTTGGACAGCGCTATCCCGGCTTGCTGTTTTTGGGATTTTCGTGGTCGCTGACGGTCATTATACAGCTTGGGTTAGCTGTAGCAGGATCCGGAGAATTACCGATTTTTACCTGGACTTTAGCGTTTCTGATCCAAGCTACGCTGATGCCCGTCCGCTGGCGACTTCACCTAATTTCTCAACTCGGCGTTTTGTGCTGCCACATCGGGATAAATTTGGTTTTAAATTTAAGTTTTGCTAAGTATAGTGCTTTTAGGCTGACCGGGTTTTACTTGTATTTATTTTGGTTTTGTTTGATTTGCGATTTGTCGGTTTATTGGTACGAATGTCTGCAACAAAAAGAGTTTAGTACCAGACGCAAGTTGGAATCTGCTTACCAACAATTGGAGGTGGCGGAGGCGAAGTACCGCAGCATTTTTGAGAATGCCGGCGAGGGAATTTTTCAAAGCACTCCCGATGGACGCTATATTACTGCAAATCCAGCTTTGGCGCGGATTTACGGCTGCAATTCTCCCGAAGAGGTGACGGCAAAATTTACTGATATCGATCGGCAGTTGTACGTCGATCCCGATCGCAGAAATGAGTTTTTGCGATCGATCGAGGAAAGCGGCACAGTATCGGATTTTGAATCTAAAATTTACCGCTGTGACGGCAGTATTGTCTGGATTTCCGAGAAAGCGCGGGCAGTACGAGATAGCAGCGGTTCCTTGCTTTATTATGAGGGTTTAATGGAGGATATCACGCAGCGCAAACAGGCACAAGAATCGCAGCGGTTGTTTATTCACGCTCTTTCTCACGACTTGCGAAACCCGGTAGCGGGAATGTTAATGGTGCTGAAAAATTGGCAAACAAAAACTGGAGATTCGATCGCAATTCCCCGTTCTGTTTTGGATCGGATGATTCAAGGTAGCGAACAGCAGTTGCGCTTGATCAATTCGCTGTTGGAAATTCACGCCGGAGAATTGGGCGGTTTGTTTCTGCATTGCGATCGGGTAGATTTGAGGGCGGTAGTGGAAGCAGCGGCGGCTGATTTGGAGCCTTTAATGAATGAGGCTCAAGCTACTTTTAAAAATTTAGTGCCGGATGATTTACCCGCCGTGAATGCTGATGCTACTCAGTTGTGGCGCGTGTTTTCTAATTTAATTTCTAATGCTTTGAAACACAATATGCCCGGATTAAATTTAACGGTTTTCGCTCAAATAATAACGGCAAAACAAATCAAAATTAATCAAAGCAAAACCAAACAAAATATAGAAAAATTACCCATTACTAATTACCAATTAGCAATTACTAATTCCCAAAATAGCATGATTTACTGTACGGTTGAAGATGACGGGGTGGGAATATTGCCGGAACAGTGCGAACATCTGTTTGACCTTTATGTGAGGGGTTATCAATCCCGACACTCGGTGGGTTTGGGTTTGGGTTTATATCTTTGCAGGCAAATTATTGGCGCTCACGGCGGGGAAATTGGGGTAATTAGCAGTCCCGGTGCTGGGGCAATTTTTTGGTTTACTTTGCCGCTGGCTGAGAATGGTAGTTGATTTTTTGGTATTTTTAACTAAATGCGATCGGTTTGTAGTCAGTCCACCGGACATGATATTACATAGCAGTTAGATTTCTCCTATGAGGTATCGATCGCTCAATCCCTCAATCTCCAATCTCAAATCGACTAATTTGTCACCTTTTTAAGAAAGGCTAGATCGGAGGGGCTTCTAACACGGTGACATCTACCAATGGTGTTGCCTTAAAATCTTCTTTCAACAAGCGAGTTTGGATGGCTCTGGTGAGATCGGTGCGAATTTGTTGAGCCGATCGCGTGACTTGTGGCTGACGCTGAACGTAAACTTGACACAGCAAAATATCATCCCCCGGATTGTCGGCTCTGGTGAAGCGAACGTTGGATTCTACCAGCTTGGCTGAATCGCTTTGCTTTACAACCTCCTGCAGTTGAGAATTTGCCCGTTGAGCGAGACTAGAACGCTGGAGGTTAGGCCGATTGGAAAATTGCCAGATCATTAATGCCGTGAGTACGATCGCGCTAACTCCCACCGCCGCCGGGAACACACCGCGTTTCCCCCGCGCGTAGCGACTTCCTTGAGTCGATAGCCCAAACAGACGAAACATCAGCGCAGCAGCTAAATTAATGCCGCCGAGTTGCAGCAGCAGTAAAAACACGCCGTTGACGGCCAGATCCCAACGACCAATTGCCGCCCCCATGCCAATCAAACCAGCAGGGGGAGCTAGCGAAGCCGATACCAGCATTCCGGTAGCCGCTCCTGAAACCAAGCTGCTGCGATCGGACTGAACCAGGGATAGCGCTCCGGCGGCTCCGGCTGCAAGGGGAATCAGCACCGATACCGAGGAAATTTGGCTGCCATCAATCATCAAGCTGGTGGGGTTTTGCTGTTGCAGAATCAAACTCAACAATCCCGTAGTAACGATCGTGACACTCAGGGCCGCAAAGTAGCGTAAAATGCTGCGCCCCAAGAGTTTGAGATCGCCCCTTGCGGTAGCCAAGGCGGTATTCATGGCAGGCCCTGCAAACGGCGCCAGCAACATAGCGGCAACTAACAGGTAGCTGGTATTCGTGTATAAACCAATCCAAACAATGATTCCCGCGAAAAAGGCATAGCTAAGAAATCCTTTCCAAGAACCTGTACTCTGCAAACCAGCCAGAAAAATCTCGATCGGGCTGCGTTCCTCAACATTGGTAACTTGCTCTGCAGCGGCACTGGCTGGGGGATGCAGCGACATCACACCTGTGGGAAGCAGAGTAACACTTAAGTCCGGCAAATCTTCCAGTTTTCCGAGAAGTTCCTCAACCTCGCCATTAGAAACGTGGATCAGCACCAGATCCAGTCCTCGATCGACTCCCGTCGCTTCAATTTGTGCTAAGTTCGTGCCTTTACAGGCTTTCGCTATCTCTAAAACTGTTTTTCCAGAACCCCGAGGAACTTGTACAAATAGTTGGCGCATCGTCTTCACTCATCTGCTAATTCGATCGAGACCTTCTCTCTAGAGAAAGCAGCTTCAAAAAATCCAGGCAAACCCGGAAAACCTAAGCTGTTTAAGTTTAGACAAGCATTCTTCTAAGCGTGCTTGCGCTTCCTCACTGTTGAGGTTAACCTAGAAATATCTGTTAGAGATATCATAATAACATAGCCTTTCTCAGGTTTCTGGAGGTACGGATTTAGATACTTCGGATTCGCGATCGTAAAAGTTTGAGATTTGAGACTTCGCCGTCAGCGCCAGCATCGAAGGATTTTAGATTGAGGGAATTTGGAAATTGAAGAATTGTTAATTAATTAGATTTTTCCAATCATTCTTGTCGAGCCTGCTATTCATAGGCTTTGAGAGGATTCGTCTGTTGGGCAATACTTCACTCACTTGAGAATTGCTATATGTCTATTTGTTCTATTGATTTTATTTGAAAATAGTGTTATGATAAGCCCAATATTTTTATATTCAAAATATCCCTTCACATTGTCTCGATCGACAGCATTTAATCCATAAGATTGATCAAACATAAAATAAGTGTAATTTATGGTTGAAAAACACTCAGAAAATACAGCCAAAGACGATCCAGCTAAGCAGGATGTAGCTAAATATAACGAGCGGTCATTCTCAACCTTAATTCGAGCGATCCATCTTTCCCAAGGTTACTTTTCTTTCGTTTTAGTCAACTGCAACTCCCTGGAATTGCGGCAGCAAATAGTCGATCGCCTGCAAGCAACTTGTACCCATAAACCGCAGCAAATGCTGTTGTCAAAATCGGCGACAACTCTCTACACGACAATCGCAGCAGAAGTAGACAACAAAACGCCCCCAGCATTAATGATTCTCGGCTTGGAATCAGTGGAGTCGATCGATCGACTCCTCGTTTCTACCAACCTAGTCTGCAGCGAATTCAGCAACAAGTTTTCCTTTCCGGTCATCTTTTGGGTAACAGATGAACTTCTGAGAAAAATCATTCGCACCGCCCCAGATTTATACAATCGGATGACAACAATTAGATTTGTTAGTTGTTAGTTAGTTGTTAGTTGTTATTTGTTATTTGTTATTTGTTAGTTAGTTGTTATTAGTTAACAGTCAACAGCCAACAGTCAACAGCCAACAGCCAACAGCCAACAGTTAACAGCCAACAGCCAACAGCCAACAGTCAACAGCCAACAGCCAACAGTCAACCCTTAAACTCAGCTTCCCAAAGCCTGACTAACTCCCGCGCCGCCGCACTTCCCTCAGCCGGAAAACCGGGTAAAAAGTCTTTATCTGCAGCTACGTCATAGGGCCCTTCCTTGAACTCCAAAATCACAGTATCCGCAGCCAAAGCTACTAAGGTGTGAATAGTACCCTCGGGAAGTTCCACAGCGCGAGTGGGCCCGGCTGCACCCACTTGCAACGATCGCAAGATTTGACCGTTTTCGTTCAAAATAAGAATACCTACCGATCCTTGAATCACTACAAAAAACTCAAAACCGTTAACTGCAGGCGGGCGGAGGTGTCGGTGAGGGCGCACGTAGGTACCCGGTTGCAGCACGTTGACAAACCGCTGCACCTTTTCTGACAAATCGTGGAAATTGTAGTTTTGTCGCTGACGCGGGCTGCTGCGGGAGGAAGCTGTAACTTCGTCTAGCAATTCCTGCGTCAAGCACTTAATCGGAGGGGATTGCACAACAGATATCCTGTATTTAATACTTTGTAAACAAATGGGCTAGTCTGAGATCGTACTTACCAGCATCTCTTGACATATGAAAATCGCAAATCAGGTGCGTATCACTAAGGCAATGCGTTTGTCAAGTATTTTTAGAGCAAGTATTAGCCCGATCGCCTTTTCGACTATTCTAGTCTGCGCCTGCAGCGTTTCTGCTTCACAACCGAGGACGGCAGGACTGTTGGTGCAGCAACAATTGCCAGAGCAGCAAATTAAAGCAGAAATTCGCGATCGAGTTCAAGAAGAAGTTGACACTGCTTTCGGGCGCACGGCGACACTGCTAAACGGGCTGGTAATTGCTTTAACTTTGCTTCCGACAGCAGCCGGAGTCGGGGTTTGGTTTCTGTTTAATAAATTGTCCCAGCAGACAACAAGTGCTCGCCAAGAAATCGAAAGTCTCCATTACGATACCATCTCTCAATTAAAACTATTAATTTCCGATGCTGAAGGCATTTTAGGGGAAATTAAACACCAAAGTCACCAAGCGGATGCAGAAACAGACTTGTTATTGCCCGACGCCCAAATTCAAGAATTTACTCCGGTTAACTACGGCAATTACCAACAGTTATTGACGGCGGGAGACTATGCCAAACAGGGAGATGCTTGTTTCTTTGAAAACCGCTACGAAGATGCGATCGCAGCTTACAATCTCGCCCTGCAAATTCAGCCGGATTTAGCAGATACCTGGAACAACCGGGGAGTAGTGCTCACTAGAATGCAGCGCTATCCAGAGGCGATCGCCTCCTACGAACAAGCTACGACAATTCGCCCGCAGTATCCCGACGCTTGGAACAACCGAGGCGTAGTATTGTTGGAATTGCAGAAGTACCCGGAGGCGATCGGCTGTTACGAACAAGCCATCCAAGCCAAACCCGACTACGCCGATGCTTGGAACAACCGAGGCGTTGCTTTTTCCAAAATGCAGGAATACGAACAAGCAGTAATTTCCTACAATAAAGCCCTACAAATCAAGAATGATTATACTGACGCTTGGAACAATCGAGGCGTTGCACTCTCAAAACTGCAAAAATACGAAGCAGCGATCGCTTCCTACGACAATGCTGCTAAAATCCGGCCTGACTTTTACAGGATTTGGTACAACAAAGCCCGATGCTATGCGCTACAAGGTCAAATTGAATTAGCAATTGAAAATTTAAAGCGCGCCCTCAATCTCAATCCTAATTTGTGTAAACAGTTAGCAAAAACCGAAGTTGATTTAGAAAAAATTCGCGAACACGATGCGTTCAAGCAGTTGATTAATTAATACCGTCTGGAACACCAACATTGAGAAACCGGATTTCTCTCGAAAAATCTTTGGTAGGATGCCAAACTAATCTAAGAAACCCGGTTTCTGGTTCTAGCGTCTGCTCTATAAATACTTCTTCAACAACAAACCCATTTTATCCTTGGTTCTGGCAGGCACTCGATCCAGCCGAGTCAGAATTGCATATTTCAAAGCTGAATGTGCATCAGATACTGGGGGATTTTCTGTTAGTCTACGGACTGTTTCTTGAATGACTTTTTGAGCATTCTCTGCATTGCGGTGCAAATTTGCTATTACCATTTCTACTGTTACGCTGTCGTGATCTTCGTGCCAGCAGTCGTAATCGGTCACTAATGCTAAAGTTGCGTAGGCAATTTCTGCTTCTCTGGCTAATTTTGCTTCGGGCAAATTTGTCATCCCGATGACTGTCGCCCCCCAACTGCGGTAAAGGTGGGATTCTGCTTTTGTGGAAAATGCGGGGCCTTCCATGCAGACGTAAGTGCCGCCCCGGTGCAGGGTAACATCGGGGATGTTTAAGGATTCGATCGCACTTGCCAACACTTTAGCCAATTCGCCGCAAATCGGGTCGCCAAATGTAATGTGAGCAACAATTCCTTCTCCAAAAAAAGTAGAATCTCGATTTTTTGTGCGATCGATAAACTGATCCGGCACTACCATATCTAAAGGTTTTGCCTCTGCTTTCAGAGAACCAACCGCCGACGCTGAGATTAAATACTCAACTCCCAAACTCTTCATTGCATAAATATTTGCCCGATACGGCACTTCTGAAGGCAAAAAAGTGTGGTTGCGGCCGTGTCTTGCCAGAAATGCCACGGGCGTACCGTCCAAGGTTCCCACAATTGCGGCATCCGACGGCGATCCAAAAGGTGTATCAATTTTTACCTCTTCAACATCTTTGAGGGCTGCCATTTTATACAAACCGCTGCCACCGATAATTCCAATTTTTGCTTGTGCCATTTTTTACCTTCTGCCTGAGTTTCACAACAGTGATTATATCGGGCCACCGTTAAATTAGCTTGACACAGTCCCGGGCCTGAAGGCGTGGGAATTCTAGGATACTGGCAAAGGATGCGGAGCAAGCCCCGTCTGACACCTTCTCTCCTACTAGACAATCCCCTGCCTAGTTGGATTTCTCCAAACAACCAGAACTGGTTTTCTTTCTTTAGGTCTGACAGACATTTTGAACCCCGGCTTTTACCCCGGGCGATTCTTTTTATACCAGTTGAACTGCTTCGACTACATTCTCGCGGTGCGTTTGAAATTTTACCTACCCTACTTCTGGGCAGAACCTCTTACCTCAAGTCTGTTGAAAAACTTGTATTGAATCTTACTACAAAATTTCAGGGATATTACGTAGTTCAATATTGCTTAATTTCCTTAGAGATAGAAAAGCCGTCGAGCTTATGACGGGGCTCTTACCCCAATTTTTCGGTAAATATTCTTAAACATTTCATCACAATAGTCACCAGACACACACTATAGAACGCATTTGACATCTATTCCCGACTTATTACCACAACTAGGTTTGGGCGAATCAGTAGAATCCTAGATTTAGGCTAGAATAGTTGCCCTGTAAGGAAGGATTTTACAAAAGATATCAAATGGATTCTATAATACTTTGGATACTACTCTAAGGTAAGCAACTAGCTATGAATATTTTTATACTCTCTTCACGGGGTTTATCATCT
The DNA here is from genome assembly GCF_036700765.1 of Microcoleus sp. S1D4. NCBI lineage: Bacteria > Bacillati > Cyanobacteriota > Cyanophyceae > Oscillatoriales > Microcoleaceae > Microcoleus > Microcoleus sp. S1D4. The sequence goes on from NZ_JAUBPP010000001.1 coordinate 324,031, forward strand.
AGCGTTTTCTGGGACACAGTTTTTGAATTAGAAAATATTCTGGTACGAACCTGCAACGCAAAACTTTTGATACCATCGGGTCGGGACTTACTAAAGTGGTCATCGGAACTGCCTCCACTAGCTAATCGAATTGTCCGTAAAGCTATCAAGTCTACTACAGGTTTCTATAAGTTAGCCTCTTTTCCTGAATTGTCGAACAAATCCAATGTTTTACTGACTATTGGCATCTCAGGCTCAGATTTAGAACTACTATCAAGCATACCTAAGTGGCGGCAACGTTTTGATCTTGTTATCGGTTATGTGTTCGACGCCTGGAATCCTAACATTTACTCGAAAAATGTCTATCATTTAGATCATTTATTCGTTGCGCTACCCGAAGTTATAGATGAACTCCAGCAATATTTTAACATCCCAGTATCGCTGCTGCCTTTTGGCGCTGATGTTCTTGGTCAAGGTTCGTGTCAAGTCAAACGTTCCATTGATTTAACTAGCTTTGGGCGGATACCCGAACAGTATCACAAGGCTTTTTTTAATAAATTCAATCAACCTGGTTCCGAAAAAATCTACTATAGATCGACACCCCGGAACCAAGTAAAATTTCCGAAATTGCCTTACGAAAAACGTCAAGATGAAGAAGATACTCTCCTACTATTTCATATTTTGAGAAATAGTAAAATTACCTTAGCATTTGACACGATATATCCTGGTATGCGTAAGTTTCCTTACTCATTTATTACGCTGCGGTGGTTTTACGGTGCTGCGACTGGTGGCGCGATTGTTGGGAAACGTCCAACTACACCTCTGTATGATGAGTTGCTGAACTGGGAAGATGCAACTATTGAGTTACCAGACAATCCACAAAAAAGTGTGGAGTTAGTTGAAGAACTTTTACAAGACACGCAGCGCCTTCAGTCGATATACAAACGCAACTATGTTGAGAGTTTAGCTCGTCACGATTGGAGATATCGGATTCAGAGTATGCTGGAGAAAGTTCAAATTCCCTTACCTCATCTGCTGGGTGAAGAATTATTGCAACTGAAAATGCTTCATAACAAGTTGGTCGCAAACTAGCTAGTTGTCAAAAAATAAAAGCTATAGATTTGAATAGTATTGAATTTTAACAGGATGACGCTTAACTTTACGGTGAATTTATCGCCGATATTTAGTAATAGTTTATTAGCGATGAATTCCCTAACGGAGTAGAGATGATTTATTTTTTTATATAATGAGAAATAAGTGGATAATTTGAAAACTAAGCCAGTGTTTATACGGGTCTTTACACAGATTCGTATTAATAAACAAAAAATTACAGATATCCATGTCAGGGAACAAATATGAAAATGGGAGGCAGACAAAACCCAATCTTTTTAATGTGTTTACAATTGTGTGAACTTTCTCAGCGTTCATAGAACCTGGCATAAAATTGTGAAACTCGATAGTTATTTGCTTAATATTGCGGAGCGTGGCATCGCTGATCGAGTTAAAAAGGGCTTGTTTGGTACCTTAAAATCTACTTTCAAGACATCAATTAACTCAACTTTATGGTTATTTAAAAAAGTGTCGAGTGTGATTCCCTCGACTGATATAATGTCATGTCTAGTCTAGTAAATTATAATCGTAATATTTGGTTTTTGTTGTCGAAATCAACCGGACATGATATAATTTGATGAAGACCGCTAACTGCTTAGTCGCTAACAATAGGGCATTTCTAATATTGTGAGAAATATAAATTTAGAGGCTAATTTTGATCTGAAAAAACACAGTTAACTTTTAAGAATTAGTTGTTTGTATGATTTAAAAATGTACAGCAGGAAAGGCTTTTATGAGTAAATATGACAATTAAATTCACGATTTATCTATTCGCTGAATCGATAGAAGTTCGCCCATGAAGTGATAATTAAAGACTAAAAGTTTATTAATTTGGCAGGAATAATATGAGCTTTAAGATTTGTCAATCCTGAATGTTTTTGTCAGAAGTCGATAAATTTTGTTAGAAAATTATAAAATATTATAACCTAGCTAATAAATTATATTTTGTAAATATAATGTATATTCTGTGCTGGAGTTTACTAGAAAAACTGATTAAGTGTAACAACACCTTGGTAGGATATAGGTAGCTAAAGTCCAACATCTTAAATCTAAAACCTCAAATCGACATGAGCCAGAATTTAGACCGCATTGCCCCTCACGGCGGCATCCTGGTCAACCGCATTGCCACACTAGACCAAAGACAAGAATTTTTTGACAAAGCAGAAGTATTGCCGCGAGTTCAGCTTTCGGATCGATCGATCTCTGACCTGCAAATGATCGCCATCGGAGCCCTGAGCCCCCTCAAAGGGTTCATGAACGAAGCTGATTATCGATCGGTCGTCAAAGAAATGCGCCTGTCCAACGGCATCCCTTGGTCGGTTCCCATCACCCTCTCAGTCAGCGAAGCAGTCGCCGACAACCTCAAAGAAGGCGCGTTAGTGCGCCTCGACTCCCCGGCTGGCGAATTTGTCGGCATCTTGGAACTCGCAGAAAAATACCGCTACAGCAAAGAAGAAGAAGCCGTCAACGTCTACCGTACCGACGACCTCAAACACCCGGGCGTGCAAGTAGTAGACCAAGCCGGGCCGGTTAACCTCGCAGGCGACGTTTGGCTATTGGAACGCGAACTAGACGCCCGGTTTCCTCAATATCAGATTGACCCGGCGAAATCGAGACAGATGTTCAAAGAAAAAGGATGGAAAACTATAGTCGGTTTCCAAACCCGAAATCCCATCCACCGGGCCCACGAATATATCCAAAAATGCGCCTTAGAAACAGTAGATGGCTTGTTTCTGCACCCGCTAGTAGGGACGACTAAAGATGACGACATCCCGGCTGACGTGCGGATGCGTTGTTACGAAATTTTGCTAGAAAAATACTATCCAAAAGACCGCGTAATTTTGGCAATTAATCCGGCGGCGATGCGCTACGCTGGGCCCAGAGAAGCCATTTTTCATGCTTTAATCCGCAAAAACTACGGGTGCACTCACTTTATTGTAGGGCGCGATCACGCTGGAGTTGGCGATTATTACGGCACTTACGATGCCCAACACATTTTTGACGAATTTGAGCCGGGAGAATTGGGAATTGTGCCGATGAAATTCGAGCACGCTTTCTATTGCAAGCTGACGGAACAAATGGCTACAACTAAAACAAGTCCCAGCAGTCCCGAACAACGGGTGCATTTGTCTGGAACCAAGGTGCGGGAAATGCTGCGGGCTGGAAAATTGCCACCGCCACAGTTTTCTCGACCGGAAGTTGCAGCCGAATTAGCTAAGGCTATGAATATTTTTAGTTACGAGATTTAAGTCTTGAACTTTGGTATTGGTGGCATTCTGAAAAGTTTTAACTTTTGAGTTTCAAGGTGAAATTTAAAAATTTCACCTTGAAACTCAAAAATTTTAACTTAAAACTTAAAAAATATCTGAATAATTAACAGTCACCATCTACAAAAATTAGGCGAAAAGTGGTTTGATAGGCTAGTTATAATAGTAAGGTGTGGTGTGCATCGCCGGCGAGGCGTGCCGCACCGGAACTCATTAGCCAAACGGTGGTTGTACCTGCTAATTATAGGGTTCTCGGCGTGCGGTGCAAACCTGCAATATAAAGGTTCTGCATCAGCCCGGATATAATTAAATTCCCAAAAAATATTGAGGGGCATTTAAGTTAAAATTAACCGCATCAGCAGGAGTCCCGCACCAAACACGGTACTCCGTTGAGTGACGCGAGGAATGCGCGTGAGGCGTACCCACCGAACAAATCTTTGATTCCCGCTATTGCAGTATTAGTTTTCACGAGATACAATAAAACCAGAGTTTGTGAATGTAATGTCCCAAGTAATCACCGCCAAGCTAAAACTCAAACTGACTACCGAGCAAAAAGCTTTGGTATCTCAGACTGCTTTAGCCTACCGAGATGCTTTGAATTATACTTCACAAGTTGCTTTTGATGCAGGCAAAACCAGCAATGGTGCTAAGCTACAAAAAGCGGTCTACAACGAATTGCGGGTGAAATTTGGGCTGGGAGCGCAAATGGCTTGCAATGTACCCAGACAAGTTTCTGGGACTTACAAAACGTTGTGGACTAAGGCCAAACAATCTAACGATGCTATTGCTTCATGCTACACCACGAGACGATATAAAGCGTTAGACAAAGCCCCCAAATATATCTCTCGAACTTGTACCTTAAATTATCAACGTGACTACTCTTTTAAAGCCGGGAGGCAAGTGAGTATCATCACTCTCCAAGGTCGAATAGTAGTGACCTATGAGGGCTACAATAAGCATTTAGATTTAATTGCCAATGGTGCAAGGATTGGAACAGCTAAAATTGTCTATCAGCGTTCCTCCAAGATCTACTATCTGATGGTAAGCCTTGAAGTAGAAACGCTTGAAATTGACCCACTAAAAATAACTAGAATTTCTGGTGTTGACGTGGGTATGCGCTACTTAGCGGTAGAAACAGACTTACAAAATAAGTCTAAATTCTACTCAGGGAAGAATGCTAGACATCAAGCTAATCGCTATCATAAAGCACGGATGACTCTTCAGCGTAAAGACACTCGTTCAGCGAAGCGAAGATTAATCGCTCTGTCTGGGAGAGAGAGACGGTTTATCGCTGATGTGAACCACCAAATCAGTAAGGATATTGCCAAACCTAACACCCTAATTGGACTAGAAGACCTCACCGGAATCCGGGACAGGACTAGGACGAAATCGGGCAACAAGGCAAGCAAGAAGAGACGAGTAGCTAATCGAAACAAAGCTAAATGGTCTTATGCCGAATTGCACGGGTATATTGACTATAAAGCCCATCGAAATGGTTCGTTAGCGACTAAAGTTCCGGCTCATTACACGTCGAAAAGTTGTCCTAAATGTGGACATACTTCGGATGCTAATAGACCAAACAAAGGACTATTGTTTCGATGCGAATGTTGTAGTCATGAGCTTCATGCCGATTTGATTGGTGCACGAAATATTGCAATGAGAGCGTTGCTTGTCCGGCAAGACTGGATGAGCACGGGGAGCTTGTCAGCATCCCCTGATGTATCGAAGGATGAAACCAAAGCCCAAATCCTGCAAAGGTTTTCGGAATTGCGGTGGACTTCAGATGCAAGCCTGCACGCTCGGCGGTACTCCGCTTAGTGTCGGGTAGTTGACAACAGAAAATTCACAGCTATTTAAAAAACAGCTATTTAAAAATGGGACTGAAGCGGCGGGAATTTTTACAGCAAGCTGGCCGGATGCTGGCAGCGATCGGCATCAGCGAAACTTTGTGGTTGCGGTTGGGCGATCGCTACCTCCAAGCCTTAGCCCAGCCGACTGCGCGTAAATTGGCTTTGTTGGTGGGGATCAATAAATATCCAGACTCGCCTCTGTATGGCTGCGTGACGGATGTGGAATTACAGCGGGAATTATTGATCGAGCGGTTTGGATTTGCGCCGTCGGACATTCTGACTTTGACTGACGATCGAGCTACGAGGGAAAATATCGAGACGGCTTTTGTCACTCATTTAACCGAACAAGCAAAACCAGGCGATGCGGTGATTTTTCACTTTAGCGGCTGCGGTAGTCGAGTCGGTTCGATCGACACTCCAGGCAAATTGCACAATAGTTTGGTGCCGGCGGATGACGTTGTACCGCTGTTAGCAAACCGAGCGGTGAATGATATTTCAGAGGAAACGCTGCTGCTGTTGATGCGATCGCTCCCGACAGAAAAGGCGATCGCCATCCTCGACACCAGCTACACCTATCAAAAATTGCCCAAAAACGGCAACTTTCGCATTCGCTCCCGTCCGCGCTCCACCATCGGCCAGCAAAGCATCGGAGAATTAACGTTTGCCCAAGGCCTCAGATCGAGATCAAATCTCCGTCCGGCGGCCGCGGTACTTGCTGCTGCTGCGAATTCCCAACTCGCCGCCGAACAACAGTGGAACGGATTTACCGCTGGTTTGTTTACCTACGCCCTCACCCAAACTCTGTGGTTAGCAACTCCCGCTAGTAGTTTCAGCGTCAGTTTCAGTCGCGCCGCAGGTACTGTCGAGGAAATGGCGGGGTTATTGCAACAACCGCAAATTCGCCATGACAATTTAACGGCACCGCCTGCAGTTAATTTTTCAAATTTAATGTTGAATTCTGTGGCGGCTGATGGCGCTGTAACGGCGGTGGAAGATGGCGGCAAAACTGTGCAGTTGTGGCTCGGCGGTTTGTCGGCGGGGGTTTTGGAATGGGCGGGGAACTCGGTATTTGCTGTGGGTTCGCCTGCTGCATCGATCGAGGGCGATTCCCTAGGCGATGGGTACACTTCACTACTTTTGGTGCAGGCTCGCACGGGCTTGACTGCTAAGGCTCAAATTTTAGACGGGGGCGATCGCCCAAACAGACAATTAACCGCCGGCGAACTCGTGAGGGAAGAAATTCGGGTATTTCCGCGAAAAATCGGTTTGACAGTAGCTTTGGACTCTGGTTTGGAACGCATCGAGCGGGTAGACGCCACGAGTGGCTTTGCGACTGTGCCGCAAGTTTCGGTGGTAGGGAGCGATCAACCCGCTGACTATCGGTTTGGCACAGTCCCGGAAACGATTTTAGCTGAAACTTCGTCGGATCGGCCTGTTTTGTATCAACGGCGCTACGGCTTGTTTTCTCTGGCCCAAAGGCCGGTTCCCGACACCGAGGGCGACGGGGGAGAAGCGGTGAAGGTGGCCGTGCAGCGGTTGGCTCCGCAGTTGAAAGCGTTGCTGGCGACGAAGTTGCTGCGGCTGACTGTCAATGAGGGGTCTTCGCGACTGAAGGTGCGGGCGGTGCTGTCAACTATGGCCCCGCAAGCCAAGGTGATGGTGGAGCGGGAGCCGGTGCGAGCCGATCGCACTTATCGCTTGGAGCCCATGAGCGCAGACAGCGAGAAATCGGCAAATATCGATATGCTCAGCGTCAACAAGGGCGATCGAATTCAGCACAGACTGTTTAACGAAAGCGATCGCCCAGTGTATGCTGCGGTGTTTTCGTCGGATAATGCCGGACACCTGTTGGTAATGAATTCTCAGATCGAAAATTATCCCGGAGCGATGTCGGTGGCGATCGCCCCCGGAGAGAATTTGACTGTACCGGGCGCTGGGACTTTCGGCTGGGCGGTATCGGGCCCGAGCGGACTGGGGGAAACTCTAATTATATTTAGTGAAAAACCCTTCACTCGAACTCAGACGGCGATCGAGGAAGGAATGCAGCAAGTGAGGAATGCTTCACCAATCCGAGAATTGTTGAATCCTTTAATTGTCGCGCAGGCCGTCTTGGAAGATTTGCACAATGCTAGTATTCCGGGTGTGGAGAAGTTGGGGATTTCCACTGATGATTTGGCTTTGGATGTGAATATTTGGGCAAGTTTGAGTTTTGTTTATCGGGTAATTTAATTGTAAAATTGCGAAGGTTTTTTATGGGAACATCTGTGCATGAGCTTTATAATAGGGCTTTTTAAAATGCCGGAGATGCACCCGTTTTCTACAACAGATTAGCTTCCTAAATCATATCCAATCCGGTAGCATCAGAATAAATTCACTGTTGACTGTTGACTGTTGACTGTTAACATCATGAGGAGTGCTACCGGATTTGATATCACAGATCGATACAGAAACCGCAGATATCAGGCAGATCGACGCCGATTAATATCAAATCCGGTAGCATCGGAATTATAAAATCGAGTCAGATCAAATCCGCGTTTCATAGTTCTGTATTCATCTCTCTCTTGTCTTCCTCTGTGTTCTCTGCGCCCTAGCGCCGGTTAAATCACCTGACGATGCTACCGGAAACGATATAACGCAGACAATTGAAGGAATTGAAGGCGATTTAGTGCCAGAAGTCTAATATCATGTCGGGTCGATTACTATAATGCAAAACGGATCTGTGCGGTCGATCGACCGGACACGATATAACCTATAATCGAAATCTACCGGAGTAAAACATCGATATTCATATGCTTGTTTCCGCTAACTGGGAAACTATATGTTCGAGCGTATTCCTATTAGCCGCGATAAACTTTTTCCACGAGTTGAGCCAAGCGTTTCATCGCAGTCTCAATTTCATCATTTGTCGCAGTCAAACTAATTCGCAAACATTCGTGCTTGTGCTGCCAATCTTCCCGCAAACCGGGGAAGAAAGAACTTCCCGGCACGACTATTACGCCGACTTCTTTCAATTTTTGGTATAGTTCCCAATCCGTCATTGGCAAATCTTTCAGCCACAACCACGCAAAAATTGCTCCTTCGCCTCGGTGCAAGAACCACGGCAAATCCTTCGGCATCGATTGTTCTAAGGTGGTTTCTACGATCGCAAATTTGCTTTGATAGTACGGGCGAATTACGTTGAAGGAAATGTCGGCAAGAGCGCCGGAATTAATGGCGCGTGTGGCGATCGCCTGTCCGTATCTCGGCGAATGAATGCACATATTGGTCTGAAAAGATTCTAATATTTGAATAATGTTTCGATCGCCGATCGCAATTCCGATTCTTTCTCCCGGCAATCCCGCTTTTGACAAACTCATGCAATGCACGATGTTGCCGCCGAAAATCGGTGTCATTTCCGTAAAATTCAAGGAGGGGAAAGGAGGGGCGTAGGCGGAATCGACGAACACCGGCACGTCGAAAACAGCGGCTAAATCTGCTATTTTTTGAACTTCGTCGTTGGTGAGAACGTTGCCGGTGGGGTTGCAGGGACGGGAAAAGATGACGCAACCGGTGGTTTGGTCGATCGACAGTTGGCTGAAATCCGGCCGGTATTTGAATCGGTGCGCCGCTGCATCAATATCGAGGGTGGGTTTGCAAGCGATTACCGCTTCGGGAATTAAGCTCACGCCGCCGTAACCGGTGTAGTCTGGGCTCAGCGGTAGGACGATCGATTTGAAATTTGGGATTTCCGAATTAGGATCGGCAATCTGTGTTCGCGGTGCAGTGTAGCCGCCGAAAGCGTTGGCTGCGTAAAAGTAAATTGATTGACTTCCGGGAGTAATTAGGACATTGCGATCCGTCAAATTCAGTCCGTAACGCTGGTTAAAATCCGTCACTACAGCATCGATTAACGGCTGATAGCCTTGACTGGAACCGTAGCGGCAAACCACTTCGCCGTATTCCGGGCTCGCCAGAAGTTCGGCCGTGCAATCGCGCCACAATTTCTCGACTTCGGGCAAAATCACCGGATTTCCCGCGCTCAAATTGATAAACTCCTGCCCGCTGCCGGCTCTGAGAGTTTCAATAATATCTTTCATGATCGCCCGCACGCCGGTGAGGTGGGACATCTGAGCGCCAAACTGAGTAAGGGCAGGGTTCATAAATGCAGCGACAAAGATAAAAGTTTACAGCTTATTATAATAACTCTTGTTGCAGGCATTAGCGTAGCTTGTCTGGGCGATGGGTTGTCGATCGCCCAAACTGCCAATTAAATAAACTAGATCGCACAGCATTTTGTTTTTTCCCTTCTGCGCCCTGCTGCATCAGATGAGCTCGAATTTGTAGAGTTTGATCTGGCGATCGAACGTAGTGTTTTTTGCCGGAAAATTCGCGAAACTGGCCGTAGTATCCAATTCAAGAGTTTTGCTGAAATTTCGGGTAGTGCCCTGAAGGAAAGGATCGGAGTAAGCTATGATTAGAGAGAAGTGTTTGCCATTAGTGATATGACAGTAGAAATTAATTCTTGCCCCAATTGTGGCTCAAAAGAAGTTAGTCGTAACGGTCAGACTCGGCATCATAAACAAAACTACAAATGTCGAGAATGTGGCCGTCAATTTGTTTTGAATCCGGCATGGAAAGCAATTACCAAGGAACAACAGGAGTTAATGTCACGGATGCTACTTGAACGTATTTCTCAGGCTGGGATTGCTCGGGTATTGCAAGTATCTGAAGATACAGTACAGCGCTACGTAAATGCCGCTTCTGTCGTTGAAAAGAAGCAAGTGGAGGTAAGTGCCAAGCCAAAAAAGCGCCTGAATGTTCAGATGGATGAGTTATGGTCGTTTGTCGATAACAAAGGAAATCAGCAGTGAGTATGGCTTGCATTGGATGCCGAGACTAGGGAAATTGTTGGTGTACATATTGGGGATCGTAGCGCGGTATCAGCTCAGGCCTTATGGAATTCAATGCCACCAGTTTACCGTCAATCGGCAGTAATTTATACTGACCATTGGAGTGCCTACGATTCTGTATTCCTGGCAAACGTCATCGTAGTGTAGATAAAGATAGTGGTTTTACTAGCTATATTGAGCGCTTTAACTGCACTATTCGACAACGAGTATCTCGGTTAGTAAGAAAGAGCTTAGCTTTCTCTAAAAAATTAGAAAATCCTATAGCTGCTATTTGGCGCTTTGTGCATGATTATAATGCTAATTTACAACTTTAGATGCCTGTTTAAATTTGAATGCGGTTTTGTTCTCCGATCCTTTCCTTCAGGGCGCTACCAAATTTCGCCCCACGCGCGCGATCGACTGCCGGTGCTTGACGCTAGCTCTTGAGACAGTTTAATATTAGTATCAGACGCGATCGTAACAGAGTTTTATTTGCTCCAAGCATTGCTATAATAGTAAGTTTAATTGATCCTCAAAAGTTAGATTTGTTGCTAGCTCATTTTCAAAATTCGCGGTTTGTTGACAGCGGTGCATTTTATCATCAATCCTACTAAAGCCAAAAGATTTGGTAACGTAACCCTTGCGGTGGCGTTACATAACAACTGCGACAATCCCAACCACATCTAACAGTCGTAAACTTCAATAAAACCATGACACGCTTTCCACTTATCGAATACGAGGAAATTACAGATCCTAAAGCCAAGGAAGTCTACGAAGAAATCTTGACAGAATTGGGGTTTGGTATCGTCCCCAACCTGTTCAAGTCAATGGCAATCAACCCAGACTTATTAGAAGCAAATTGGAAAAAATTTCGGGGAACAATCCTGCAAGGAGACTTACCCAGAACTCTAAAAGAAATGGTCGGTGTCGCTATTTCCCAATTCAATAACAGCCAGTACGCTCTCCAAGTTCACCTGCACGGATTGTCTGCCTTGGGGATGAGCGAAGAAGTCCTGCGAACCCTAGTTTCTGACTTTGCCAACTGTCCTCTGCCAAAACGCGATAAAGCTGTCATTAGCTTTGGCTTGCTGGCGGCTATAAAACCCCTGGAAATGACAGAAGTTCATTACCAAAATCTGCGGGATTTAGGGCTAGATGATGCGGAAATCTTTGAGATTATTGCCACAGCAGATTTGTTTAGCTTTGTCAATCGATATACCGATGCAATTGCCCTAGAAATTGATGCTTTGTAATCTATAATCCACTACGGTTTACTTAAGATTTTTCCAAGAGAGGAACGAAGGGGGAGCATCTGGTGTTTTGCATTTATAGTGCGAGCATCTCAAGAACTTGCGTATTGTACAACTCGCGAGTTCTTGAGGTGCTCGCACGCTCAATAAAAAAATGCTTTTTGCAAAACTTCAGATGCTCCCGGAACGAAGAACGAAGCAATCGCAGTATTGATTAATTTTTCATAATCTTTTACCGCCTGGATCGTCTTAAGTAAACCGTATTGATCTATCATCTCATACCCCTATTATGGGCGAACGGCTAGAAGAGCAAGACCGAGAAGAACTTTTGTTAACTGCCCGCCGTTTGTTAGCAGAAACTCAGGCGCTTTCTATCCGCATTGCAGCCGTCAACGAAATTGCCACTGCCATTAATCGCACCCTCGATCTCAATCAGATTTTGCGGGTAGTAGGCAAGCAAGCCAAATGGCTGCTAGACTTTGAACACTGTAGCGTTTGCCTGCACAGCTCTAGCACTTGCACGACTTTATTTGGCAAGCATATCCCTATAGAGATTGCTGCCCTACCAGACAGCAGCCCAATTAACAAAGCCTTCAAAACACGTCAACCTCAATTAATTCAAGAAGCCGGTGCTACTGCTATTTTGTCGCCCTACGCTTCGCAAATTATTCTTCCTTTGGAAAGCGAAGGTAAGGTTTTAGGAACAATTAATTTTGCCACAACAAAGCCGCGAGCTTACACTCAAGAAGACCTACGAATTGGCTATCTTTTGGCTTTGCAACTATCCTCGGCAATCCGCAATGCCGAACGCTTTAAAGAGATGAATAATCTGTATTTGGAACTCGATGCCGAAAAGCACAAATCCGACCAGCTACTGTTGAACGTACTCCCGGTTGAAATTGCCGAGGAACTCAAAAATAACGGCAAAGTGGAACCCGTTCATTATGATTGCGTATCGGTTTTATTTACGGATTTTCAAGACTTTACTAAGTTATCTGAAAAGATGACTCCGCGAGATTTAGTTGACGAACTAGACTATTGTTTTTCTTATTTCGATCGCGTGATGGATAAATATTGCTTGGAAAAATTAAAAACTATTGGCGACAGCTATATGTGTGCGGCGGGAATTCCTGTCCCAATGGCAACACACGCCTTTAATGCTGTACTCGGAGCTATAGAAATTCAACAATTTATGGAGTTGCGAAAAGTGCATAAAGCTCAACACAACATTCCTTATTGGGATATCAGGATTGGTATTCATTCAGGCCCAATACTTGCTGGAGTAATTGGGAATAAGAAGTTTGCCTATGATGTCTGGGGAGATACAGTTAATACTGCATCTCGGATGGAATCTTCGGGTGTGCCTGGAAAAATTAATATTTCTAGTGCAACGTTTGAATTAGTTAAGGATTTTTGTGAATGTGAATATCGAGGGAAAATCCTTGCTAAAAATAAGGGCGAAATGGATATGTATTTGGTTAACCATCTTAAATAATACAGTGCGCGATCGCATCAACATCGAAGAAACTGGTTTTTTTATACAGTCTCGGATGCACTCCAGGCAAAGAAGCCAGTTTTTTACCCTTACTGCGGATTACCGTGTAGGATTTTCGTAAAAAAAATGCAGTGTTCCCTGGTTATATTAAAATTATTGAGTTGTAGATTTTATTTTTTAACTCCCATGCGTATTTGGCAAGCCGATTTTTACCGCCGCCCCCTGCAAGACGAAACAGGTAAACCATTGTGGGAATTATTAATTTGCGACGGGGCACAAACTTTTCAAGTTAGCGCTTTTTGCAGCCAGTCGGAAGCTAATTCTAATTGGCTGGCGGCGCAGTTGCACCAGCAAGCTCAAATTCAGAATTTGCCGGATTTGATTCAAGTATTTAGGCCTCAATCTCTCAGTTTGATCGAAGCTGCGGGCAAGGTTTTGGGTATCAAAGTAGAAGCGACTCGCCGCACTGCAGCTTTGAAATTGCTGCTGCAAAAACGGGCAGAAGAATATTTGAGTAGGCCTAATTATACAGCCGAAAATTACAGCCCGATCGCCCTTGAGACTCCGCCGCCGGTTCCTTTACCCCAAAACCTTTGGGGTGATGGCTGGCGTTTTGCTTCCCTAGCCGCAGGCGATATTGTAGAAGCTTTTCAAGAACGTCCCATACCAATATTGGAAATGCCTGAATTGCTGCTACCGCTGACTTTGGGCTTAGCTTCCACAGTACCGGTGCCCGGTGTTGTGATTGACGGCGGGCGACAGTCGATGCGGTTGGCTAAATGGCTTCAGGATGTGAAACCTTTTGCTTTGAATTATATTGCTGGTACTCCAGATGGATTGATTTTGGAAGCTGGATTGGCAGAGAGGTGGGTTGTGGCTACTTTTGAAGATAGCGAGGTGAAGGCGGCTGCAGAAATTTACCAACAGCGCCAGCAATTAAGTAAAGGATTGCATTTTTTGTTAGTGCAGCCTGATGACAGCGGTATGACTTATACAGGTTTTTGGTTGTTAAAGTTCGATCAATAATATTTAAATATGATTATTTCTGATGTGGATCGATCGCAAAATAAAAAATACTGTCCGAACTGAGTTCCAGCAGATACAAAATCAAACATAAATTTTAGAATAACTTCTCAATCTAGTCAGAGATAGTGCAGCCCAGTTATTCCACAACCAGAATCAATCCGTTTTGGATGCCCTCACACAATCGGTTAATGTAAAATTGATCCTTTTTGTCTAGCCCGTTGAGGACTGCTGAGTGAAGCAGTTGTCTGTCGAGGGGAGTAATTTGGCGGAAGGCAAAGATGCGCTGGGCGATCGCCTCCACAGAGATTTTGGGGAGGCTAGCAGAACTTACTGTCATGGTCTTCATACCCTGAAAATAGGTAACATAACTCTGTACTTTTATTTTTAAAGATTTTGTAAAGTTATTTTGTGATTGAAATCACATAGCTTTATAAATAATATAGAACCCATTTGAGATCTTTCATTCCTTACAGCTAATCCTATGAGCATCAAGCGGATAAAACCAAGCTGGAGCTTGGCATTGGCCCGTTCAAATGTCCGGTCAAAGTTTTTGACTAAGCTTTTACATCGCTTGCGAGCCAAGCATTAGATCTCTAAATCACCCACCTAGCCTTAACTGGCACAAATCATGACTTGCCTTTGGCTGCCTTTTCTGCTTTCGACGGTTTAGGTGAGAGTTGAAATTGTAGCTTGGTGATGATTGCAGGGTAAATCAGTTCCAATGCTTGGGTCAGCTTGTCAGGATGATAACCATTATCTAGCAAGATGGTAATTTTTGGAAGTTCCAGCGGTTTAGATTTGAAGTAATTAATATTTTGGGAGAGCATCTCAATCAATACGTAGGTCATCAGATACATTGGCAGGAGTGCAGTGAGTGAAGAAAGGAAAGCCTAATATATCTACAGCTAGATGTCTTTTCATCCCATTTGTCGCTTTGTAAAAACAAAAACATGAATGATTCAACACCCTTCATTACAAGTGTTCTTCACTGCTGGTGAATCGATCGTGATCAAGGTCGTCCACTGTGTTTTTTTTGACTTGTTCGCGCACTCTTCCATGTAAATCTGTTCGGACTCACCTCAGACTCAATATATTGTTCGGCTTGCAAGACATTAATTTGTAGCCCTCGCCGCGCGTACCGCCAAAGTTCCGGGATTCCGAGAACTTGATAATTATCCAACTGCGTGCGATAGGTGAGATAGATTTTTATAGCTAAGTTTGGTGGCAGATCTACACTCATATCCAGGCGATTTTTACCGATAACTGCTGCTTAATTTTGAATGTAAAAATAGGTATCCGGTTCTACAGCCTGACTCATGCGTTCGTTTTTCAACGTTGTCGAACCCAAAGACTCAAATGCTATTTGTCGTGCTTCCAATAAAAATTTTACCATGTCGCCAATTATTTCCTTGGCTTTTTCATGTTCGGGTAGGGGAACCATAATTTCTAAGAGTCCGTTACTATAGGAAATTCGGGAAGCACGACTTTCTCCCAATTCCGCTAAAATACTTTCCAATTGTTGCCAGTTCACATCTTCCACCAGTAATTGCTGACCCGGTTGAATCTTCAGTTGTCTTAATTCCAATAGCATAATTGTTCATCCTATTGTTTGTAGCGAGGATTTCACTTTTTCCTTACTGTCTAAAAATCGGGAGCATTTCAGTGTGGCATTTGAGCGTGCGAGCGTCCCCGAATAGCGAGTTTGTACAATACGCGAGCGAGGACGCTCGCACTAAATAGTGGAACACAATGAATTCACAAAAATTTGGCTACAAGCCTTCCTCCGTAAAGAAGCTGTATGTAATTAATTCTGTGCGATTACTTATAATAAAAAAATGCTTTTTGCCAAACTGAGATGCTCCCTAAAAATCCAAACCAAGAAAGGACTAAAGTCCTTACTACAAACCTTTCGTTCGTAGTGAGGAGTTTAGTCCTTTTTTGCTAACGACTTGCAGCCATTAACAATTAGAAATTATCTAGCTTTTCCCAACACTAGATTTTTAATGTGCAGCGCTTTCGGCTGTTTTGCTATGTTTGCTATTACCGTTGCCGTTGCGCGGTTGGATAACTCCATAGCCACCGTGAGTCTTGCGTTCGTAGAGCACGTTAATTTCGTCTGTTTCCGCATTGCGGAACATATAGAAATCGTGATCGATAACCTGCAATTGTTCCAAAGCATCTTGCACCGTCATTGGAGGCATGGCAAAATACTTAGTCCGCACTACCTCGGCAGGAAGTTCGGGAGTTCGATCGCCAATCAAATCCGCTGCTACAGGATGTTCATCAACTACCGCAATTGTTTTGGGACTACTCTGGATTTTGTTGTCGTGGCGTTTTTCCTTAAATTTCCGCAGTTGACGAGCGATCTTGTCGGCAACCAAATCGATGCTGGCATAAAGGCTTTCCGTGCTTTCTTCAGCTCGAATCACGCTACCGTTAGCATAAATTGTCACCTCAGCAGTCTGCTTAGGATTGATCCTGGGGTTACGAGCCACCGATAGATGAATATCGACTTCTGTAGTCAAAGTTTGAAAATGGCTAACTGCCTTTTCAATCTTTTGATTGACGTACTCGCGAATCGCATCGGTGATTTCTATATTTTTACCCTGGATAACAAGCTTCATAGAGCTCCCTCCCTTCTGTAACTTGGGTATAGTTTATACAATAGCATTATGTATTAAACAAAACACTTTTCTTTCAAATCTTTTTTATATGTTGACAATTCTTGATTTAAACTGCACCAATATTCCGTAAAAACACTATTGATTTTTTTCATGCTTTCCCCTATTATCCCTCAAAACCTAAATGCACAACCCTGCTTGCTCTTCGATTGGGGACAAGTACCTTACTCCCAAGCTTGGGAAATCCAGCAAAAACTGGTGCAAGAGCGCCGGGAAAATCCTGATTTGCCTGATGTGCTGATTTTGCTGGAACATCCGCCGGTTTACACTTTGGGGCTGGGCTCGAAGTTGGAATTTCTGAAATTTGACCCCGATCGCACTCAGCCGGAATTGCACCGAGTTGAGCGGGGCGGTGAGGTGACTTACCACTGTCCGGGCCAGTTGGTGGGCTATCCCATTTTAAATTTGCGCCGTCACCAGCAGGATTTGCACTGGTATTTGCGCCAGTTGGAGGAAGTGCTGCTGGGAGTGTTGGAAGTTTGCGGGCTGAAGGGTTCCCGGGTGGCGGGTATGACTGGCGTTTGGGTGGATGGTAGCAAGGTGGGGGCGATCGGGATTAAAGTCAGCCGCTGGATTACGATGCACGGTTTTGCTTTAAATGTTTGCCCGGATCTAACAGGTTTTGGACAAATCGTACCTTGCGGGATTCCCGATCGACCGGTTGGCAGTTTGGAGCAATTTATACCGGGAATTGAGGTCGATCGCGTGAGGGCGATCGTTATGGCAGAGTTTGCTCGCGTTTTTGGAATGGAAATTGTGCGATCGTCGGAGTCATAGATAGATGGTGCGTCACTCTCAACATTCCGGCGGAGTCTCGAACAACCCGAAAGTGACGCACCCTACGGCTGTGATTAAAACGGAATCGGATCGTAATCGGGATTATCAGCTTCGTTAGACGAACCCGACTGGCGATCGGACTCAGAAGAAGACTGATGCGAGTTCCAATCCGAGCTAGACGTGCGGTTAGCAGGGCTTTGAGGGCTGCTAGAACTGCGACCTCGGGAACTCATGGGAACCACATTGCTCGGCACATTAGCCGGGGCTGTATCGCGAATTTGAGTCGGTTCCGGGGCAGTTCTAGCTGCTGGTGCAGCACTCATCGCATCGGCGCCGAGAGTGTAAATTCTTTGGGCGGTTAGTTCAGCGCGCTTTTCTTTAATACCATCTCTTTCGATCGTATTCATACCCAGCCGGCCTTCAATAATCACGCGATCGCCCTCGCGATATTTTTCGTGAATTTCTTGAGCCAAACTTCCCCATCCTATCACCTTCAAATGCTCAGGCGGATCTTCAGGTTTTGGGCCGGGAAACTGAATCAACATTTCAGCGATTTGAAGTTGATTATCTGGAGTATAACGGAGTTGCGGTTGTTGAATTATTTCCGCCATTAAAATGCAGCTATTCATCTGTTATCTTTGCGTAATTGGGAATTGGAAATTGGAAATTGGAAATTGGCTCGGATCGCGTACTGTAGATTATTATAACAAAAACGGTTCGCACTACGAACGACGACGACGAATATTATTGCGCTCAATCGAGCGGACAAAATATCGTTGGTATTTGTTAATTGGAAATTGGCGATCGGACTGGCGAATTCAGGATTGTTATACTAACAATTGCCTAAATTTTTTACAGGAGAATAAAACAGCTTTTTAACGTAGATAAACGCAGAGGCATTTCTGAAGAGTTGGTAATTTTAACAATCTTATCTGTTAATTTTTCTGCGCTATTAGCTATTAGTTGTTAGCAATTTCCAATTTCCAATTTCCAATTTCCAATTTCCAATTTCCAATTCCCCACTACCAATTATTCATTACGACCAAAGGTATCTTGGAGAACCGCAGCCTCGGTTTGAGTGACAAAATCGTGAACGAAGGCGCGGTACTCCTTCAAAGTTTCCGATACCCAATCTCGGTCTTCGCTGTTCGCGAAGATATGAACTGTGGGTTCGCTAGCATCGGGCAAAACTAATACCCAATTGTCGTCGCTGTAGTTAAAAATCTTCACTCCATCTACTAATTCTAAACGATCGGGCGCATGAGTTTCTACTAAATGCCGCATCAGGGAACCTTTGACAGTCCAAGGACAGCGGACGCTGTAACTGCGGTGGGTGACGCGGGGAAGTTCGGCTTTGATCTGTCCGAGCGATCGCTCCTGAATCGTCATCATTTCTATCACTTTAGCAATGCAGAACATTCCGTCAAACCCCGGATGCAACTGCGGGAAAATAAAACCCATACTGCCACTACCGCCCAAAACTACATTCGGGTTCCTGTTAGCGGCCTCCATCAAAGCAGTTGGGTTCGCCTTAGTGCGGATTACCTTGCTTTGATAGCGGCGGGCGATCGCCTCCACCGCCGAAGACGCATTCACCGGCACTACTACTGTACCTTTCGGATTAGCAGTAAGCATCAAATTTACCATCAGCGCCGTCAGCATTTCCCCACGAATCGCTATCCCAGACTCATCTACCAAAATGAGCTGTTCGCCATTGGCCGACACCTGCACCCCAAAATTAGCGCTGAGTGCTTTCACCACTCGGCCGAGTTGGTCGAGCAAATATTCCCGTTCCCCGTTGCTCAGAGAAGTCTGCTTGAGACTCGCATTGAGCACCACCGCATCGCAGCCGAACTTAGCGAGCACTTGCGGTAGAATTGCCCCAGAAACAGCGTAAACGTAATCGATTACCACCTTAGTATTGCTGTAGCGTATTGCTTCAACATTCATCTGCCGCTCAAACATTCGGTTGTAAATTTCGAGAGCTTGGTTAAAGTACGACATCTCTCCAATTTCGGGAATTAGAGCTCTGCGTAAATCTTCCTTAAAATAAGCGCCCTCGATTTTTTTCTCAGCCGATTTAGTAATATTGATGCCTTTGATATCAAAGAATTCAATTAAAATGTGGTCGGAGCGATCGGGCGAAATGCGAACGTGAATCCCACCGGCAATTGAGATCGTAGATGTAACCGTGCGGGCGATCGGAATAGCCGTCGATTCCAAATTGACTACATTAATTCCCACCGACATCAAACCCGCAATCAAAGACCTCGAAACCATCCGCGAAATACTGCGCTGATCGCGAGAAACCGATACCGAAGTCCCCGGTTTCAAAGTCGAGCCGTAAGCCGCACCCAATTTCACCGCAAATTCCGGGGTAATATCCACATTGGCCAGTCCTTGAACGCCGCGCTGACCGAATAAATTTCGCTTAGCTTGTTCTCCCCAAATTAAATTTTGATTTAACAAAGCGCCGGATTCAATATTTTTGCTCGGCCAGACGCGCACGGAAGGGCCGATTTGTGCTTCTTCTCCCACGATCGACATTGAACCGACCACAGCACCTTCGAGGATGTGGGCGCGCCTGTCTATCCGGGTACTGCGGCAAATCACGCAGGCTGTTATGTGAGCGTCTTCGCCGATAATTGCTCCGTTCCAGACGATCGGACGTTTGAGGTTAGCGTCGGCCCCTACTGTCACGTTATCTCCGATTACTGTACCCGCATCGATTTTAACTCGGGCTGCAATCCGGCAATTATTACCGATCATCGCCGGTACTTCGACGATCGCGCTATCGTCAATAAAAGTATTTTGACCTACCCAAAGCCCCGATCGAACTTCGTTGTAGTAACTCAAATCCAGCTTGACTTTTCCTCGCAGCGCGTCGTATTGAGCTTCGCGGTAAACATCAAGCTGTCCGACATCGCACCAGTAACCCTCGGCCACGTAACCGTACATCGGCTCGTTTTTTTCCAGCAGCAACGGAAACAAATCTTTCGAGAAGTCGCACTCCTGATTTGCCGGCAGGTAGTCCAAGACTTCGGGTTCTAAAATGTAGATTCCCGTATTGACGGTATCGGAGAAAATTTCGCTGCTAGAGGGCTTTTCCAGAAAGCGGCTGATGCGGTAATTTTCCTCGGTAATCACCACCCCGAATTCCATCGGGTTAGGAACGCGAGTTAAAATTAATGTGGCTTTGGATTGCTTGCGGTGGTGAAATTCGATCGCTTCTGTCAAGTCGAAGTCTGTGATGCTGTCGCCGCTAATCACCAGAAAAGTGCGATCGAGCAATTCAGCAATATTTTTGACGCAACCAGCCGTACCCAGCGGTTGGTCTTCCTCCACAGCGTAAGTCATTTGAACGCCAAACTCTGCCCCATCAGTAAAATATTCGCGCATCACATCAGGAAGGTAGTGCAGGGTAGCAATAATTTCCGTAATGTGATGCCTTTTTAGCAAATTGATAATGTGTTCTGCGATCGGGCGATTCAGAATCGGCACCATCGGTTTAGGCAAATCGCACGTCAGGGGTCTGAGCCTCGTTCCCGACCCCCCAGCCATCAGCACTGCACGCATAAAATCCTCCTTGCTTTGAAAGCTATCTACCGTCATTGTCCGCTAGAAAAAGTTTGCCTGCTGTAACCTGTGGGGCACCGCTATCAATTCTTAGTTAATTATCTTTAAGTAGTTGCACGCCTGCGAAGTCCCAAAAAGCGAAGTCGTCCCCCAACAGCAACCGAATTTCAACCGAATCAGGATTTGCCACTTCGACTTTTAGCAAAAGTCGCTTCTTGCTTGCACCCTGAAAGCTCTTTCCTGGCTGTTATAGCAACCGCGCCCGACCTTTAGGACGTTCTCAATTGCTCAAACCCTTACTGAATATTGCTTCTTCCTTCTTCCTGATGACTGATGATCGATCGCAGCGCTCGATCGAGGATACAGCACTGCTGACTAATGACTAATGACTAATGACTAATGACTTCTGCTATATTTTTAAGCTTCCCACCATCAGCGATTTTGAAGTATCTAGCTGAAGGTGGAATTGCTACGGGTATCCCTGCGCCAAGCCGTCCGATAAATGATAGATTAAGAGTAGAGCCTTGCCTCGCTAACTCAAAATCCAATCAGTCGCTTAGGGGGTTATTTCATGGAACCGTTAATTGGATTGGTGTTGCTAGTCGCTTACGGCGGCGGTATTTGGAAATTTTGGAGCGGTTTCGATCGCACTAACTTCGACAGAAATTTTGCCAACCGCATGAAACTGTCTTTGTTGTGGCCCGCGTTAATTTTTAATAAGCCTTACCGTCAAAACTTTACAAAAGCACTCAAAGGCTCTAGAAGGTAATCCAAGAATGTCTAAAAAGTCGGAGCACCCAGTTGCAGGTCAAGAGCAGACTTGGTTTGCCAAAGGAAAATCAGATAGCTGGCAAGTTTTACTGTCGCAAGTAGCCACTCGGTTCGATCGCGAATATCAAGGAGAAGCATTCGCCCTACCCGAAGAAGTCGAAGCAATGCCAATTTTCCTAGAATCAGTCGCCGGAACCCTCCAAGCAAAAACAGTATCTCCCTTCTGGAAAATTGCCAAACCTCAAAAAAACCAGCGCTGTCTAGACATTGGCTGCGGAGTCAGCTTTCTCATCTACCCTTGGCGGGAGTGGGAAGCATATTTTTACGGTCAAGAAATCAGCAGCGCCGCGCGAGACGCATTAAACGCTCGCGGCCCCCAGCTCAATTCTAAGCTGTTCAAAGGCGTAGAATGGGCCCCCGCCCACAAGTTGAATTACGAAGAGAATCAGTTCGATTTATGCCTTGCTACAGGCTTTAGCTGTTACTATCCCATAGACTATTGGAATATTGTTATGGGAGAAGTCAAGCGAGTTTTAAAACCGGGCGGTCACTTTGTATTTGATGTTCTCAACCCCAATGCACCTCTAGCAGAAGACTGGGCAATTTTGGAAACTTATCGAGCAGGGGAAGTATTTTTAGAGACAATAGAAGACTGGGAAAAACTGATAAAAGCTGCGGGCGCTAAAGTAGTAAAAAAGCAAAGCGGCGACTTATTTCAAATGTACAAAATTCAATACAATTGAGATGTAAGAAACCTCCCCAATCTTCAAAAATTATCCAACAGCTATGGGGGTTTAGAGAAACTTTCCACAAACCGTTTTTGAAGATTGGGGAGGCGATCCAGGTTTCAATTTCTGCCATAGCTAACTTGTAAAGATTCAGGTTCTTCTGGGTTTGCGGCGATCGGAAAAATTAATTAGAAAAGCAAGCTAACAGTCGAGATAGAAAATTTTCAAAATTAACAAATCCATAGGCTTGACGCTTAATCACTTTGAGATGATTGTTGATTTCTGACCTAACACCACTAATTGTTCGGTTCAAGAAATAGTTACAAATTCCATCGATATGATTGCGAAGCATGGTTAGGGTATCACTGTAAATCGGTTGTGCTTTTTTAATCCATTCAAGCAGTGATTTTCCCCCTTTTTCCACACTATGATGACTTTCAGAAATATCTCTTAATGCTTCTTTAAATTTCTAGACAAGCTTAATCCGCTTAAATTGACTTAAAACTGTAGCCGATTTAATCCGCTCCTCTTCTTTTAAATCTACACCATTCCTCAGAACAATAAATCTGCTACCTTTGCCTTTGAGCTTGCTTTGGATTCGGATTTTATCCAATTCCTCGTTTACAAAGAAATTTTATTCTAGTTATTCGATCGCCCACAATCTAAAGGATCTGTTGCTATACTGGGCCAGGATTGGGCTTGCCGAGCAGTTTGCCACCAGCCAGCCAGTGAATTACCATTAAATTGTCAAAATGTTAAAAAATGTAAATTATAGTTAAGTGGGGTGTGTCAGTATTTTCCACGGGATTAGGAAGTGGACAGCAGAAAACCCTGACTTTTGCAGGCACGATCGGGAATTTCACATTTTATGACAACTTCAAGATTTGACCTTCAAGACTTGAAACACCGCTTTTGGGCGATTTCGCGAATGCCAGCGGCAACCCTAGTCGTTTTGGGGGCGGTTGCTTTCGCAGGCGCGATCGCCGGAGCCTGGTTTGCCCGTGAAGGCACGGTCAGCGGCATTTTTGCTACAATCGACACTTGGCAGAAAAACCCGCCTGTGTGGCTGCAAGTACCCGCTGCGAGCAAGATGTATTTGTTAGTGCCTACTGTCGTGCTCGTCTCGGCCGCTTTAGCTGCAATGAAAATTTCGCCTCAACCGCAGAAACGATCGCGGGCTGTGGTAGTTGCAATAGTTTTGGCTTTAACAATTCGCTACGTTTTGTGGCGATCGCTAGCCACCCTAAATTTAAGCGATCCCCTCAACGGTATATTTAGTTTAGGGCTGTTTTTCCTAGAAATGTTAATGGTTTTCACCAGCAGCATTCAACTGTATTTAATGCTCGGAGTCAAAGATAGGTGCCGAGAAGCCGATCGCATGGCCGTTGCAGTTGCAGAGGGAAAATTTGCGCCAACAGTCGATATTTTGATTCCAACTTACAACGAACCAATTTTTATTTTGCGGCGCACAGTCATCGGCTGTCAAGCTTTAGATTATCCCAACAAAAAAGTATATTTGCTCGACGATACCAAGCGCCCAGAAATCAAATTGCTGGCAAAAAAAATGGGATGCGAGTATATAACCCGACCCGATAATCTGCACGCCAAAGCGGGAAACATCAATCACGCCACAGCCCTAACAGATGGAGAATTAATTGTTGTTTTCGATGCCGACTTTATCCCCACTAAAAACTTTTTAACCAGAACAGTAGGCTTTTTTCAGAATCCCGAAATCGCCCTCGTTCAAACACCGCAAAGCTTTTATAACCACGATCCCATCGCCCGCAACTTAGGTTTAGAAAACGTGCTGGCCCCGGAAGAAGAAGTATTTTACCGACAAATTGAAATAATCAAAGACAGCGCCGACAGCGTGATTTGTTGCGGTACATCTTTTGTCGTGAGACGCAGCGCCCTACAAGCGGTGGGAGGCTTTGTCACAGATTCAGTCTGCGAAGATTACTTTACCGGAATTCGGCTCTCAGCAACCGGCTACCGCTTAGTTTATTTAGATGAAAAATTAAGCGCTGGTTTGGCGGCAGAAAATATAGAGGCTCATCTAACCCAAAGGGTGCGCTGGGCGCGAGGTACGCTTCAGGCATTTTTTATTAATTCCAATCCTTTAACAATTCGCGGACTCAGATTCGTACAAAGGCTGTCTCATTTGGAAGGATTACTGCACTGGTTTACCAGTTTAACCAGGGTTTTGTTTCTGTTGATGCCTTTAGCTTATTCGTTTTTGGGTATAATTCCTTTGCGGACAAATGCGCGGGAATTGCTGTACTTTTTCCTACCTTATTATTTGGTGCAAGTTACGGTTTTTTCTTGGCTGAACCGCAGATCGCGATCGGCTTTGCTTTCGGATGTATACTCGTTTGTTCAGTGTATTCCTTTAGCAGTAACGGTGGTGAGTGCCATGCTCAAGCCCTTTGATAAAGGGTTTAAGGTGACACCGAAGGGAATAGCGAGCGATCGCTTTAATTTCAACTGGAATTTGGGATGGCCTTTGATTGTTTTGTTCGCCGCCACAGCATTCAGCTTGTGGCACAATTTAAACATTAATTTAGTTAGAAACTGGAGCAGCGTACAGACAGTATCCGAGACTGCTGATTTGTTAAAAGGTGTGAGTTTGGGCTGGATTTGGAGCGTTTATAACCTGTTGATGCTGGGGATAGCGTTGCTGATTTTGGTGGATATTCCTAAGCCGGATATTTATGAATGGTTCAATTTGCGGAGGGTTGTACAATTGAATGTGGGCGGTGAAACTTTGTGGGGAATAACTACTGTAATTTCGGAAAGTGGCGCTGAAGTTGCTCTGACAAAGCGACCGAGTTTTGCGGTGAAAGGTAAAGAAGGTAATGAGAGTTTTGCCGCAGCAGAAATGCTCCCCAACTATGCTGTTCAAACAAGTTTATCGCAGGGTAAAATAAGAGCGAGCGCCCCCACAGCAGTCAAAGCGAGAAATTGGGTGGCACCGCCTGTTCTCAAGTTGGACACTGAGGCTAGTTTGAGAGCATTTTTGATTGATTGCGAGTCGGCGACTCTGGAAATTATGGAAGAGAAATGTTTTATTCCTGTGGCTAAAATTGAGTTGGTTAGCGATAAATCTCAGTTGGAGTCGAGTTTTCGGGATGCTGCTGGGTGCACTGTTGTGGAATTTCCGACTGTGCGAATTGCCTTCGATCGCCTGAGTGTTAGTCAGCGCCGCTGTTTGATCGAAATGCTGTACTGTCGCCCCGGCCAGTGGAAGCGGCAGGAAACTCCGGGAGAATGGCGATCGCTGTGGCTGTTGTTGAGAATTGCTTTGAAACCGAGGGCTATTTTTGAGAGAAACAGATCGGTTAGGGCGATCGGGGTTTCGCAAGTTTAAATCACTTTTTCTATCGAAATTTGTCTTTCTATGTCGGGCAAAATAATCTCTTCGCCCAATCGGTTACACCTAATTTACTTACCCGCAACTGAGGGCGAGATCCTCCCCTGTGCCAAAATCAGTAAACTGGCGCACCTCTGGTTCGTGGAATGCTAAAACAATATCTTCTTTAGGCACTCCCAATTCGACGAGTTGGTTCGCAATTCCGACTTCAGTACCGTCATGCTGAATCCAAATTTTCCCATTCTTGATATCAAGATGCAGAATACAGCCAAAATCGCGTTTATTTCCACGCCAACCAACATACAGAAGTTGATAATGATCTTGCTCAGCATCGAAAAGAGTTTGCACTTCGTATTCTTGCGCGTTGCGTTGTATCGAAGCGCGCGATCGCCGTTCTGAAAGCAGATGACGAATGTATTGCCTATATTGCTCTACAGCCATTGAACAATAACCTCCTGTTGCACATCATAAATTATTAATCGTAGTTGATATCGCTGAACTGCAGCCACAATAAACCGTTGTTGAAAGAAACTTTCATAAATTGGCACTCGCACCGCTAGATAGAGGCGGCGATCGGGTTCAATAGTTTCAAGTGCATCGCGATAATTAAGGAATTGTCCCAATGCAGTATGAAAATCTGAAACATTGGATGGCTGATGAAACTTTTAACTTCTACAGCAATTTTCTGACGATCTCGCTGGGCCGCTAACAATTGTTCCGCAGCTAAATCAATCTCAAAATCTACATCATCAACATTAATTTGATATAGCAATCCTAAATCATTTGTGAATTTCTTACTCCCTCCCCGAACTCGCGGGGAGGGTTGGGGTGGGGTAAAAATATTTACGACTCATTTAGGATTGCTATAGGGGTCAGCCGTAATCTGCCAACCTTCCTTTTCTAAACCAGTCTTAACAACACCATGAAACCGATCTTTTACCATACAAGTTTTCTAGTTGCGGATAACTACTCATCTTGTAAACATTTCTGCTTGACCAGCCATAGAAGTTACCAATGAATATTATAATCTACCTTTCGCGATCGCAAATAGTTTACAAAGCGGGTAGCGGCACAAAATCGTAACCGTAACTGCTGCGATTTCCGGGTTTAACAATTACTAACTGAACGGCTCGATTGCGATCGCCCGAAGGTAAAAATCGAATCGGGCCCGATGCTCCTGTTGCTGAAAAATCTGGCGCTGATAAAGCTTTTTGAATGCCTGTACGAGTCGGATCGCGCTCTAAACCGACAATTAATGCTTTTGTCGCATCGTAGGCTAAAGCCGTGCGCCAACTCACTTCTGCATTCCAAAGTTGTTTGGATGTTTGGGGAAAATTTGACTGCGGATCTGCGAGAATATGCCAAGGAACAGCCAGCACCATACCTGTGGCTGCCGCACCACCGACTTGCAGTGTTTTAGCAGTATAAACGCTGTCTCCTGCTAGTAAGGGCAGGCGTTGGGCGTTTACTTGCACTACTTGCAAAGCTTTGTCTAGCGTGGCTGTATCGGCTGCTAATACGATCGCTTCTGCTCCTTGGGCGATCGCGCTTTTAACACTCTCGGCAGCATTAAAATTGCCCTTAGCAAAGTCAAATTCCGATACTATTTGTCCGCCATCTCCGTAAACTGCCGTCGTAAATTCATCTTTTAAAGATTTGCTGTAACTGCTGGCAGAATTAAAAAATATCACCGCTTTTTGCTTTTGCAATTTTGTCAGCATATAGCGGGAAAGAGCATTAGCTGCAAACCTATCGCTCGGTACTGTCCGAAATATATCGCTACCAATTCCTGAAAGCTGGACTGACGTACTTGTCGGAGAAATTGCTACTAATTGATTTTGCTGGTAAATCTTGCTGGCTGCTAGGGTGGTGTCGGAACCAAAATGTCCGATTACTCCTAAAATTTCCGAGTTATTTGCCAAAGCACTGGCAATTTGCGAAGCCATTTCTGGGTTGTTGTCGTCGTTAGCAATTAGCACTTTTAATGGAGTACCGTTAATGCCGCCGCTTTGGTTGATTTCATTTTGAGCTTGAGCGACACCCCGCAGAATTTCTAAAGCGGCATTGATATCTGCACCAATGGGAACCGCTGCGGCAATTGTGTAGGATTTTCGATCGCCGATGCGGGCGTTGTTGAGGTAAATTAGTGCTTCGGGATCGTTGCGATTGGTTTTGAGCGAAGCTTGTAAATCGGAAATAGCTGCGTTATAGTTGCCAGATGCGTAAGCCTGTATTGCTGCTTGTTTGGTTGTGGTTGCTCGATCGGAAATTAACAGTTTTTGTCCGGCACTCAGACGCTGCCCAATTGCTTGCTCTGACTGCGGGGAATTGCCCGTCTGGGACTTAGAAACTGTCGGATTTTGGGATGATGAACCTCCGAGATTGATGCCGCCGCGGCTTGTCAGCCACCAAATACCTGTGCCGGCTAGCCCGATCGTAATTAGGAGTGATAATGCTAAAACAGCGGTTTCGTTTTTTTGGGACATGGCTGCACAGTGTTATATTTTAGGTTTGAGATTCAAACGCTCAGCAAGAAGGCAGAAAGTAGGATACAACTGATATTTTATAATTTTTTTATGCTGTTTAGTATTTTGCAAACACTTTTCAATTGGTTCTATCACAATTATTTCATCTTGTGTTTTTCTTAATTATATCTTTATTTTCCTGCGAAACTCAGGCAGCGGGGGAGTTGTCAGCGATCGAGGAGGGAGGTAAAAGATTAAAGTTTTTTGAAGTTTAGCAAAAATCCTGCAATCTTTTGTAATATAAACAGGCAAGTTGAAAAATATCTAAAGACAAACTAATTGGATAAAAGAGTCGCTAAGGTAGTAAAAATGACGGTTGGTCAGAGAAAAAGAGTGTTAAGCTCGGCTAAGCTCAGCCAAAGCAAAACCTCAATATTTAATTAAGCTCGATCGATAACAAAGGCTAAGGTAAAGTTCATGGCAAACTCAGTTTTAAATCAGCCAAACGCAGCAGCAGGAGTGCAGTGGCAGCCAAAAGATATTATCCGCGGCCTAGTGTGGAAAATTGCGATCGCAACCTGGCTGTTAATGGCAGTAGGCAGCGCCACGCGAGTCATGAATGCGGGGCTCGCTTGCCCCGACTGGCCGCTGTGCTACGGTCAATTAATACCCGCAGCGCAAATGAATTTGCAGGTATTTCTGGAGTGGTTCCACCGATTGGACGCAGCGGTAATTGGCTTGAGCGCGATCGCACTTTTAGGGCTATCTTTGTTTTACCGCAGTCGCCTGCCAAAATGGCTGCCTTGGGCAAGCGCCGGAGCACTATTTTTAATCGTTTTTCAAGGCGTATTGGGCGGCTTGACAGTAACACAACTGCTGAGATTTGACATCGTTACCGCTCACTTGGGAACCGCTTTACTGTTTTTTGG
This sequence comes from Microcoleus sp. S1D4, assembly GCF_036700765.1. Lineage (NCBI taxonomy): Bacteria > Bacillati > Cyanobacteriota > Cyanophyceae > Oscillatoriales > Microcoleaceae > Microcoleus > Microcoleus sp. S1D4. The sequence goes on from NZ_JAUBPP010000001.1 coordinate 353,173, forward strand.
CGCCCTGCTAGTCATCGGTTTCATGCTGACTCCCTACGAAGCTACAGGAAATGTCGGCAAATTAGCTTGGGTAAGTTCGATCGCAGCATTGTTAGTTTACCTGCAAAGTTTGCTAGGAGCATTAGTAGGCTCTAGATGGGCACTGCACCAATGTTTGAGCTCCTCAGAATTGTGCTCGGTAATGAACAGCCACATCGCCGGTATCGTACCAGCTACAGCAGCGACTTTAGCCGTAGCAGTCATGGCTTGGCGGCAGCCTGCACTGAGTCAAAACTTGCGAAAACTAGCTAATTGGGCGAGTGTTTGCCTCATTGCTCAATTAGTTCTGGGATTAGCAACTTTCCGGCTGCACCTTCAGGTAGAACCGCTGACAGTCGCCCACCAAGCCGTCGGTGCTGCTTTGCTGGGAACCCTGATAGCTTTTAGTGTTTTAGCTTGGCGCGATCGAGTTTTATCAGCTTGAGAGATAAGACTAAAGTAAGAGGCGGCGGGTTTATTAATCCTTGTAGCTACACCAAATATTTCTCGTAAAACCCGCAACTCCAACCTAATGACTAATGACGAATTCGCAAATAATTACTAACAGCTTACAACCGATGCAAGAAATCCTTACCAACGAAAGGCCCCGCCTCCACGAAAACTTTTCGCAAGTGGTGAAAAGTTACTATCAACTAACAAAACCCAGAATTATTTTACTGCTGCTAATCACCACCTCAGCAGGAATGTGGATGGCGGCCAAAGGAGAAGTAGACCCGCTATTGCTGGTATCAACTATTACCGGAGGTGCTTTAGCTTCCGCGTCGGCGAATACGATTAATTGTGTCTACGACAGCGACATCGATTATATTATGGAGCGCACCCGGTGGCGGCCGATTCCTTCCGGGCGTGTCAAGAAGCGGGATGCTTTGATATTTGCGATCGCCCTAGCTACAATATCCTTTACATTGGTGACAGTTGTTGCCAACTTATTAGCCGCATTGCTAGCAATGTCAGGCATCGTTTTCTATGTCCTAATTTACACCCACTGGCTGAAGCGTCACAGCGTGCAAAACATCGTCATCGGCGGTGCAGCAGGGGCGATTCCGCCGCTAGTTGGGTGGGCTGCGGTGACGGGAGATTTGAGTTGGGGTGCGTGGCTGCTGTTTGCGATTATATTCCTGTGGACACCGCCGCATTTTTGGGCATTAGCAATGATGATTCGCGACGAATACAAGGAAGTAGGCGTCCCGATGTTACCTGTAATTGAGGGCGACGAAGAGACAGCCCGCCAAATTTGGATTTACACGCTATTGATGATTCCTGCAACTTTGCTGCTAGTTTACCCCCTGCATTTAGCGGGCGCGGTGTATGCGGGAACAGCTATTTTCCTCGGTGCTATTTTTGCCCAAAAAGCTTGGTTGCTGTTGCAGACTCCCGAGGATAAGATAGTTGCGCGATCGCTCTTCAAATACTCTATTCTGTACCTAATGCTCTTGTGCGCCGGAATAGTCGTTGACAGTTTGCCTGTGACTCATAATTTTACTACTGCTGTTGTACAAAATGTGCAAACTTTGATTAGTGCAGTTGTGATGTAGTCTGCTTTTAGCTCCCCGGCTTCTTCAAGAAGTCGGGGCTCTGAGTATTTAGCTATTTTTCAAGTATTTACCCAAAAACTCTAACTGGTTCACCATTTCCTCTGCTGTCTTATTAGCAGTTAGTTCCATAATGACTCTAACTTGCTCGCCCACGGAATAGTCTTGTGAGATCAGCGCAATGCCAGCATGAGATTCCTCTCTGCCAAGGAACTCAGTATGTAACTGACAGAAATCTCCAATATTGTGACTGTACAAAACTCTGTTTTGACTGGCAGCTAGCCGAAGTTGTTCTTCGTCGATTAATCCTTCTGTTTGAGTTTCGTTGACGGTGGTTACATCGACTTGACGTGCCCGTAATGCCCGTAGTAGGGACTGATCCTGGGAGTCTTCATCTAGGTAAAGCCTAATCTCACTCATGGTTCTTTACCAAAGTTGCTGTGCAAAGCTTCAAGACGCTTGGCTTCTGCTGCTTGATTAATCAAATCAGTTTCAATTTCTGCGGTGTTGGCATGATAGTAAGTTAATGCAGCGTAGACTTCGGCGAGGGTGAGATGTCCGATGCGATCGCAAATCTCTTCAGCATTCAATCCTCGCTTGTACCAGGTTACAATCCGGCGAACGGTAACGCCTTTACCGAGGATGTGGGGACATCCGCCATGCAGTCCGGGAGTGCGTGTAATGAGCGTACCAATGTCAATAGATACTGCTGCGGTCATAAATTTTATAATCTTAACTATACTCATAATAGATGAAAACTCTTGAGAGGCGAACTGGTTATGAACTGGAAAGCACACATTCACTCAAATCCTAAAATTCTGCTTGGCAAGCCTGTAATTAAGGGAACACGAATATCAGTGGAGTTTATTCTAGGGCTATTTTCAGAAGGTTGGACACAGCAACAAGTTCTAGAAAACTACCCAACGCTTAATGCTGAATCTCTACAAGCTGTGTTTGCTTTAGCTGCTGAGAATCCCAATGAAAGTTAAATACGATGCAGAAGCAGACATTCTGATTTTTATCTTACGTGATGCGTTTCCAGCTAATGCTATTTCTGAACCTAGAGGCGTGATTGTCAGTTATGACGAAAGTGACGAACCAGTTAGCATCGAATTTCTCAATGCCTCCAAACGTAAACTGTTTAATGCTCAAGAACTCATACTAACGATCGCAACATAGTTGATAGGCTTTGTCGAGATGGCACCGCAATATTGTCAGCTTACGCTGCAAAATGAACAAAGTTGCACTGTGTTGCCGTAAAAGCTATCGAAATCAGAATGTTATCGCGCAACGGCGGTACAATTATAAGTTAGCTGGCTTCGGTGTAGTCGGTTAGGGTGTAGTTGTGAAGAAATTGGCACGAAGCATGGTTTTCTAGTGAACGCGGACTGTAACGGGGCGGCGAATATTTTAAAGAAAAGTAAGCACAATGCTTTAAGCGGAGTGTCTAGAGGCTGTTTGGCACAGCCGTTAAGAGTGAAAATCTCTTAAGAATCCCCGCCGTTCTACGGCGGTGGAGTGTCAAACTCTGTAGAATAGTAGTGTTGCTCTCTATGAGAATTTATGCTTAATCTAGATTACGCAAATCTTGTTCAGATTGCTCAGCCCTATAAAGTTCCAGGTCGTGAAGAAGCCAGTGCCTTTTTAAGTTGGTTTCTAGTAAACATATATAGGTTAGATATTATTGAAGTCCAAGACATTGTTTGTGATGGGCGTGGAGACAAGGGGATTGATGGAATTTATGTTAATAAAAGTGAAGAATGTATAGATATTTTTCAATCCAAGACTGTACAGAATCCTGGCAAAACTTTGGGAGATACTCAACTTAAAGAATTTGTAGGGAGCCTAAAGCAACTAGAAACGCCTGAAGGCGTGCAATCAATGATTTCAACTACGGGGAACTCGCAGCTTAAAAATTTATTGATTGAGTACAAAGATATTCTTACATCTTCGGAATATACGATTCGAGGAATTTTTGTTACGAATGCGGTCAAAGATTCTAATGCCGACTGTTTTCTGGCAGCTACTTCCGTGACAACTCAGCTCAAGGTGTGGGATAAGCCTCTTATCATTCAAATGTATGTACCTAGCGAGAAGGCAATACCAGCAACATCAGAAATTGCCTTTGATGTTTTTGGATATGACTATGTTGAGTACAATGTTAGTAATACTGCAAAAGTTGTAATTGCTCCAGTATCAGCAGTTGACTTAGTTCAGATGGAAGGTATTGAAAACCAACAGCTTTTTGATTTGAATTTAAGAAAAGATCTAGAGAAAACGAAGGTTAACAAAGATATTGAAAAGAGCATATATAATGCTTCTGAGCACGGTAACTTTCTGCTTTACCACAACGGAATAACTATCATTTGTGACAGATTAGATACTTCAGAGCAAGACAAAGTAAAAATTCAAGGATATTCCGTAGTAAATGGTTGTCAAACGGTATCAAGTCTTTACAGAAATAGAGATAAAGTGACTCAAGATCTAAGAATATTAACTCGAGTTATTCAGGTGAATGCTAATCAATCCGATCTCATTTCAAGAATTACTTACAACAGTAATAATCAGAATGGAATTAAAGCTAGAGATTTCAGATCTAACACACCAACCCAGGTTAGACTTCAACAAGAAATTAATCAATTTTATCCAGATTATTTCTATGAGATTAAGCGTGGAGATGAGCCGGAACAGCGAATGGTAATTGAAAATACGCTTGCTGGACAAATTTTACTGGCCTTTGATTTGAAGCGACCTTGGGATGTTCAGAGATATAGCAAGATATTTGACGATTTACATCAAGAGGTCTTTGCTCGCCCAGAAGTTAGTGGAGGAAGAATTGTAGTTTTATTTGATCTGTATAAAGAAATAGAAAAAGATCTGTCACAGATTGAACCTTCATTATTTGGTGGCTATCAGATTACTAAATTTTTCTTGCTTTATCTTATTTCGGAGGTTTTATCGGATGATGAAATTGGTAAAGCTTTCTCTAAGAAACCAGAAAATTTTTATAAAGACTCTGCTCAGAAAGAGCATCTTCTCAAATGTATTCATATAATCTTAGGTGATTTAATCATTGATTTGAATGGTGAATTCAAGGAGGCAGGTGGAGAAAATTTTGACTTTAAAGCAACATTTAAGGCTCCGAACTTGTTGCGTAGCTTAAGGAACAAAGTAATTGGATCTCATAAAAAGCTTATTGCTCGTGGACGGGTAGAATCATTCTCACAGTTGTGGGATACATTGGAGAGTCAAGCCTAACAAGTATGTGACTAAACCATTAAACACTGTGTTTCTGATTAGAGTGGCAAGTGGCAGCCAGCTAACAAGTCGTTGGAGCCGACCGTCGAGAGATTGTCTATTAAAGTTCGAGGTTATCTGCGGCGGCTCAACTTGGTAGTTACATTTTTTCTCCTTTTTATTACCCTGTATTGAACGACAGGTGAAACTCGCTCGTCCACTACTTCCCCCAAATAATCGCAGTCAATGTCTCTCAACCCCCGTACAACTTTCAAATTCCAACCCAAAGGTGAATGCCATGCAAGCCAAACTTCAAGAACGACTTTCTCCTGCTGATGCCGCAGTCATTTTGAGACGCTTGCCAGAACCAATTCAAGCTCCTTCGATCGCGCGTGCTGCGAAGATTGAAGATCCGATCGCCATTTCGATCGCCAATTTTCTCGACACAGAAGCATTAGGTTTCGTAGATTGCAAACCAGGACGCGGGCAGTAAAATCGAGAAGTCCCATGCGATGAAGTTAGAGATAAGATGAAAGCCCGATCGCTAAAATGATGAATAGATTTTGCTGCCAAGATAACCATGACCACCATCACCCTCAACCTCTCTCCCGAACTCGAACACCAGATCCGCACTGAAGCAGCTAGACAGGGCGTGGAACCCGATCGCTACATCCTCAACGCCCTGCAAGAACGCCTCCAGCCTAGACTTCCAATTACCCAACCTACAGAAGCCGACTTGCTGCAACAAATTAACATCGGCTTTAGTGCACAAACCTGGGAAGAATACCATGCCCTCATCGCCAAGCGTCATGCCGAAACCCTGACTCCCGAAGAACACAAGCAACTGATCCAAATGAGCGATCGCCTTGAACAACTCAATGTTGCCCGCATTCAAGCCTTAATTCAACTCGCAACCTTCCGCAACCAACCTCTGACGGAGCTGATGCAAACCCTCGGCATCAATCCTCATCCCGATATCGTTGATTATGCCTGAATCCCGCCTCACACAGCAGCAACGACAATTCATTAAACAACGCGCCAATGGTTGCTGCGAGTATTGTCTCAGTCAAGCTAAATTCTCTCCAGATCCCTTCTCGATTGAACACATTATCCCTCGCTCCAAAGGTGGCACCAGTGATTTGGATAATCTGGCGATCGCAGCTCAAGGGTGCAACAATTTCAAATACAGTCATAGTGAGGCGATCGACCCCGTTACAGGTGGCTCCGTCCCACTTTATCATCCTCGACAGGATAACTGGAGCGAACACTTTACTTGGAGCAGCGATTCGACTCAAATGTTGGGTTTAACACCGACTGGACGCGCTACCATTGATCGGCTGCAACTCAACCGAGAAGGAGTAGTCAATCTTCGAGGAGTCCTGCATTCTATCGCTCTACATCCACCTCGCAATGATTCGTAATTGAATATCCGATCGCAGCGGCGATCGTCATTTCGATCGCCAGTTTTCTCGACACAGAAGCATTAGGTTTCGTATACCAAATTAGATCGGCTTACTATGCTTAAACCCTTCAAATTCGACTGCAAAGCCTTCACCTTGGGGAGCCAGCCGCACACATTAACCCAACTTGAACCATTGGTGACTCAGTGAGATATGCCAGTCGCATCATTGAATACTCTTCCCCATCCAACGAGTATTGCACTTCCACCGTTTCAGCTCGGCGCTTTACCCGCAGCCACAGGGAAACTGGTGGCACTTCAAGTGGAATAACACACCAATCGGAATAGTCTCGTGTCACAACCGCACTCACGTTTTGCACTCCCTCAACAAACTCAATGCCGCACTTGAGCCAGATATTTTCGCTCTCTCGAATCATCAACCCTGCTTGATCGTAGAGCGATTGATAGCAACCAGTAATTTTGACTTCGGCTGTAAAGTCGCCTGAAACTTGACGGTAGTAAAAGTTGCCGTTATCGCGAATGAATCCGTAATGAGTTTGCCGCCAAAAGTCAGTCTTTGCGCCGGCGGTAATATGGATAACATCGTTATCCTCATGCCATTGTAAAGGTTCGTTGTACCATTGCATTGTTTGCATATCCTGCTAACTTCCTCCAATTCCATGCAGTACCAAATCTGCAAAAAAATGAGATAACATAGCGTATTCTAATCCCCAACGCCAGTAAAGAAAACCAAAGGGAATCCCTAAGAGGGCATTGAGCAAAATCGTTCGGAAAATGACGATTGGGGTTAGTCCCCAGAGATTGGCAGCGGCAGGCAAATGACCCACACCAAACAGAATCGCCGCCGCCACAATTGCCAGCCAAAAAATTGGCCGACTAGGTTCTGATCGGCGCCGCTGAAAAATCTTCCAAAGTAGCCATGCAATCAATGTCATACCGAATAATCTAAGCAAGAGTTCTTCGGTAATGCCTCCGTAGAAAGAAGCTAATATGCGTTTCCAGAGGTCAATCTTTAACGCAGTTGTTGAAGCCATTGGAGGCATCCAAGGTTCCAACGCTAAATTCAATCCAATTAAGACGATTCCACCAACGCCACCGACTATCAGTGCCGTTTTGATAGCAGATTTAGAAAGAGTGGGAACAGGCTGTCGATACACCAGCGCACGAGCCAGGGGGGTATCGAGTCCCATTGAGTTGCCTAGGCGCAGTCCAATCCAATTCAGGAGAATCAAAAGAAGTCCAGTCTGAAGGGCGGAGGCAATAGCTATAACAGGTAACGGTGCAGGCACTTGCCCAACTGCTGGATTCAGAGACAGCGCATAAGGAAATAATGCCAACGCTGCCAGACTCCCCAGTAATGCCCAAAATAGGGCCAATCGCAGGTGGTGTTTGTTGGAAGTATCTGTAGTCATAATTTTTGATTGAATCAATAATCATCTAATTAATAAATCAGAAATTATGCACTCCCACCACAAAAACCGGGTTTTTTATCAAAAGAACGGGTTCTCCGGCCCACCCCACAACACATAAAGTTTTTTGTGGGGTGGGCGGAAGAACCCGCCCTGAAAGCTTTATTGACTTAATTCGACTGAATCTGCGAATTCAAAACCTTAGAAATTCGATCGCGCGTTTCCTCCAAATGAGCCCGCGTATAAGCATCCGCATTCCGATCCAAATTCCGAATACTCTTGCTCAAACCCTCACGCAACTGTCGCAACTCGTACCAAGCCAGAGTCCGCGCATCTTCAGGAGCACTGGTTTTTCGCAGCACCATTCCCATCAAAATCGCCAAATGTTCCCGCTGCAAAGAACGCCGAAAAGTTGAAATTTGCATCTTCTTTTCCGGCTGCAAAACCTCTTTCCAAATATCATGAAGCAAAGTATCGAACAATTCCGGCAACCTCAAAGCAGTTTCCGGTGCTGATTTTAACTCGACATCCCGCAGTCGCGCCAGTCGCGTGGGAGATAGCAAAACTCGCAGCACAAACCGCTGCAAAAAAGTAATTCGATCGCCGATCGGGTAATCTAGAGGAAACACCAAAGCCGGACTTCCCCAGTGATCCCAACGCGAAGGTGCTAATTTATTCAGCAAATCCGGCGCAAAACTAAAAGCATCCTGGGCAAATACGTACTTGTCCAATGTAGCCAAAGCTTCCCGCTGCTGCGAAAGTGCGATCGGCACAAACGGCAATTTCCCATTACTATCTCCCGGGCGAATCCGATTAAACGACTGCCCGCCGACGTACAAAGTAGCATTCACCACCTGATTGACATAATACCCAAACAGCGAATCAAACATCACCCGCAGTTCGTTATAACCCTCTTCCCCAACCGGAATTCGCTTTTCTAAACGCTTCCACATCGCCCTAGCATTATCCATTTGCCATTGCGAATACGTCAGCATATTACCGCTGAGATCGAAAGTATTAGCAGCCGGATCGAGATTGTCAACAGTATCCTCATCAGGCGCGTAAGCTAATTGCGGTTCCCCCGCGCGGCTGGCAATTTGTTGCAGCGCCCTTAAATCGCTGTTGGGGTTTGTGCCCCCAAGAACTTTGTAACCGTACTCGATCGCCCAATCGTCATAAGGCCCTACAATCGTAGGATAATAGTCGCCCTGCATAGTTCCCGGCGGTGCCAAATTAATCGGCAGATAATCCATCACCGACGCAGTTAAACCCTTAGTGCGAGTTACCTGAATATTGTTCAACTCATCCGGTTGCAGCATCGTACTGCCGTGAAAATTGTGCCTCAAACCGAGAGTGTGACCGACTTCGTGGGACGTCAAAAATCGGATATATTGATTCACATAATTGTCCGTCGCCGTACTGCTAGGTGGTGCATTATCCAACAGATTCACCGACATTGCCCCGATCGCAAATTGCCTGCTCGATTCCAACCCAAAACACATATCCGAACTCGACATCAAGCGCGACAAAGGCGATCGTTTTTGCTCTTGATATCTTTCCACCAAAGTCGGCAAATCATCAGCAATTCCACCTTGAGAATTTTCTCCGCTGCTTTTTCCCAAGTCCCCATTTTCTAGAACATTCAAATAACGCGAATATATTCCAAACTGACAAGGACTCGTATTAGAGCCATTTTTCCCTTGAAAACTCTTCGCTAGCGATCGATTTTGTTCCACCAAAAAGCCGTAGCCCTGTTTAATTTGCCGGACAATATCAGCATCTAACAGAATGTCAGCATCCAAAATTTCCCCAGTCAGCGGATTAGTGCGAGATGGCCCAATGCCTGCAAAATCCGACTCAAAAGAACTAGACCACCTAATAGTATTGTAGCGGACATCTGTCGGGTCCCATTTAGCATTGTCCGGCATTTGTTTGACCTGAATTGCCTCAGTAAAACCTGCCTTTTCAAAAGCTTTGTTCCACTCCAAAATGCCCTCGCGAATAGCATTTCTATACTCTACAGGCACATTATTTTCAATCCAAAACACAATTGGCTGCACCGGAGGCGACATCGGCGCGGATGGGATTTGCTTTTGCAAATGCCAGCGATTAATATAGCGCACAAAAGGATCGCGGCCACTCTTGTCAGAAAAGTTTTTATATGTGGTCAGAAAATAGCCAACTCGCTCGTCTGCAAGTCTGGGGCGGTAGCCATTATTAATCGGGACTTCCGAGAAACTGTAGTGAATGCGGAGGTTAAAAGCCCGACTGTCGGGAATCGAAGGTAAATAGTTAACCGCACTGTCATTATCGCTGGAAAAACCGTATATAGTAGCAATTTCTACATTCAGCGGAAACGCTTTCACATCTTTAAAAGAAGATTTGTCTTCATCGATTGAGTAAGAAGCGCCCAAAATCATCGGTAAAATTGCTTTTATCCCTGGTAAATCGCGCTTGTCGCTCATCAGCAAATCGCCTAAGTCGATCAGCAGAGTTTGCCTTTGCGGATGAATGCTTTTGAGCGGCAAAGAATAGAGGATAGACTCGCTAAATGCCCTTTCCACCGAACCCGCTTGCGGATCGCCCGGACTGGTGCGAAAATTGATATTGGGTATGACAAACTGCACGTTATTTTGGACTCGTCGCAGTTGAAACAAGAAATCGCCGATCGGCAATCCGCTAAAAATGCCGCCTTCCCCCAAACCAGAGGCCAATGTGACGAAACACAGGAACTTTTTGTCGAGTTGTTGCGGTGTAATTTCGAGATAAACTTTATTAGTTGCTTGATTGCGGTAAAGGGTAAACAATCCCTCTAACTGTTGGGCATCTTTGACAACTTGATCGAAAGGTTGTAGAGCTTGCTGTTGGCTAGTTTGTTCTTTGCCGGGGGGCGGCGCTGATAAAGCCCAATTTAAAAATAAACCTTTATACAAACTAAACAGGAAAAATGCTAGAGATAATATAAAAAATATTAAAGGGAGATTTTTTCGGGGATTTTTTATCTGTATATTTTTGCTAATTTTAGGAAATGTCAATCTTTTCATGTTGAGTATTCCGCTGCGGGAAATGATAGTTTTGAGATTGTCGCGGAGCGTGAGTTATATCGATTCCAGTTACACGAGCGACATGATTGTTGACTGTTGATTGTTGACTGTTGAAAAACTGAATGGTTGAGTGTTAAGCTGTTGCGGCATTTAAACTGTATGTCAAAAAACAATAAAACAATGAGTGGGGTGGGCCGGAGAGCGGGCCCTGAATATGCAATGTTTATTTGCGCGACAGCTTAACTGTTGACTCGATTTTATTATTCCGATGCAACCGGAAACGATTTCAATCAATTAATGTCCACTCCGATGAATTACCCGCAATCGAGAGGTTGCATCGAGAGGAGTGCAAGTCCTCTGGTTTTGAGGAAAACTCACGTTGCTGTCGATCGAACCAATTTTAGTGCGGTAGCGACAGCGGAGACGAGCTAACTTCTAAAATAACTCAAAACTCTTTCATTACCTCTTCGCCGGCCAGGGAATCATCGGATCTTGAGCTAACCGCTTAGAAACTGCAACAGCACCGTAACGGTTGAGGTGGCTGGGGTCGGAAAAAGATTCCCGCGCCTGGGGCCACAATAAACTATCATCTCGAAAAATTAGTCCGGTTTGAGCTGCTAATTGTTGCATATATTCCCGGAATTCTTGTTCGTAAGCAGCCCGCACTGGGTCTAAATAATCGACAGTTAGGGGCATATTCACAAACACGAGATTGATGTTACGAACTTTACTAAATTCGATCAGATTTTTGAGTGCTACAGTTTGTTCCCCTGACAATTCAAAATCCTGATAGTCGGAGTCGTAATAGCCAGATACTTTCGGATGTTTTTGAAAGTAAGTATCGGGATTGAAGCGTATGTCGATCGGCAAAAAGCCGTTTGGTTGAAAATCGCTTGGTTTTTTACCCGCAACAACAGGTTGGGGTTTTTCAGTTGTTTGTTTCTCTCCAGCGGTTTGGGGGGTGGCGATCGCAATAGGGGCGGAGGGATTCGCGATCGATCGCAAAAACTCCTTCAGCCGATCGCGCTTTTTGTAAGTTGCAGAACTCTCGATCAACTTTTGACTCAATATTTGCTGAACCTTAACTTGACTTTGTTCCAAATTCTGCACCAATTCACCCGCAGTAGCCACCGGATTGCTGGCGGTTTCTTTTGATGTTGGAGATTCTAATTGAGTGGTGCGGACAAGAAAACTGCCCCGAGACAATTGTCTGTAACCTTCCGAAGAAGCGATCGCACTAAAAGTCAAATCCGGCCGCCCGCTGTTGAGAGCCCTCGCCCCATCCGCCAACACAATCAATTTCGGCAGTTGTTGCGGCGGCAAAATCCGACGGACGATCGAATCTACAACCTGCAGAGTAGCCCCATTCACCCCAAAATTGTAAGCCTTCAGCCCCGGATAACCCCCAGATGCCAAAGCAGTTTCCAAAACCGCCGGGTCAATGCCGCGCAGAGCCCTCGAACTGCCTACAATCAAGATATCCGGCGGTTTTTGGTGTTCGCGGATGTACTCTTGATAGCGCGCTATTTGTTTGTCTAGCTGCTCGCTTCTGAGAGTCGGGAACACCGGAAGTGTAGAAACATCTGCTACAGGAACGCTATTATTCCCCGGTTTTGTAAACCCAGAACCGTTGAAAGCCTCTTCCTGATTCGGTAAGGTCGATGGCTCTAATGGGATTTGAGGCAAATTTACCTCCCCAGCAGAGGTATCCGGGCTAGGGGATTCGGCGCTAGAGAGCGAGGTTTGAGCGTCGCTAAAAGGCTTGGGAGAGGAATTTTGACAATTCTGGTCGCTGCAAACTTCCGAGGCGCTAGGAGCTTGACTAACCGTCGCAGATGGCAGGAACTGACCGAGTAACCAATCGGTACTGAAAGTCAGCAGACAACCGACGATCGCCCAAGTCAAAGCTTTTCGAGCCGCGCGATCGGCTTTCGCACCATCCCGCGCCGGCGCAGTGGACAAACCGCCGCCCAGAACAAACAAACCCGAAGCCACAAGCGGTTGCACTGCAGCTTGAACAAAATGCTCGCCCAGCTTATATCCTGGGAGCGCGATTTTGAAGCCGCTGCGCCAGGAGTCAGCAGCCGGAGCATCAAACACCAAATTGTCTGTCAAATCGGAAAAACTCCCATCTTCCGCCACCGCAAATTCCGGCACCGTTTCCTTTTCCATAACCGCCAGTTGCGATGGAGGCGGTGCGATCGCCTGCGCCTGCGTTGATGGCTCGTCAACTGCCGCCCGGAGGTCGATTCCGTAGCGCCACAAAGGCAGTTTCTGACCGGCACGGCGTCCGTAGACTCGTACTGCGGCTACTCCCGGAATTTGTAGCTGCCGCAAAAATTTAACCACCGGCGGCCCTACCTTCGATTGAGAAGGGCAAGTCAGAGCTTCAGTCATGACGTGCAGCACGTTGGCTTTGTGCATGACCACAGCCCGAATCCCTCCGGTTTCCAGCTTGCGCTTCAGATTGGGATTGAGAAACCTGTTGAGCAAAAAAGTCAAGGCTAATTGGTCGCCTTCGGCCGCCAATGCTCTGGGGCTGGCAGCTAAGTCTGGGTGGTGGGCTGCAGGCAAGTCCACCCATTCGATCCACACCGGCGACTCTGGTTCCGTTTTGCTGTCGGTGACTGGTTCTACGCCGTAAATCGCAGCGGCGCGGATGCCTTGGGGCGCGAAGGAGGCTAGCAAAGGGGCGATCGCCTCGGTGGTTGGCTGCTTGTCGGGGTACTCTTGCCTTTTAAGTTTTTGTCCTTTTTTGGTAGTTTTGCTGCAAAACAAATGCAGGGTTGCTTCTTTGAGGGTGGCGCGCACTTCGACTCTCGATGCCGCCAAGTGTTGGTTTAGCAGTTTGGCGATCGACTGTACGTCTCCCCAGCGAGCCCATTCTTTGAGAATTGTATCCGGTGGGGTCAAATCCACCCGCAGCACCCAGTCCGGCTTTGCTTCGCCTGCAACTTGGCTGCCGATGGCTGCTTCTACGAAACCTTCTAGTTTGAGTTTCCGCAGCCTGCCGGCGATCGGTTCTGCTAGCAAGGAGGGGTCTGGGCTGTAGGCTGACTCGCACAGCACCAGCAGCCGCCGTTTCTTGGGCTTGAGATTTTCCTCTGGATTCGATTGCAGCGTTTCCCGGCTGGTTTTGAGTTCTTTTCCGCGAATGCTGACTTTCACCGAAACTCCCATCGGCCCGAGGATTTCGCTGAGATAGCTGGCGATCGCATCTGGATAGCCCAAGCGCGCCAAACTTTCCGGCGAAACCGTCAATGTGCCACCGCTATCGCTGTCGCCAAAGTCGGTTTCGGGGGAGTGAATTAAAGCCACCGTGCCTCGGCTTCCTTGCATTGTCGATGATTTTTCCGTTTTTTGCGGGGCGGTGGGGGGACTGAAAGCCTCCTGTGTTGCCGAAGTGTCGATCGTCACCGGGGCAGTTTCAAAAACCTCTGGATATTCAATGCGGGAGGCGATGGGGAGACTTTCTGCGTCAAAATCGAGTTCTTCCCGCACCTGTGGCGGTTGGGCCGGGGTTTCTACCGGTTCAGGTTTCTGTTTTAGTTTGCGGTTGTCATTTTTGAATTTGCCAAAGAATCCGCCTTTTTTAGGACTTGTTGGCGGTTCGCCGTCGGGGGGACTTGCTTGCGCCACTGGGGAAACTTTTGGTTGCTGCTGTTGCTGCTGTTGCTGCTGCTGTTGCTGCTGCTGTTGCTGCTGTTGCTGCTGTTGCTCTTTGATACTGCTGCAATCAAGCCGGACTGTCCAATCATTTTGTCTGGAACCGAGTTTGCGTCCGCACAGAAACAACTGGTAAATTTTAGATTGCTCTGGCAACAGTCGCGTTAAATCAGTTTGTTCGATCGCGCGCGTAAATCTCGCCGTCACCAATTCCTGAGACGGACACTGCGCTGCTTCGCACAGAATATGCAGATGATTTCCGCGCAAACGAGCTTGTACCTGCACTTCAGGAAGCCCTAAAGCTTCTTGCGCCCACTGCGACGCGGCCGGTCGATTGTCTGCCAATATACTCCCGTTCGCATTCAACATGGGACTTTAAATTTTGTCAAAGCTGGTTTTGTTTTCTACAGATAGCACAGTTTACAAGTTTTACATACAAGTATTTTCTTTGCCGAGTGTAAACCGTTTCGCGAGATTAATTCCTCGGCTGGACTTGGTGCAGACTCTTGTTGGCTTGCAGGCTGCGAAAAAAGTCGGCTCTTGCTCACCTGGCCGGTGACGAGTCAAGCCTCCTTCCTTCTGCTGTAAACTGAGGATAATTAATAAATAATACAGGAGAATTTATGCCGTCGGAAAACCAAGACTTGCCCAAAAATCAAACACCCAACAGTCCAAAGTTACCAATTCCCTCAGATATTTTATTGAGTTCGATCGCCTTACCGATGCTGGGCGGCTTGCTGGTGGCCAGTGCTGCTGCTGAGTTTGTGCGGTCGATCGGCATTGAAAGCGAAGAAGTATTTCGGGGATCGCGCCTCCCGGTGCTCCAATTTCCTCGATCGCAGCAGTAGAACGCCCGACAGAAGCTCGCAGTTAATTTTTTTACCAGAAAGCTTGACAATCAGTAAAATTTGTGATATTGAAATTGGTCTTTGCTCCTATTTTATAGCGGTTCGATCGCGTGGTGAGGTATGCCCTGTTTGGCCACTGCCCACCCTTCGACTTCGCTCGGGGGGCAAGATGCCCAATGCCCAATGCTCAATGCCCTATGCCCGTCGGATACCTCATATGAGAGCACAGAAACGCTCTATACATAGGTGGCTTCTGCATAGCGTACCTTCGCACCAGATGATTAGTTTCAAAACAGAAGGAAAGGCATCTTGTCGCCGATCCAAAGCCTGACAGTCAAAAGTTATCAGCAATCGCAAATCGTAAATCGTATAAGTTGTCTCAAATTTGACGGCAAAGAAAAGAATTTTAGGCGAAACTAAACCATACAATTTTCTAGACACCCGCAGCAATTGAGGAACAGCCCGATGAGTTCAGTCCTCCAATCTTCAGAACAGGCTATTGATGCAACATCTATTCCCCATTCTGCCGCTTACTCAAAATCAGATTTGTTTCTACGCAATCGCCTCAAAGTAGTAGAGGACTTGTGGAAATCGGTGATCCGACAGGAGTGCGGGCAGGAATTAGTAGATTTGCTCCAACAAATGCGATCGTTCAATTCCTCCGAGGGACAAGCCACTAACTTTCGCGAATCGAATGTGGTACAGCTAATCGAAAAGCTCGATCTCAACGCCGCCATCAGGGCCGCGCGGGCTTTTGCGCTGTATTTTCAGTTGATCAACATTGTCGAACAGCACTACGAACAGCGAGACCAACAGCTAGCTTACACTGGCAGCAACGACGCTGGCGGGCGAATGTTTGCTAAGCTGCCGGGACAAGCAAAAGATGCGCCCGATCGCCCGCGGCACAGGGAAGGCCCAGCCCAAACGGCTCCTCGCGGTGCAGACAGCAGCGAGGCGATTACCAAAGACGCCGGAACATTTCACGAATTGTTCCCCATGCTGCTGCGATTGAACGTACCTAGCCAGCAAATCCAGCGCTTGATCGATCAGTTGGACATCCGCCTAGTATTTACCGCTCACCCGACGGAAATTGTCCGCAACACGATCCGCACCAAGCAGCGGCGAATGGCAAAGATTCTCCAAAAGCTAGACCAAGTTGACGAGAAATTTCAGGGAATGGGCGCGAACTCTGAAAGCCCCTACCCGGTGTCTAGCTGGGAAGCGGCGAATCTCCAAGAGCAACTGATGGAAGAAATTCGCCTCTGGTGGCGTACTGACGAGCTGCACCAATTCAAACCAACTGTGCTTGACGAGGTGGAGTACACTCTCCACTACTTCGACGAAGTGCTGTTTGATGCTATTCCCGAACTCTACCACCGCTTAAAGCAAGCGCTGCACGCTTCTTACCCCTACCTGAAACCGCCTAGTTACAATTTTTGCAAGTTCGGTTCTTGGGTGGGTTCCGACAGAGATGGTAATCCTTCTGTTACCCCGAAAGTTACTTGGCAAACTGCTTGCTATCAGCGCCATTTAGTGATGTGCAAGTATATCAATGCGGTGAAGCGGCTCAACGAATTATTGAGTTTGTCGCTGCACTGGAGCGACGTATTGCCGGAATTGCTCGACTCTCTCGATCGCGACAAATCGGAATTTCCCGATGTTTACGAACAGTGGGCGATCCGCTACCGTCAAGAACCTTACCGCTTGAAGCTGGCCTACGTGCTGCAGCGACTGGAAAATACGCGCGATCGCAATTGGCGGCTGTACAAAGGAGACGAGTCGCAGCGCGAGCGCGAAGCTTTGTCGGAACAACCAGTCTTGACCGGCATTTATCGATCGGGCGCTGAGTTTTTAGCAGAGTTGCAGTTAATCGAACGCAATTTAGTCGAAACAGGTTTGAGCTGTCGGGACTTAGAAAATCTGCTTTGTCAAGTAGAAATTTACGGATTTAACTTGGCTTACCTAGACATCCGCCAAGAGTCCACAGTACACTCCGACACTTTGAGCGAAATTGCGGAATACTTGCAAATTTTGCCCAAATCTTACAATCAAATGTCGGAATGCGATCGAGTTATTTGGCTCGCCACCGAACTGCAAACTCGTCGCCCTTTAATTCCCACAGAACTGCCATTTTCTCCCAAAACTTGCGAGACAATTAATACCTTCCGAGTCTTGCGACAAATGCAGCAGGAGTTTGGCCCCGAAATTTGCGAAACTTACGTCATCAGCATGAACCACGATGTCAGCGATTTGCTGGCAGTTTTGCTGTTAGCAAAAGAATCGGGACTGTACGATCCAGCGACAGGAATTAGCACCATTCAAGTAGTGCCCCTGTTTGAAACCGTCGAAGATTTGAAAAAAGCCCCAGAAGTAATGCAGCAGCTATTCGATCTGCCGCTTTATCGGGCTTTGCTAGCGGGAGGATACGCGCAAAAAGTAGCGGAAACAAGCGAAGAAAATCCACAAAACCCAATCTGTCAGGTCAAATTGCAAGAGGTGATGCTGGGCTATTCTGACAGCAATAAAGATTCGGGTTTCCTCAGCAGCAATTGGGAAATTCAGAAAGCTCAAAAAGCTTTGCAAGCGGTTGCTGAAAAACACGGTGTGGAATTGCGGATTTTTCACGGCCGGGGCGGCTCTGTAGGGCGTGGTGGCGGGCCTGCTTACAAGGCGATTTTGGCTCAACCAGGAAAGAGTATTAGCGGGCGAATCAAGATTACCGAACAAGGGGAAGTTTTGGCTTCTAAATATTCTTTACCGGAGTTGGCGCTTTACAATTTGGAAACTGTGGCGGCGGCGGTAATTCAAGCTAGCTTGCTGCACGCTGGTTTTGACGGAATCGATCCTTGGAATCAGATTATGGAGGAATTGTCGGTCAAATCGCGATCGCACTACCGTCATTTAATTTACGAACAGCCGGATTTAGTTGATTTCTTCCATCACGTTACCCCGATACAAGAAATCAGTCAGTTGCAAATTAGTTCTCGTCCGGCCCGTCGCGGCGGCAAGAAAGACATCAGCGGTTTGCGAGCAATTCCGTGGGTGTTTAGCTGGACTCAAAGCCGATTTTTAGTGCCTTCTTGGTACGGTGTCGGCACAGCTTTGCAAGAGTTTTTGCTGGAAGAACCGGAAGAACATTTAAAACTTTTGCAGTATTTCTACTTGAAGTGGCCATTTTTTAGAATGGTAATTTCTAAGGTCGAAATGACTTTATCTAAGGTGGATTTACAGATTGCCGATCACTACGTGCGGGAGTTAGGTTTGCCGGCGGACAGGGAGCGTTTCCAGGCTTTATACGAGCAAATTGCGGCGGAATTTTACTTGATTCGGGATTTGGTTTTAACTATTACCGGACACCAGCATTTGTTAGATGGAGATCCGTCTTTGCAGCGATCGGTACAGTTGCGAAATGCCACGATTGTGCCTTTGGGTTTGTTGCAGGTTTCGCTGCTGAAACGCTTGCGGCAGCACGGTAATGGCGGAGTTCCGGGGGTGATTCACTCGCGTTACAGCAAGGGTGAATTGTTGCGGGGTGCGCTGTTGACGATTAATGGTATTGCTGCGGGGATGCGGAATACGGGCTAGGAAACAGGTTTGTAGTGCGGACTTTAGTCCGGCTTTTTCACAGGAATAAAGTCCTCACTACAAACTAATATTGACAGGTTTGTATAGCCTTTCTGTGCTCTGGTATGAGGTACTATCCGGGATAGGGCATAGGCCTCCGTGGGCATAGGCCTCCGTGGGCATAGGGCATACCTCACTTTTGTGAGAACCGCTATAGTGAGGACGACTGTCCGCCTCTTTCCCATGATCGAACTTAATTTTTACTACGGGGAGTTTTCCCACTCCGGGGTAAGCTTGCGGAAATTATATTTAGATGCACCGGGGTGACAAGTAACGCAACTGCTGAGATTTGCTGGTTGCGGCAGCTTGACTCTGGGGTGCAAAGCTTTGAAATAGCGAGAGTTGGCGGCTCGGTAGGGGAGGTCTTCGTCTTTGGGTTGGGGACGCGAAAAAGTTTGCAGGTAGTTCCACACTAGCAGGCGGGGCGGGTCTACTAGCAGTTTGATGGTTTGTCCGTAGTGTTCTGGGTCTTGCAACAACCTGCGCCAGGTTTCTGTTGGCAATACTTGAGGCGGTAAACCTATGTGACAGGTGGCGCAGTTTTCGAGGTACAGTTGCTGTCCGAGTTGGTAGGCTTCGGGAATGCGATCGACAGTGCCGATATCTTCCCCTGTAGAAATTTGAGCCAGGAGCGCGGGAGTGTGGGAGCCGGCCGTCTGTGCTGCCACCCATCCACCTCCGGTACAACAGACAATTATCAATACTAGCAACGTTGAGTAAAGCCTCACCCAGCCACGAAAGCGACGCTTGAGGTGAATTTTGTGGTTCATTGTGTTTTATGCCTTCAGGCTGCTATTTTTTGCGGTCTGGAGGCGGTTTTTTCGCAGCCCGCACGGACTCGATTTGTTGCCTAAATCACTGGTATGGTCATGCCTTCGCGGGCCAAGCAGCTATCGGCAAAAACTGATTGCACGTCTGCTTCGACACGATCGAGAAAATTGTCGTCGTGACTAGGATCGTGGTGAAACATCACGATCTTTTTGACTCCTGCAGCTTTTGCTATTTCTACTCCTGCTTGCCAAGTCGAGTGTCCCCAGCCGACTTTCGGGTTTTTGAAGTCGTAATACTCTTCGTTGGTGTAGTTAGCATCATAAATTAGCACGTCGGCGTCGCGGGCTAGGTGTACGACATTCTCGTCGAGGCGATCGGGAAAATGCTCTGTATCGGTGCAGTAGACAGCCGTGTGTCCTTGCCAAGTAACTCGATATCCGATCGCAGTATTGGGGTGATTGAGTAGTGCTGTTTCTATTTTCACATCGTCGAGTTCGAGAATATCCCCTGGCGTCAAATCGTTAAATTTGAGTTCTGACTGCATCACCTGAATGGGAACTGGAAAATTGGGGTGGTGCATTTGATCGGCAAGACGCTGTTTGATTGTAGTGCCGTTGGGGGCGATCGCTCCGTAAATATGAAAGCAGTTCCCCGGAATAAAAGCAGGAGTAAAAAACGGGAAGCCTTGAATGTGATCCCAGTGAGTGTGACTGAAAAACATATAAGCTTCCACCGGCATTTGTCGCAGCAGATTTAGCCCCAGAACTCGCAAACCGGTGCCGCCGTCAAAAATCAGGCGTTTTTTGCCCAAGCGCATTTCTACGCAAGAGGTGTTACCTCCGTAGCGAATTGTTTTGGTGCCGGGGGTGGCGATGCTGCCCCGCACGCCCCAAAACTGAACTAAAAACTCGGTCAAAGGACTGTTTGAGCTAGTGGCTTTGTTATCGGAAGGCTGTAAATTTGCTTGAGAGGGGGAAGAATCTGACATTTTTTTTAGGTTTGAGCGCAGGAACTTGGCAATTGAGATTTTTATTTTTATTTTTAGTGTTTAGTTTTTACCTATCTGCTGAGATATAAAACGCTCGATCCCGAAACCAACCGAGTAAAATTTTCTCAAACGTAGAATGCGCTCGCCCGTTTGCTTAGAATTTGCTATCGATCTTACTCTACGAGTAGTATTTTTTTCAACATTTTAGCAGGCGGGGGTTTTTGGGGAATCCCCTGCCTGCTCGGCATTCGCGACTGTTTGATATTCTAGCCAACCATTCCTCTACTACATTCTTAGACGTGCAGCCGTCGCCTTAAGTTCGGCTTGCTGAATTTTGAGTCTGCTTGCAGTGGAGGAGTGGGGCTAGGGGTTTATTTGCCCGGAGCACCGAAGGCGAAAGCTTTAATGCGTGCTTTCCCCGGTCGCTTGCCTGTAGAATAGGCGAGCCGAGAGAGCACTCAAACAAAAAAATGCTTTTTACTTGCGCTGCGGATGCTGCTTATTTACGATCGGCTGCGATGCACTTTTCAACTAAGGGCATGACTTGATCGACATCTTGCCAACCCAGAATTTCTGTGACTTTTTTCTCCAAATTTTTGTAGGTCTTAAAAAATTCGGCTATTTCGTCCAAGCGGTGGGGGGCTACGTCTTTGAGGGACTTATAGTGAGCGTAGCGGGGGTCTTTGTCGGGAACGCAAAGCAGTTTTTCGTCCCTGTCGCCGCCGTCGATCATTTCTAGCATTCCGATCGGACGGGCTGCGATAATGCAGCCTGGAAATGTGGGCTCGTCCATCATTACCATGCCGTCGAGGGGGTCGCCATCGTCGGCTAAGGTGTTGGGTATGAAGCCGTAGTCGCAGGGATACTGGACTGAGGAAGAGAGCACTCGATCGAGAGCAAAGGCTTGCAACTCTTTATCAAATTCGTACTTGTTTTTGCTACCGGCTGTGATTTCGATCAGGACGTTGAGCAGTCCTGGTTTTGGCTGTGCCGGAATTAGCGATAGATCCACAATAATATCTCCAAGTTAACAGACGATCGGGGATGACGGCTATTTGCCAAACCCCTTTGATAGCATTTTACGGGCGATCGGGGCCGACGGCTGCATGAGATTGAGAGAAAGCGGGGGAGTGTGTCGCCGGCTGGGAGAATACACGCTTTCGGGCGTCCCGCCCATCCCACACAAGAGAGAGGGGACGGGCGGGACGCCCATCCAACAGGTTGAGGGCGCAATGCTTTGTTTTGGCGAGGGAGATATTTTCAGAACCATTTATTCTGTTTACCGTCTGTCAAAATTATTTTAATTTTCAAACCCAACCACTGGCTCAGTTCTGTTGCTAACCACTTGATTTCTGATTCACTTAGTCCCTCCTTCTCTCCTAACTGATATTTGTGGTTGCCTGCTTGAACTATCATCTGATAGACTTTCCCTAATCTCGCTTCCGAGTGGCCCTCCTGCATAAGTAATGATGCCGTTTGATATAACTCTCTAGGGATTGAAAAAGCAAAAATCATAACTTTTATAACTTTTATAACTTTTACACCAATACCGCTGTTTCTATATTCACGTTGTTGAATTTTCAACTGGCAAATCTCGTTCCTGGGAGATGGCTTGGCATGATTCCATCTCAACCCCAGTAGATGGCTGCTACAGGAGATTTGCTGGCGATCGATTCTGAGGCGAAGTTCTCGGCGAAACAGTGCCAGCAGAAACATTACTCCTACCCTAGCTAACATTACTCCAACCAGAGCTAAGTAACCGCCGGCTATCATAATAATAACTTGACTATCTATCGGTAAATTAGTGATTTTACTGCCGTAGTTGATTTCATGTAAAATATAAAGTAAAAGACAGCCGAAGGGGACAATATTCGCAGCAACGGCGGTCACAAGCAGGGCACTTAAACCCAAACTCACTTCCTGCGACGGAATTACAATTTCTACAAACTCCGAATTTTTTGTGAGTTTTATCTCGCTACCAGGTGGCTGCAATGTTATATAATCTTTGTGATTTTTATCGATCGAGCGGGGATTTTTGAGCGCTCGCCATGCTTCCTCAGCCGAAGATAACCGTTTGGACAAACTCGGTTCTGTCATCCACTCCAGCCAATCAATTAAACTAGGATTGAGGTGCGTGGCTCGATCGGCAAATTTAATTTTCAAATCCTGCTGTGATAGTTCGGTGGGATGCAAACCCGTTACCAAATAAATTAAAGTTGCACCTAAACTGTAGAGATCGGAAGCCGGAACGGAGCGCCCGCCAAATTGTTCCGGTGCCATATATCCATAAGTTCCTACTACTGTAATTGTACCGCCAAATTTTGCAGCTTGGTTCTGCACCGAACCGAAATCAACTAAATAAATTTTTCCGATCGAGTTACCGGATCGGCTGTGCAGTAAAATATTGCTGGGTTTAAGATCGCGGTGAATAACAGGCGGATTTTGCTTGTGCAAATAATTCAAAATTTCCAACAACTTTTTTACTAATTCTTTCAGTTCATTTACGCTAAAAGTACGCCCCGATCGCAAATGCTCTTCCAAAGTTTTTCCCTCTACATAAGTCTGTACCAAGGCAAATCCTTTACTGTCTGGTTCGTCAATTTCCAGATAGTCGAGGTAGCGGGGAATTGCCGGGTGAGAAAGTGCTTTTAAAGTTTCCGCTTCTCGTTCAAATAGCTTGAGGTCTTGCCATTCAAAATCGCTGCCGAGAAATAGCTGTTTGATGACAACTAATTTTTGAGTTTGCAAATCACGAGCCAGCAGCGTTTGGCGACCTGTTTGTTTTCCCAGTTGTCGCTGTACTTCGTAGCGTTCTGCTAATACTTTGCAAGTCATATTTTTGACCTTTATTTTTTTTACTTTAAATTAAACACTTTGCTTTGATTAGATTATATTAGATACCTGACTTATTCTAAAAATCAGGTATCTCGTCGGTAGTTTGTGATTATTCACTACCGATAAAAAAGATAACTAATCAACCAAACACGCTCTTATTTAAAAGTTTACAGTCCGCTGTATTTTTGATACCACCGGGCAATAAACTTGCTACTTTCCCCCTGAGATAGTGCTGTAATTAGCGAGGGTCCAATCGCAAACAAAATATAATTGGAATCCCATTCAGGTTTAAAATTCATATTTTTAAAGAAATAGATAGTTATCAAGGCGGAGATTAGCATACTAATTGAACTTAAAACCTGTCGGTGAAGTTTGGGGTTAGTGAGGGGATGAAACCACAATAGGGTCACGATCGTTATGATTATTCCATTTCCCAACCCCAGCAGCAAGCCGAAATGAAGACTCACAAAGACTGCCATAATTATCATCGTTATCCCCCCTAAAGTTATGCCGATCCAACCCGTCGTCGTCATCAAACCCATAAACAAGGAGCCGTAAATAACTGCACAAGCTCCTGCCGCTATAACTCCGGTAACAAAACTGTACCAGATCGCACGAGTACCTAATGCCAGGGGATGATACACGGGCTGTTTCTTTCTCAATGGCAGGGAAGATTTATTGATTTGCGGCGGTTTTTCTAGAGCTTCTTTGGCAATCTGGACTGAGGCGGGACGGCGATCTAAACTGGGATGCGTCATCCACTTCAGCCAATTGGTAAAAGCGGGACTTAATTTGGTGAATTGCTCGAATTCAATCTGCAAATCTTGCTGCGGCAAATCGGCAGGATGCTGCTTGGTAATTAAGGCGATTAAGGTTGCTCCCAAGCTGTACAAGTCGGAAGCGGGAACGGCTCTCCCGCCAAATTGTTCGGGCGGCATATAGCCATACGTGCCGACAACGGTGACTGTTTTTCCCTGTTGGGTTGCTAGGGTTTGAACTGCACCGAAATCGACTAGGTAGACTTCGCCGACGCTGTTTCCCGATCGATTTTTGAGTAAAATATTGCTGGGTTTAATGTCGCGGTGAATCACCGGCGGCTGTCGCTGGTGCAGGTAGGCGAGGATGTCTAATAATGCTGTTGCTAATTGTTTGACTTCGCTTTCGCTAAAGGTGCGGCCGTCTGAAAGATATTCTTGTAGGGATTTGGCTTCGATGTAAGTCTGAACTAGGGCGAATCCTTTGCGGTTGGGGGTGTCGATTTCAAAGGAGTCTAGATATTGGGGAATTGCGGGATGGGATAGGGATTTTAAGGTTTCGACTTCTCGCTGGAACAGTTTTAAGTCTTCCCAGTTAAAGTCGCTGCTGAATGAGAGGAGTTTGACTACTACTTGCTGTTGCGTGTTTAAGTCGCGGGCGAGTAATGTTTGCCTTCCTGCTTGCTTGCCGAGCCGCCGATCGCACTGATAGCGATCGGCTAATATTTCTCCTGACAAATCGCCGATGTTTTTTCCGCTCATGCTCTGCTGCCGCTTAACCGATTAAACCTAGTTTAGTTGACAAAAAGGCAATAATCTGAAATGTTCGGGCTACAGCAAAAAAATTTCTGTCAAAGAGCAACCGCCTTTAATAGCTAGCGATCGCGCACCATAAAAACCGGCCTGAGTTAAGCTTGAATTTAACTTTGAATTTGCTTGTAAATTGACTTCACTACATCTAGCAGGCTCAAGACTTGCTGCCATTCGGGAGCATCGGGTTTGTAGCTTTTGGCGCGCTGAGTTTTTAAACTCTGGTGCAAGAGATTCAGCAGCGCGTCTGGAGGCTCCAAGGAACTCTCATCTTCCTCTGTGGGGCCGCAGGCTGCCTTTTCTTCAATTGTTTCTTTGATACCTTGTGCCTTATCTGCCAGACTCAAAGCTCTACCCGCCATGTTTTCCGGCATTTTGGGTCGTTCCGACAAAGACTCGCCGATCAGTTCTTCGAGCAGTTGGCGGACTTGAGCCACCCATTCGAGGTCGTTTACTGAAAAATAATCAGATTTAAATGCTTGTTCCTGGGGTCTTTGCTGAATGCTTTGTAATTGTTGGAGCAGGGGAAGAGACTTTAGAGTAATGTTTTCGGGGATTCTGGGGATATCTGACAGTGAGCTGCGAGCAATCTCTAGCAATAGTTGGTAAATCTGCTCTACCGACTCAATATCTCCCGATTGCGAATTCCAATTATCCATAACTAATGCTAGTAGTTTTCTATATCTAAGACTAGAACGTTGATTTATTGATGAAAGCAAGTTGATTTTAGGATCTGCCAACGCTATTAAGACTTTCGGGCGCCCAGTCAAAAACCCGGTTGCTGAGCGGATATTTTGTCGCCTTTGGCCCAAATTTTTCTCAGAAACTGGGCAATGCTGGCGCAAGTCCTAACTATTTTTTAAGCTCTTCCTACGGTAGAAGAGCTTTGTTTGTTGCAGCAGGTAGCGCCAAACGCGGGCATCTGGCTGCATTGAGGCAAGCGAGTTGAAGTCGGCTTATTTAACAATAATACCCGTTGGAGCTTATTTAAAATTGCTCTAACACGATATTCAGGTTAACTGGTGGGATGGAAGGGCGGGCGTACCCCCGATCGCGATCGCCCCCTATCCCAGCCCAAGCGCCGCTGCTATTTTTCTGTGAGATTCCACACCCCGTCCCAGTTTAGTACGTCCGAAAACCTGTGCTGAAATAATTTACAGCGATCGACGTGCAATTTAGCTGCCTTGTTTTTGGGGTCAACTTCCAGAACGAGGTTAAATTCGCGTTCCGCGTCTCTAAAAGCTTGCTTGGCTTTTGGTTCCAAGGCTTTCTTAAACTCGCTCAACAGTTTTTTCACTTGATCGAGTCCGAGATTTGGAAATTCCTCATCTAACATTTCTGCAACTGTTGCAGAGGCTCGACTTTTAATTTTCGCCTGCAATAGTTGCCTGATTTGTGCGGGTTTGAGCCTCTTAATTTGAGGATTTGACGGTTCTAAGATGTCTGCTTCCAACACTTTTTTGACTTCACCCTCTTGCAAGGATTGAATCTCCTCTACTGAAAGCGGCTTGATTTTTGCTTGGATCAGCATTCTTGCTTCGTCTTCCGACAGATTTTTGAGTCCCTCCAATTTCAGCAGTTCAATTTCTGGCTGCAACAGCACGATAAGTTTGTCGGCTTCCGACAGATTTTTGAGGTCGTAATCTGACAGTTTCTTGACTTGATATAACAGTTGTTTTAGTTCGTGTTCCAACTGTTGCTCGACATTGTAGGACAGTTGTTTAATTTCTGCTTCCGGCATTTCCCCCACATTATCTAAGATGTTTTTAACTTCATTCTCGGAGAGTATTTGAGTGACTGGTATCTTGTAATATTCGCGGGCATTGTTGTAGTGTTCTACAATTTTTTCCTGTTTTTCTGTCAGGGGTTTGCCAACGGGGGAGCATCCTTCGCGGATGCCGACAAGTTCGTAAACGATGACGGGTTCGCTTTTGCCTTTGACTGTAATAAAGTCGAGTTCTCGCACGTAGAGCCGATCTTTATAATCTTTGTAAGTATTGTCGCTGATAATCAAGTCGGTGCCGTACTGCTTGCTTGCACCTTCTAAGCGAGAGGCGAGGTTTACGCCGTCTCCGATCGAAGTCAATTCCATGCGTTTGCTACTGCCAATGTTGCCGCTGACAACTTCGTCGGAATGCACGCCCATACCGATACTGATGGGCAATTCACCGTGTGCCGTGCGATCGGCATTGAACTCGTCGAGTTTTGCCCGCATTTTCACGGCGGTTTGCATCGCGCACCAAGCATGATCCTCCAGGGGCGCTGGAGAGCCGAAAACTGCCATCAGAGCGTCGCCGATGTATTTGTCGAGAGTGCCTCCGTACTCGAATACGACATCTACCATCACTTCAAAATATTTGTTGAGCATGACTACCACTTCTTCGGCTTGCAATTTTTCCGTAAGTGTGGTATAGCTGCGAATGTCTGAGAACAGCACTGAAACCTTTTTGCGCTTGCCGCCCAATCCTGTATCCCCTGAAGCTAATAGCGCTTCGGCTACTTCTGGAGTCATGTAACGGTACATCAAGTTTTTGACTTGTTTGGCGCTACTAATATCTTCCATGACGACTAATGCGCCGTTGACCTTGTTGGGGTCGGTAGCGTCGGTCATTGAATTAATCGAGAGATTGATACTCTGCGATTCTCCTTCAAAGGAGAGCAAAATTTGATCCGGGTAATACTGCTGGCGATCTTTTTCGTCTTCTGGCATCAAAGACGCATCGAACCACTTGGGAAAATCGCCTTTTTCTAACTTAATTAACTCGCGCAAAGATTTGCCTTCGGCTAACGCAGCATCGCTGACGCCGAGTAATTTTTTGGCACTAGGATTGGTCGCTACTATATTGCCTTTTTTATCTGTAGATATCACGCCGTTAGTCAGGGCGTTTAACATATCTTTTTGTCTTTGTTCTTGCTGTTTGACTTCGGCAAACAGTTTGGCGTTTTGCAGGGCGACTCCGGCTTGGATGTTAAACGACTGCATAAATTCCATGTCGTTGCGATTGAAACTCGCTTTCCACTGTTCGGGGGCGTGCGGCCAATCTGTCGGGTTGTAGGGAGGGAATTCTCCTTGTCGTTTTTTGTTGACTAACTGCGTAACTCCAATCAATTTTTTGTCGGAGTTAAATACTGGCATACACAGCATACTGCAAGTGCGGTAGCCGGATTTTTGATCGACTTCTTTGGAGGTGGCGGCGCGGGGATCGTCGTACACGTCAAAGGGAATCAGCAGGGGTTGGCTGGATTGGGCGACTTGGCCTGCAAAACCGGCGGTTCTGGGTATGCGAATTTCTTTCAGGTTGCCGGCGATCGGGATTTTTGTCCACAGTTCGTCTTTGTCTTCGTCGATCAGCCAGAGGGTGCTGCGATCGGCATTCATGAGTTCTTGAGCCTGATCCATCACCCTTTTTAGGGTATCTTCTAAGTCTAGACTGCTCTTAGAAAGAGCGTTTACGGCTTTCATCAGCGCCGTGGCCGCCCGCTGTCTTTGAGTTGCTGCGTAGAAAGATTTAGAAGATTCTAGGATTAGGCGAATTGAGGGAGCAAATTCTTTAAAAACTTGTTCGTCTTCTTCTGTAAATCCTGTCCTGTCGATTTGTTCGTCAAAAGTATGGTAATTTTCGTGGTTCGGTTTGAGTTTATTAATCAGTTGAACGACTGCTACTAACTCATTTGTTACTTCATTGATCAGGGGCATTGCCAGCATTGTATAAGTGCGGTAGCCCGTTTTTTCATCAGTTTTTTTGGCGTTAGCCGATCGTTCGTCATTATAAAAATCGTAAGGAATGTTAACCACTTTTCTGTCTGTGGCTACTTCTCCGGCAATACCGACGTGGGCGGGAACTCTGATTTCTAGGTTTTGGCCATTTTCGTCTTTAGCGATGATCGCCCAGAGTTCATTTTTTTCGTCGTCTAATAAAAATATCGTGGTGCGATCGGCATTCAGCAATTCCCCTGTTTTTCGGGTAATCGACTGCAACATCTCGTTGAGTATGGCATCAAATCCCTCGCTCTCAAGGAGATTGTCGAGCATTCCCAAGGTTTGATTGACAACCTTAAGTTTGTCTTCTGCTTCCTTAACTACTAATTTGAAACTATCTTTATTTAGGGGCGCGAGAATGTCGGAAAAATTAGCCTGGGTCGCGATCAATGCACTGCTAGAGGGAGATGCCGCAGGAGGGGAAGGGGGAGGAGAAGGGGGAGGAGAAGAGGGAGGAGAAGAATAGCGTTCCTGATGGTGATTGTCACCGCCGACAACAGCGACATCTATCACGTCGCCAGAAGAATAATTGGTGGAAGATGCAGAAGGATTCATAGACCTTTACAGAGAAGCTTAAGTGTAAGGGTTAGTCTTTAAGCTAGAATAGCGGGCAACTTTATTAGTGGGTAAGTCGATTTTAGATTTTAGATTTTAGATTTTAGATTTACTTGCAGCAGGTGAATCACTAGAACTCGAACAAAAGTCTAAAATTGCGATCTCTCCACGAATGCCTTGCGGGGGCAGGGTATCTGGTTCTGGATTGAGTCACGGGTAGATTTTAGATTTTTCGACTTCGCGATCGTACAAGTTTTAGGTACTTCGGCTTCGCGAGTGTACAAGTTTTAGATTTTAGATTTACTTGCAGCAGATGAATCATCAGAGGTTTAACAAAAGTCTAAAATTGCGAATTCTCCACGAGGGCCTTGCGGGGGCAAGGTATCCGTTTCTGGATTGGATCTTACGGGTGGCGCAATACTCAAGTATGCGTAAAACTATTTCCCAGTTTACAGAAGTGCGAGCACAGAGCAAGAGAAGTTGAGTGAGCTTTCCTGGTGGACTGCGGGTAGGACGGTAAAGAGACTGTGGCATTACTTTACTTTGTTTGAGAGAACGCGAATTTTGTTTAAATGATTTATTAAGTGATTTTGACACTGTGCGTGCCTGGTTTAAGTAGGTTGTGTCAGCCGATCGCAAATCCGATCGCCTGCTGCAACATCAAGGCCCTCCGCGCGAGGGATTGCTGAAAGAGGGAGGACATTGCGGGAATAGCCGCAATTGTGACACCAGCAGTTGCTAGTGATGTGTGCCCTTCTCTACACAATTGTGGTTTTTAACTAAAATTTCTGTCAATTTTGCTGCTAGAAGCTTTGATCCGGGAACAAAGTCGCGCGGCTTTCAGCTTTTTCTTGTAAAATTTGCGGTTGCCATTTTTAGTGTAACCTCCGGTATGAAAAAAACTCCGCATTTTGACCCCCCGATCGGCTCAAGTGTGCTTTCAGGGTTTGGCGGACTGAATTTGGCGCAATCCGGCGGCTTCGACAAGTAGGGATTCGGCGAAGGCGATGGCTTCTGTGGCCGATCGACCGCTGGCGAGTTGGGCGAGTTCTTCGCGGCGCTGCTGGCTGTTGAGGCCCACAACTCTGACTACAGTACGTTCGCCCGGTTGGGAGTTGGAGTTGGCTGCTTCGTCGATATTTTGTTCTGCTGCGATCGTCATTTTGTTGACGCGAAAATGACAATCGGCCATCGCGGCGATCAGCGGCTGGTGGGTGACGCACAAAACTTGGTGTTTGTCGGAGAGTTGGTGGAGTTTTTTGGCGATCGCGCCGGCGACTCTCCCGGAAACTCCGGCGTCGATTTCATCAAAAATTAGGGTTCCGGCGCTTTCGATTTGGGAAAAACAGGCTTTGATGGCGAGTAGAAAGCGGCTCATTTCTCCGCCGGAGGCGATCGCCCCTAACGGTTGTAGCGGTTCTCCCGGATTGGGGCTGAAACAAAAGGCGATTTGGTCTGCACCGGTGGAGGTTGGGCTACAACGCGAGATTGCGACTTGAAATTGTACTTTTTCCATTGCTAAGGGCTTAAGTTCCGCGACAAGATGCGTTTCAAGCTTGAGAGCTGCTTCGCACCGCAGGATTGTCAGGTGGCTGCAAGCCTCTTTTAATTGGTCTAAAGCGGTCTGATATGCGAGTTCTAAGGCTTCCATTGACTCGCCTCCTTCTAAAAGTTCGTTTAGTTCGTTTTGGATGCCTTGGTAGTAGGCGATCGCTTCTTTGAGCGGCCCGTATTTGCGGCAAATTTGTTTGAGTTCGCGAATTCTGTCTTCTACTTCTTCGAGTCTTTCGGGATCTGCTTCTAATTGTTCGCCGTAGCTGCTAATTTGCCTGCTGGCTTCTGTGGCTTGAGCTAAAGCATCGCTGACCATTTCTAGGATTGGTTGCAACTGCACATCGTAAACGGCCATGTCGCTTAAAATTACTTCGGCTTTGCTCAACAAATCGGCGGCTGAGGCGGTGTCGCCGTCGTTTTGGTAAAGGGCTTGGTGAACTTTGTAACTTTGCTGCTGCAATTCGACGATGTGCCCGAGGCGGATTGATTCTTGTTCTAAGTGTGCGAGTTCCTCGCTGTCTTCGATGTTGGCTTCGCTGAGTTCTCGGACTTGGTATTGCAATAAATCGAGTCTTTGCAGGCGCTGCTGTTCTGACTGACGCCTGTGCTTGAGGGCTGTTTTGGCGGTGCTGGCTTCGATCCAGGCTTTGGTGATTGTCGATCGAGCTTCAGTGAGTTTTTTGCCGCCGTACAAGTCTAGCCATTCTCGTTGGAGGGTTTCTTGTCCGAGGTGGACGGTTTGGCCTTGGGCGGTAATTTCGACGAGCCGATCGCGCAGTTGCTCCATTAACTGGCGGTTGACGAGAATTCCGTTCAAACGCGATCTGGTACGCAGAGCACCGCTCGTGGCGTTAATTTCCCGGCTGCAAACGGCTAAATTTCCATCTATGGGTTCGATTTCTTGTTCGCCCAGCCATTTTGCGGAGGATGAGTCCAATTCAAAGGTAGCCTCCAATATTGCCCGTGTTGCTCCGGTGCGAATCGATCGGCGATCGACTTTCCCGCCCAAAACTGCATCGATCGCATCTAGGATAATCGATTTTCCTGCGCCGGTTTCCCCTGTAAATACGTTCAAACTCGGGCCAAAGTCTAGATCCAGGCGGTCAATTAGGGCAAAGTTTTCTATTCTGAGGGATAGTAACATGGGGAATTTAGAATTGATGATGGGAAATTGGGATTATATTTTAAACTACAATACTTTTAATTTTGCCATTATCGATCGAGTCTCAACATCAATGCAAAATAAATTTGTGCTGACCTTGGCTCTACTAAGCTTTATCCTGATTGGGTCTTTCGGCTGGAAGCTTCACCGAGACAAAGACCAAATCTATGAATTAACGTTAGCGACTGGTATAAAAGCAGGTAATTATTACCCTTTCGGGCAGGCAATTGCTGAGTTGGTTAGTCAACAAAATCCGCGCATCCACATTCAAGTTATTGAAACTCAAGGTGCCCAAGAAAATATGAACAAACTTGAGGCGAATGAGGCTCAGTTAGCGATCGTACAGAACAATACAGAGGCTGTACCTTCGGCGAGGGTAATTGCTTCGCTATTTAAGGAAGTTTTTCACTTAATTGTTTCTGAAAAATCTGGCATTCAGACTGTTGGCGATCTGAAAGGAAAACATATTTCCCTGATGGACAAAAAAAGTGGTTCTTACAGTTTTTTTTTCTTGATGAGCGAGCATTATGGCTTGCAAGAAACAGATTTTATTTATACTGCAACTAATTGGACAGAGGCTACTAAATTATTTAGTAAGGGGGAGGTTGATGCTATTTTTGGGGTACTGCCTCCTGGGAGCGATTTGGTTAGCGATTTGCTAAAAAATACGCAGGGTAAATTGGTGCAGATCGACCAAGGATCTGCCATGAAAATTAAGTTGCCTTATTTGGAAGCCGATATTATTCCGAAGGGTACTTACAAGGCCGCTCCGGCTGTTCCCGATGCAGATTTGGGGACTGTAGGAGTGCACGCTACTCTGTTGGCCCGGGAGGATGTCGATCCTGAAGTCGTGCGGGAAATTACGCGCATTTTGTTTGAGTACCGCCGCAATTTGGTGGCGGCTGATTCCCTGGCGGCAATGATTAATCAGCCGGGAGAAAACGGGAGTTTGGCTTGGCCCGTGCATGAGGGCGCTCAGGCTTATTACGATCGCGAAAAACCAGATTTTGTTGCTGCTAATTCTGATGCTATCGGTTTGTTTTTGTCGCTCGGCACTCTTTTGGCTTCTTGGCTTTGGCAGTTGCGATCGCGCTTTTTGCAGAAACCAAAAAATCGGGCTGATAAATTTAATCTGGATATTTTAAGTTTGATCCAACAAATTCGTCTAGCGAAAACAGTGAATGAAATTGATTTATTGCAAGAGCAGTTATTTGATATTTTTAAGCAGGTGATTTTGGATTTGGATGAAGATCGGATTGATTCTGATTCTTTTCAGTCTTTTACTTTTACTTGGGAAACTGCTATGAGAATTGCGAGCGAGCGAGAAAAAATGTTGCGGGAATTGCGGCTAATTTCGGATAGTTGATGATTGATGACAGACATATATATATATATAGCCTTTCTCAGAAAGATAAGGTACTATCCGGGATAGGGCATAGGGCATAGGGCATAGGGCATACCTCACTTTTTTGAGAAAGGCTATATCGAGTTATTGGCTTTAGTTTACTGTAGCTGACTTTTCACATTTTTCAACGGGAGCATCTCAGTTTTGATTTTGAGCGTGCGAACTGTCGCAAACTCGGGCTCTATCCAACACTCGCGAGTTCGCGACAGCTCGCACTATTGATTGGCTTTAAATTTTTGACTTCGCTGCAGTCTCTAACTCGCCGGAGCAAACGGTTAGTAATGCGGGGCGTTCTGTTGTGATAGTTTTAAAGCACCCACTCACCCCATTTCCTATGAGGAAATGGGGAATAAGTTTGACTTAGCTAGCCTTCTTGTTGGGGGATCGATGGGAGATTTTTGCGTTGGTCGTTGAGGCGCTTCTTGGCATAAAAATTAATGGTCACTACCATTAATACAATCATGGCAATA
Source organism: Microcoleus sp. S1D4 (assembly GCF_036700765.1). Lineage (NCBI taxonomy): Bacteria > Bacillati > Cyanobacteriota > Cyanophyceae > Oscillatoriales > Microcoleaceae > Microcoleus > Microcoleus sp. S1D4. The sequence continues at coordinate 387,057 of NZ_JAUBPP010000001.1, forward strand.
ATCGTAGCAATAGTTGAAGAAACTGGTAAACTTTGCTTAAATACTGCTAGCAATACTATCATTGCCAACAAAACCGTTGGCACTTCATTTAATGCCCTAAATTGTTGACCAGTCCACTGACATTCATTCTTTGCTAATTTCTTCAGCAGCCAACCGCAATAGAAATGATAACCTATTAACAAAGTAACTAATGTTAACTTAATGTGCAACCAAGTGTCTTTTAATACATCTGGTTCTGTTGAAATCAACCCGATCGCCATCAGGACAGTCACAAACATTCCGGGCGTAGTAATCAAATTATAAAGACGTTTCTCCATAATTTGATATTGTTCTTTAAGAATTGTTTTTGCCGGTTCTGGTTTCTCTTCAGCTTCCGCGTGATAGACGAATAATCTTACTAAATAAAATAAGCCAGCAAACCAAACGACAATGCCAATAAAATGAAACGATTTAAACCAAAAATAAGCCATGATTTGTTACCTTTAATGAACCACAGAGGCAGAGATTTCCCAGAGGTTTGTTGATTTTCACCTCCAGCAACGGGGTTTCTCGTCGATCATTGTACAAGAAAGTCGGTTTCTTTGTCATCAAGAAACCCAGTTTTTCAGTCACCGGATAGCCCAAGGCCTCAGTCATTGTACAAGAAACCGGGCTTCTTTGCCGTAACTGTTGAGACCCCAAGGATTTTCACTCCCGTACAAAAAATCCGGTTTCTTTGCCGCAACTGTTGAACCCCAAGGATTTTTCCTCCAGCCCCGGCTCGATTGGGCAGCCCAAGCAGTTAATCATACTATAAAAAACCCGATTTCTTTGCTGTAAAGAAATCGGGTTTATAAATAATTTGATAGTTTAAAATGTTAATAGGAATACAATAAACCCCAGGGCGAACGCATCTAAATTTTATGTTAAGAGAATGTGGTATATTGGAGCAGAATTATTGAGTGTCCAAAAATTATTTAATTAGAGTTTACCATTATCAAACTCAAACCACCATTGCCGACCATTTTTCCGACTTAGAAGATCAAGCGAATTTAGCGAACGAAACATCATCAATTAATTGATATTATCACCATCTCAATTTGTGCAGTGATTTGCGGTGCTGATACATGGGTGGATATCGAAAGTTACGGGTTATTCTAAATACGAATAGTTAAAGACAATTTGAAAATTGCCGAATAGTATCCCGACCCATGACACAATTGCGAGAGTATTTTTTCGTCTCAAACCTGAGCAATTTCAAAAATGTTTTTTGAGTTGGATTCAATATTATATTAGTAGTTTACCAAATGATGCTCAAAAACTTGGTGAATCAGTCCGCAGCCATTGGAAAATGGAGAATTCTTTACATTGGGTATTAGATGTGGGTTTTCGTGAAGATGATTGTCGAATTAGAAAAGATAATGCTCCGCAAAATTTTGCTATAATTAGACATATCTCGCTTAATCTTTTGAATCAATAAAAAACCTCAAATACCGGAGCCAGAAATCAGCGACTTCGAGCCGGGTGGGATGATGATTATTTGACTAAGATTCTCGCTGTTGCAGTTAACTAAATTCTTACGAATAACTCATTAATAACTATTAGAACTCTTGCAAAAATCCAAAGCACCCCACCCCAACCCTCCCCTTATCAAGGGGAGGGAGCAAGATTATTCTTGTTTCTCCCCTTAATAAGGGGGGACTAAGGGGGGTAAATTTGACTTTTGCAAGAGGTCTATTATACAACTTGTAAACAGTGGTTATAATATTTTTATTGTCTCAAAATTCGCCTTAAGTCAAAATCACGATTAATCAGTTCCTATTTTATCTAACAGTTCATTACAAAGCGTGTCTGTAGCTTCTAAGAATGGTGAATTCATCTCAAAATATACTCACCACTGATGAACAGTGTTCAATAAGATGCGTTCCCCCTGGGGATTGGATAGGGGTTAGGAGCTTTCCGACAGTTGTATTTTTGGGGAAAAATGTAAGCTGTACTGCATTTTTATTGTAGATTTATTGAGCCATATCAAAGCTGGTGAAATCCTTTCTCCCTGTAATATCACTTTTTGAGCCTAGCAGATAGTTGAATTTTGAGGTTTCTTTTGCTGACCAAATCTAACACAGCCTACAATAGTTTAGGTGAGACAAAACCTAAGTGTTTCCAAGCGGCTGCTGTGGCAATTCTACCCCTACTTGTTCGCTGCAAAAATCCGATTTGCATTAAGTACGGTTCGTAGACATCCTCAATTGTTTGAGTGTCTTCTCCGGTGGAAGCGGCGAGGGTTTCTAAACCAACCGGGCCGCCGTTAAAGTTTTCGATCATTGCTGTCAAAAGTGACCGATCAGTCCAATCCAAGCCTAGGGGATCGACGTTGAACAATTCTAGGGCGATGGATGCAACTTCGGCATTGATTGGCTTTAAATTTTTGACTTCGCTGTAGTCTCTAACTCGGCGCAGCAAACGGTTAGCAATCCGGGGGGTTCCGCGAGCTCGGCGGGCAATTTCTTCGGCTCCTTCTGGGGTGATTTTAGTGTCGAGAACTTGGGCGGTTCTTTGGACAATTAGACTAAGTTCGTCTATTTCGTAGTAGCGCAATCTTTGGATTAAGCCGAAGCGATCGCGCAACGGAGATGTCAGCGATCCGACTTTGGTGGTTGCTCCTACTAAGGTAAAGGGTTTCAGGGGAATGCTGCGGATTTTGGCGCTTTTTCCTTGACCGATCGTAATATCTAAACGGCAGTCTTCCATCGCTGGATAGAGGATTTCTTCGGTAACTTTAGATAAGCGGTGAATTTCGTCGATAAACAGCACGTCGCCTGCTTTGAGGTTGACGAGCAATCCGACAATATCTCGCGGTTTTTCTAGGGCTGGGGCGGTGGTGATTTTGCATTCAACTTCCATTTCTGCTGCTAGAATTAGCGACATTGTGGTTTTTCCCAACCCTGGCGGCCCGTACAGTAACAGGTGATCCATCGGTTCGCCCCGCGATTTGGCTGCTGCAATTGCGATCGCCAAAACTTCTCTCAAGTCTTTTTGTCCGATGTATTCGGCTAACCGCTGGGGGCGGATTTTATCTTCTTGTTTGTTGTTGATTTCGTCTGGTAATTCTTGCGATTCTAGCAGCGATTCCGTCTGGGGTTTAGCTGCTCTTTTTCGGGGAGCAGGGGCTATGTCTTCAGGTAGATTTTGGTCTGGGGGTTGTTGTTTGGAGGAGATTATAGCCATATTTATTTGCGCTCGGACAGCGAAAATTGTTTACAATTATTAGCAGAATCGTGAAAATTATTGAGGTCGTTATGAGTGTTCCATCTTCTTTATTAGCATCGAAAAGTATAACTTTTGAGGAGGCGATCGCGCTGACTCAATCTTTACTGTCGCTGATTCAGAGCGATCGACTTTTAGAGGGAGATATCGAGCAAGCTGTTAAATCTCTAGTGAAAACTCCCAACGGTGCTAGGGGTTTTTTTGTCACCTATCTGACGGACGACCGACAGGCGGCAGACCGGCCGTCACCAGGAGTTATCAAGGCGCTGCGATCGGCTCCTGAGATCGTAGCAGAACTGCTGGTGAAAAATGTGGCGATGTCGGCGGCAATGGTGTTGCATCATTCGCGCCTTCAAAAGGAGGAAATGGCGGCGGGTTCTGCTAGAGTGCAGGAGCGATCGCGCAATTTAATTCAAATCCTGCAAATGCCAGCCTGTCAAGCTGTAGCGTCGCAAATGCTAGAAAGTTTACAAACTAAAGAAGGTGAGTATGAGGAGTTTTTCCAACGCTGGGGCTACGACGACGAGCAAAGAGTCGCGATCGGTTCGGCAGTTGGGGAGGCGATCGGCTAAAATAACCTCCTAAGCCAAAAGCCAGAAGCCAAAAGCCAGAAGTCTAAGCCGGGGAGACAGATCCTTGATCAAAGCGGCCCGGCTGTGGAATAATTGCGGTTTAGCAAAAGCTGCACAATTGTAGCTGGAGTTGATTTAGGTGTGAAGGTAGTCAACGAGGGCGAAAAAATTGCACAGATCGGTGAAAGGAGTTGTCCAAAAAGCCCGAAAGGGCCGCGGCCGGCGACCGACAAACAGCCAGCGCAGGGCAAAGCTGAGTCTGCTGGCTACATTGGTGCGTCGGGACTTGGAAGCTCAATACAAAGGCTCGATTCTGGGCAATTTGTGGCCGCTGCTGAATCAGCTATCGCAATTGGTGATTTACACCTACGTATTCTCGATCGTCCTCAAGGTAAAACTCAAACTTGCAGGCTTCCCGGAAAACAGCGACATCACATTTGGAGTCTGGCTATTTGCAGGTTTGTTACCTTGGAGTGCTTTCACCAGCGGTTTGATTAAATCGGGAGTATCCGTAGTAGGGCAGCCAAATTTAGTCAAAAAAGTAGTATTTCCCCTCGGTTTGCTGCCCCTCGTGCCGATTTTTACAGCTTTTATTGAAAGTTCTCTCGGTTTAGCAGCCTTGATTCTGATCGTAGCAGTATCCTCGCAAAAGCTCAACGCTACTTTATGCTTGCTGCCACTGGTTTGGGTGCCTCAATTGTTGCTCACAGCCGGCTTGGGATATTTGACAGCGGGCTTAACCGTGTTTTTGCGAGACATTCCTCAGACATTAGGTGTTATTCTAAATTTTTGGTTTTATTTGACGCCGATCGTCTATCCAGCATCAATCATCCCCCAACAGTGGCGAGCCTGGATATTTTGGTTGAATCCAATGGCCACCATCTCCGAGGTTTACCGAGACCTCATCCTGTTGGGAGAAGTCAAACACTGGGGCGAATGGGGTGTCGCCACCCTAATCTCTGCTGCTATATTTTGTGGAGGTTTAGCGGTTTACCGGCATTTGCGTCCCGCTTTTGCTGACGTGCTGTAATATGTTTTACATTTAAATGCAATCTACTATCAAAAATCGCGATCGAGGTTCGTAGTGAGGACTTTAGTCCGCATAAAAAATCAAAGGACTCCCATTCCCAACGAGCAAACCTATTTTTTGTTCTAGCGGACATAATATCAATCTAAAATCTAAAATCTAAAATCTAAAATCTAAAATCGGATGACAGAAAATGTAATTTCACTAAAAAATGTTTCCAAATGCTTTAAGCGGTACGATCGTCCTGGAGACCGCTTAAAAGAAATTATTTATCCCAATAAAAAACTTGCTGATGAATTTTGGGCTCTCCACGACATCAATCTGGAAATTGCTCGCGGACAAACCCTAGGAGTAGTCGGTCGCAACGGGTCGGGAAAAAGCACGCTTTTGCAAATCATTGTGGGGACGCTGACACCCACCGCAGGAAGCGTCCGAGTAGAAGGGCGAATCTCCGCTTTGTTGGAACTCGGAAGCGGGTTTAACCCGGAATTTACCGGAAGACAAAACGTGTTTTTCAACGCTCAAATACTCGGATTCAATCAAAAAGAAACTGAAGAAAAATTTGACGAAATTGCTGCTTTTGCTGATATTGGAGATTTCATCGATCAGCCAGTCAAAACCTATTCTAGCGGTATGTTTGTCAGACTGGCTTTTGCCGTTGCGACTAGCGTAGAGCCAGATATTCTAGTGGTTGACGAAGCACTTTCGGTAGGCGACGAAGCTTTCCAGCGCAAGTGTTTTGCCCGCTTGCAAAGCATTCAGGAAGGTGGCGGAACGATTTTATTTGTTTCTCATGCTGCTAGTTCTGTGGTGCAACTTTGTACTTCGGCGATTTTAATGGATAGCGGAGAATTGCTGCTAGCTCACACACCAAAGGTGGTAATTTCTAAATATCAAAAGCTGATCTATGCCGATCCAGATAAAGTCTTGGGGTTGAAGCAAGATATTCGAGTTCTGAACCAACTGACAAAGCAAGAAAGTCAAGAAAATCTTCATAATCCTAATTTAGAAAGTACCAAAAGGGAGGCTGTACCGGAGCAATATATCTCTCAACCCAAGGAACATTATGATGAATTTTACGAACCGGGGATGATCCCGTCGAATACGGTACGGTATCCGTCTCGCGGCGCGGAAATTATTAACCCGCGCATCGAAACGCTGCAGGGAAATGTGGTAAATCACTTGCTCGGCCGTCAAGATTATGTTTACACTTACTCTGTCACTTTCTCGCGGTCAACTTCCAAAGTTAGGTTTGGAATGTTGATTAAAACGATTAGCGGTTTTGAGTTGGCTGGTGCTTCTTTGAAGGCTTCTACTCAGTCAGTTAGATATGTGGAAGCAGGAACGACAATTGTAGTTAAGTTTCAGTTTAAATGTTTGCTGAATCCGGGGGTTTACTTTTTGAATGCGGGGGTGGTGGGAACGGTAGATGAGGATTTAAGTTATCTGGATCGCTGCGTTGATGTGGCGATGTTCAAAGTTCAGTCTTGTACTGAGTCCTGCGGCAACGGCATTGTTGACTTGCTGATAGAACCGTGTTTAACTGTTGTAAATTCTGATTGTCTGGTGCAAGAACAGTCAACGGAAGTCATCTAATAATTCTGTGAAAACTTTGTAAAAATAATGAGCAATCTCAATTTAGAATTGTCCAAAAATCAAGTAATCCAAGCATTGATTCGAGATCGAGCTAAGTTTCCCGAAGATTTTAAACTAAATATTTGCGAAGACGATGAAATGTATTTGTTTAGCTTGAGCAACGTCAAGGAGGATGGAGACGATGGAGACGATGACGATCGCGAGCGAGCTTTGGTGCGCTATTATGCGATCGGGCGACGCATCCGGGATGCGGTTCAACAAGTTGTAGATTGGCATTTTGGCGGCTTTGAAAATGTACCGTCTTTTCTGGATTTTGCCTGTGGTTACGGTAGATTTACCCGGTTTTTAATTCAGGAAATGCCACCCGAGCAAATTTGGGTTTCTGATATTTATGCTAACGCGGTCAAGTTTCAAACTGAATACTTGGGCGTTAACGGTATTGTTTCGACTGGAAAACCGGAAAAATATTTAATTGACCGAAAATTTGACTGCATTCTGGCTAATTCTTTTTTCAGCCATATCCCGGAAAGAACTTTTACGAGTTGGCTCCAAAATTTGTATAATTTGTTGACCGAAAACGGGATTTTGATGTTTAGCGTTCACGGCGATTGTTTGCTGCCTTCTCACATAGAAATGCCTGCTAACGGTATTTTGTTTAGTGCCGAAAGCGAAAGTCAGTCTTTGGATAAGGAGGAATACGGCACAACTTATGTAACTGAAAAGTTTGTGAGAGAAATTGTCGGTAAAGTTAGCGGTGGGAAAGCTTTTGTTCACCGGATCAAAAAAGGCATATGCAGGTTTCAGGATTTGTATGTTGTTACAAATAAGTTAACTAGAGATTTTTCGGAGTTAAATTTTTATCACCACCCTGGAGGATATATTGATGTTGCTGCTTTTACCAACAAGCAGAATTTGTATCTGGAGGGTTGGGCTGCTGATGTGAATTTGGGCGGTCGAATAGAGGAAGTTCAGGTGCTGGTAAACGGTGAGGTGGTGCAGAGGTGCGAGCCTTTTTACGATCGCCGGGATGTGGCTGACTATTTTCAAAAAGATGCAATTTTGCAGTCTGGTTGGAACTGTTATTTACCGAAAAACACTGTGACACCCGAGGATGTGTTAACAGTTAAAGCAATCAATAACTACGGTTGGGAATGGATTCTGGAAATTTGCAGCGTGAAATCGCTGGTGGGCCAACGGCAATCGCAGTCTTTGTTGGGCTCTACTCACGAAAAACTCAAGTTGGTTGAAACTCAGCTAGAGGCGGCTAAAATAGCATGGGAGATCAGTCAAAGTAAGTTAATGATTACTGAACCACTATTAGAAGAATCTCAAATAAAGTTGCAAGAAACTCAAGCTCAATTAATGTCAGCTCACGCGCAGTTGGAACAAACTCAAAGTCAGTTAGTATCTGTGCAAATGCAGTTAGAACAAACAGAATCTCAGTTAATTAATGTCAAGCAAGAATTAGACCGATCGCACAATCGAGTTGAGGCAATGGAAAGCAGCAAGTTCTGGAAGCTGAGAAGCACCTGGTTTCAAGTCAAGCGGTTGCTGGGGGTAGCGGGAGAATAGGGCGGCATCTCCAGCTTTGAAAAAAGCATTTTGATAGCGCGAGCACTTGAAAAGCTCGCGTTAGGAGACTCTTAAATGCTTGGAGGCAGAGGTTTCCGAGAATAATAAGTAAAGTTGGTGTGGGAATTAGGGCGAGGGATAGAAATTGTGAGTACAAATGACAGCAAACCGTCGGTTTTTATTGTTACTGGAATGCACCGTTCCGGTACGTCTTTAACGGCTTCTTTGTTTCAGAAAGTCGGGGTTGATATTGGTAAAAAGTTGGTTGGGCCGGCGGTGGGAAATGTGAAAGGTCATTTCGAGAATGTTGATTTTGTGGAGTTTCACAAGAGTGTTTTACGATCGCACGGCATAGATGAACTCGGCTGTACGTTGGAAAAAACGATTCCGGTAGCAGCGTCAGATGTGGAAATTGCGAAACGGGCGATCGACCAAAATCAACAAACTCAGAAGCATTGGGGCTGGAAAGACCCGCGAACAGCTTTATTTTGGGATTTTTGGTTAAAATTGCTCCCCGAAGCTAATTTTATCTGCGTTTATCGATCGCCCTGGGAAGTAGTCGATTCGCTTTACCGCCGGGGAACCGATGTCAGCTTGCTGCAGCATCCCGAAATGGCAGTAAAAATGTGGCTGCACTACAACCAACAAGTCTTAGAATTGTTTGAAAGTTTTCCCGATCGCTGTCTGCTGGCCAACGTTTACCCGATCGGCAACACTCCCGAATTTTTTATCGATCGAGTTAACGAAAAATTTAACGTTAACTTAAGTGCGATCGCCGCCGACAACTTTGAAGAATCTTTATTAGTCAACGATATTGTTAAAAGTCATAGACCGAGTTTAATAGAACAATATTTTCCCGAAGCATTAGAACTCTATCAAGTTTTAGAAACCAAAGCCGGCAATCTCAGCAGCAAATCTCAATTGTCGAATGACCAAATTATTCATTTTCCAGTATCTCCTGTCGGGCCTTTTGAAGATTGGCTCAAAATCCGCTTGCTGGAAAAACAACAAAAAACCAGCAATTTAGAAGTCAAACAGTGGCAAGAACAATTTCAACAAGCTCAAGCAAAAGTGTTGGAATTGGAAACGAAGTTAGGAGAAACTCAAGTACAGCTTGATGGCAAAGAATCTCAATTTCAAGAAGCCCTAGCAAAACTGCTCGAATTAGAAACAGAATTAGGAGACACTCAGGTACAGCTTGACGGTCAAGAATCGCAATTTCAAGAAGCCTTAACAAAAGTCTTGAAATTAGAAACAGAATTAGGAGAAACTCAAGTACAGCTTGACGGCAAAGAATCTCAATTTCAAGAAGCCTTAGCAAAACTGCTCGAATTAGAAGCAGAATTAGGGGAAACTCAGGTACAGCTTGCCGGCCAAGAATCGCAATTTAAAATAGCCTTAACAAAAATTTTAGAATTAGAAGCAGAATTAGGAAAAACTCAGGTAAAGTTTGAAGAAAAAGAATTTAAATTAGATCAAAAATTAGCTGAATTATTGAGCTTGGAAACAGTCCAGAGTCAAACTCAGCAAGATTTGGAACAATCGCGGCAGGAAAATGCCAAAATCCAGGCTGAACTTTCTGCAATCAAGTCTTCTGACTGGTGGAAACTTAGAGAAAAATGGTGGGAATTTAAGCACAAAATCCGCGATTTATTCCCAAGATTTGTTTTTTCTTTAGACCAACCCACTACTTGGCAAGTTAGCGATTCCTACCTACTAATTAAGGGTTGGGTGTTTAACACAAAAAAAGATATTAAAGCTGTCCGCGCCCGAATTGAAAATAAGAGTTTTGCCGCTGTTTACGGTCTGGAAAGAAGCGACATAGCTAGCTGGTATTATAATATTGGGTCGGCAAAAAAATCTGGTTTTACAATGGAATTGCAAGCTCCTGCCGGACGGCACGAGGTGTTGTTGGAAGCGCAAGACGAGGCAGGAAAATGGCATTTTTTGGCAGCTTATCCGCTGTTAGTTTCAACGATTCAAGCGTCGTTAGATGTACCGGTGGTGTGGGAACAGCGTCAGGGTCAAGTTTTGTTTGCGGGTTGGTGTTGTCACCACGATCGCAAAATTGCTAAATTAAGTCTTTTGTGCGGCGATACTTCTGTAGAATGCGCCTACGGTTTGCGCCGAAAAGATGTCGGCGAAGTGTTTCCTGACTGGGTTAACAGTTCGGAAAGCGGCTTTGAGGCGCTTGTCAATTTGCCTCCGGGTGAATGGCACGTTTCTCTGCAAGCCGAGTTAGAAAACGGGGAAATTTTGTATTTTCAAGCACCGAAAATATTGACTGTGCGGCGCTACGATATTTGGCAGCGAAGTGCTGATAAATATGAGGAGTTTTCGAGTTTTGTAGAGGCAATCCGGCAGCGGGCGAGGGAGAGAAAACAGCGTCTCGGCAGAATTGTGCCGATGCCTTGGGAAATTGTGAAGGTGATGCGTCAGTTTGGGAAGATTTACAAGCAGCAAAAACAGTTTACTGCGCCGGGAGATTTGCTGCCGCCTGCGGGTTTTGTGCTTGCTTCACCGATTGATAGGTATGATGCTTGGCTGGAGGTGAATCAGTGGAACGATCGCGCGCGCGATTATCTGATTTCTCGGTTAAAATCCTGTGGGGAAGCGTTGCCAAAAATCTCGGTGGTAATGCCAGTTTACAATCCGCAGATAGATTTTCTCGAAAGTGCGATCGACAGTGTAATCAATCAAGTTTATCAAAACTGGGAACTCTGCATCGCCGACGATCGCAGTACCGACGGTACGGTTGCTGAAACTTTGAAAAATTGGGCCGCAAAGGACGATCGTATCCGCATCACATTTCGCACAGAAAACGGCAACATCAGCGCCGCCACCAACAGCGCCGCCGCCCTCGCCACAGGCGACATCATCCTGTTTTTAGACAACGACGACGAACTAACTCCCGACGCATTAGGCGAAGTCGCCTTATATTTTGCCGCGCATCCAACCACCGACTTTCTCTACTCAGACGACGACAAAATCGACACCAAAGGTCGCAGATTCGCCCCGCAATTCAAACCAGAATGGTCGCCAGAACTGCTGCTTTCCTATATGTATCTCGGTCATTTGTGCGCCGTCAAAAAAGAAATCTTTGAACAAATAGGCGGCTTGCGGCTCGGTTTTGAAGGCTCGCAAGATTACGATTTTGCCTTGAGAGCAACCGAAATTTCTCGCCGCGTCGCCCACCTGCCCCTAGTGCTTTATCACTGGCGAACCGCACCAGGTTCTACAGCCGTATCTGGGGCCGCGAAACCATCCAGTTTTTCCGCAGGTCAACAAGCCATTCAAGACGCACTAAACCGCAGAAAAATTAAGGGAACTGTCGCTCAGCACGCCTGGGCAATCAAAGAAAATTTGGGCATATTTGCCCAGGATTTCCCTGATGATGGCCCGTCAGTAACTTTGATTATTCCTACTAAAAATCAAGTTAAACTGCTGAAAGCCTGTATCGATTCTATCGAAATTACAACATACAAAAATTATCAAATTGCTGTCATTGACAACGAAAGCGACGATCCAAAAACCCTGGAATATTTAAATCAGTTAACTTGTCAAGTTTTGCGAATCAAAAATCCTGGAGGAAAGTTTAGTTTTGCGGCAATTAACAACCGCGCTGTCGAACAAGTTGACAGCGAATACGTGTTGTTTTTGAACAACGATACTGAAGTAATTACCCCGCGATGGCTGAGTCAAATGGTCGGATACGCTCAAATTCCTGCTGTGGGTGCAGTCGGTGCGAGGCTGTTATATCCCGACGGCAGAATTCAACACGCGGGCATAATTCACGGCCTCCATCACGGTTTAGCTGGTCACGCTTTTAAGCTGATGAACAGCGACAATCGAGGCTATCTTTCTCAAGCGATGGTAACGCGAAATTACTCGGCGGTAACAGCCGCTTGCACGATTACTCCGCGTCAATTGTTTTTAGAATTGGGCGGTTTTGATGAGGAGAATTTTGCTGTTGCTTACAATGATGCGGATTACGGATACCGATTGTTAGAACGCGGTTATCGGTGCGTTTACTGTCCCGATGCGGAGTTGTTGCATAAGGAGGGAACTTCTAGGGGTTTTACTGACAATCCTCAAGAAGTTGCAGCTTTTAGGCGCAAGTATGCGAGGAAAAATGATGGTTTTTACAGTCCTCATTTGTCTTTGGAAGATGAGTATTTTCATATTCAACCCCGACGGGTTTTTATGAAGGAAGAAGGTTCGGCAACGAGCAATGTACGGGATGTAACGGATGTAACGGATGGCGGATTGGCAGCGGATTTTGTAGCGGATTTAACGGATTTAACGGATGTCACTGATGGAAGGGACAAGGGAGAGTTACAATTTGCTGATGCTGGTTTGTTGGTAGGAGAAGCAGAGAATCTGATTCATCCTATCAAAGTTTTGATGTGCAGCAATTCGCTGGATTTTACGGGCGCGCCGCTGCATCAGTACGAAATTGCGGTGAAATTGGCGGCTGAGGGTGCGATTTTGCCGATCGTACTTTGCACGACAGACGGGCCGCTGCGTCAAGCTTACGAACAGCAGGGAATTGAAGTCATTGTGCGCGACAATCCCCTCGAACACATCTATCAACGCGATGCTTACGATGAAGCTATCCACAGTTTTAGCAAGGAAATTGAAAGTTTAAAAGTAGATGCGGTTTATGCCAATACTTTAGAAAATTTCTTTGTAGTTGATGCGGCCCAGGAAATCGGAATTCCGGCGGTGTGGAACGTTCACGAAAGCGAACCTTGGCAAACTTATTTTAACAGGTTTGGTTCAGAGATTGCGGCGAGAGCTTTGGAGTGTTTTCGCTTTCCTTACAAAGTAATTTTTGTGGCGGATGCAACGCGGGAGAGATATTTACCTCTCAACAGCCACTACAATTTTACAGTGATTCACAACGGTTTAGATTTGAGCAAACTGGAAAATTTGGATAATTTAGAAGTTGCTAGAAAAAGCTTAGGTGTTGCAACCGAAGATGTGGTAATTTTGCTGCTGGGGACAGTGTGCGAACGCAAAGGCCAGCAGGATTTAGTTAAGGCACTTTCGCTTTTGCCTGAAAAATGGCACAATAAAATTAGGTGTTTCATTGTGGGCGATCGCCCGAGTATTTACAGCAGTAAATTAGCCGATATGGTGGGCGAATTGCCGGAAGAGTTGCGGCAAAGAGTGACAGTAGTTCCCGAAACAGGGAAACCAGGAAAATATTATAAAGCGGCGGATATTTTTGTTTGCACTTCTAGGATAGAAAGTTTTCCGAGAGTGATTTTGGAGGCGATGGCCTGTGATTTACCAATTATTACATCGCCGGTTTTTGGGATTAAGGAACAAGTAAGACCGGGAATTAACGGTTTGTTTTATACACCGGATCGCCCGGAAGAATTAGTGGCAGCTTTGATTAGCTTGTTGGAGGATAAATCATTGCGCCAGCAGTTAGCCGGAAATGCTAAATATGTTTTGGATTCACTCAATACTTTTGAGGAAATGACTCAAGCTTATGCAGACATTTTCTGCGAAGCATATTTCAGCAGTCATTAGTCATTAGTCATTAGTCATTAGATACCGTATGTGCGCGGCCCTCGAACAATCTGCGAATCAAATTTAAAATCTCATAGCGACGCGACGCACGATACTAGATACTGTCCCAGCAGAAAACCAGAAAGAGGAACATATTTAAAATTAAACCATCAATACTCTAAAATGAATAAAAATGAACTCTGAAAAAATGACCGATCGCCCAAAAGTAGATTATGAAACCGCATGGGACAGTTACGCCCAACAGTGGCAAAAAACTAATGCCGAACTTGCCCATCTTGGCGACGAATGGATAGGTAAAGCCGCAGGTGCCGCCAACTCCTTAAGCGAATACGAAGCGCTGATCGAACAGCAATTTATAGCGCCGTATATCAAAAAAGAACATACGGTTTTAGAAATTGGTATCGGCGGCGGAAAAACAGGTTCGCTGCTGCTGAAATATTGCGATCGCCTAATTTGTGCCGACATTTCCAGTCAAATGCTGCAAGCCGCCCGATCGCGCTTGGGAGACGATCGCGTTTCTTACGTCAAACTCGACGGTTTAACATTAGACGGCATCGCCCCCGGTGCAGCCGATGTCTGCTTTTGCTACGATACAATGGTACACGTAGAACCCGTAGACATATTCAACTACCTAACACGCATTCCCAAACTGCTGCGGGGCGATCGCCTTTGCGTCTTTCACCACGGCAATATTCTCACCGAATTGGGCTGGGAAAAATTCGCCAGCGAGTGGGATAAAAACTTATTGGGACGCAGAGATGGCACTGCATTCTCAATAATGACTGATACAATTATGGAAAAATTTCTCAACCATTTAAACTATGAAATCATCCTGAAAAACACAACTTCAGTACCGCGAGATTGCGTCTGGATCTGCAAAGCACCCCCCTACCAAGAGTAAAATCAAAGCTTTTACTCGCAGTTAAATACTGAATTTTTACTAACAACTGCCAACCATTCGACAAGCAATCGGGCTAACTGCCAACTACCAACTGCCAACTGCCAACTGCCAACTGCTAACTGCCAAATGAAAGCATTATTTCTTCACCCAAACTTCCCCGCCCAGTACCGCCACATAATCACGGCTTTAGGCGCAGATCCCAAAAATCAGATTGTTTTCGGCACTAAAAACGAGCGTCCCGAATGGAACATTCCCGGCGTTCGCAAAGCAGCATTTACACCAAGCCGCGAACCTAACCCGCAGACTCACCAATACGTCCGCCCTTTAGAAAGTGCCGTCATCTACGGACAAGCCGTGTTTAGAATGGCAGAACAACTTAAAGCAGACGGTTTTGTACCCGATATTATCTGCGGACATTCCGGTTGGGGGCCGACACTGTTTGTCAAAGAAGCTTTCCCAAATACGCCGCTTTTGTGTTATTTCGAGTGGTTTTATCACTCGATCGGTTCCGACGCAGATTTCGATCCGGCTGAACCTTTAACAGTTGACGACATGGCGAGAATTAGAATCAAAAATGCGCCGATTTTGATCGATTTATACTCTTGCGATTGGGGTTTGTCGCCGACATACTGGCAGCGATCGCAATTTCCGCCAGAATTGCAGCAAAAATTATCCGTACTCCACGACGGCGTAGACACCGATTACTTCAAACCAGATCCAGGCGCTAAACTAATTTTGCCCAACTTAGATTTGTCTGGCGTTGATGAAATTGTCACCTATGTATCGCGGGGAATGGAACCTTATCGGGGCTTTCCAGAGTTCATTGAGTCGATCGCCTATTTGCAAGAACGCCGCCCCAACTGTCACGTTGTAATTGTTGGTTCAGACAGGGTTTGTTACGGCCGTTCCTTACCAAATGGCGAGTCTTACAAAGACCATATGCTCAAAAAAGTGCCGCTAGATATGTCGCGAGTTCACTTTGTCGGGCCGCTACCCTACGGACTGTATTTAAAAGTAATTCAAGCATCGGACGTACACGTTTATTTAACCAGACCTTTCGTGCTATCTTGGTCGATGATTGAATCTTTATCGACAGGATGTTTAGTAATCGGTTCCGACACCGGGCCTGTTAGAGAAGTTATCCGCGACGGAGAGAACGGTTTAATTGTCGATTACTTCTCGCCAAAACAAGTAGCCGATCGCATTGACGAAGTTTTAGACCATCCTACCCGCATGGCAGAAATTCGTGTCAAAGCCCGTCAAACCGCTCTAGAACGCTACAGTTTAGCTAAAATGTTGCCGCAGCAATTACAATTGATCGAACAGATAGCAAATCGTTCCATGCCGCCGACAGTTGGTATGCAGCCAGAACGGGAATTAGCCGCATCTTTTGGAGTGAGAATTTAGCACATTCCTAAACGCAACATCATATGTTGCACCATTCTCAAAAACAGGCTGTCCGGCCTGTTTATAAAAGGCTTGTTGAGAATGGTGCAACATCTCAGACGCACCCTACATAATCTTAGGCACTTTGAAAAACTCCCCATCGCGATCGGGAGCACCAGCCAAAATACTTTCTCCATCAGCAAAAGGTTGCAAATCGTCCGATCGCATAATATTGCTAACATCGATCGCCCGCGTTGTCGGTTTTACCTTACTCGTATCCAGTTCTTTCAACTGCTCAAAATAATCCAAAATACCGTTCAGTTGACCAGTAAACTGCTCTTCTTCTGCCGGCGTTAATTCCAATCGGGCTAAATTCGCTACTTTCCGAACTTCTTCTCTGTCAATCATAATATATTGGGAATTGGGAATTGGGAATTGGGAATTGGGAATTGGGAATTGGGAATTGGGAATTGGGAATTGGGAATTTGTTATTTGTTATTTGTTATTTGTTGTTTGTTGTTTGTTATTTGTTGCTTGTTATTTGTTGTTTGTTGTTTGTTATTAAAGAAGTTACTAACCAATAACCACTAACCCATAACTACTAACCAATAACTACTAACCAATAACTACTAACTATGCCCAATTCCCAATTCCCCATTCCCAATCATAGTTAAAAATACACATCAATTTGCGATCGGCCTGTCGTCTTCAGCCAATTTTGCACCTCAATGTAATTATTCGGCGCTAAGCGAATAGCCTCTTTCCAATAATCTGCAGCCTTATCAAACAACCCTTCCGCCGCTTCCACATTGCCAGATTCCTTTTCCTTTTCCCCTTGATAGTGGTAAATCACAGCAATATTATTCAGCGCCTGCGGCATTCTCGGATTCAGTTCCAGCGCTTCGCTGTAATACTCCAAAGCTTGCTCGTGTTCGCCGTTGCTAGTATGGATCAGGCCCATATTGTACAACACGTAACTGCGATCGTAAGGATCTTCTTCCAACTTCAGCGCTTCATGATAATTGTCCAGCGCTTCAGCATATTCGCCATCAGCTTGAGCCGACATACCATCTCGATAGTAAGCAAAAGCTTCCTTCGCCTGCTTTTTCGCCGGCATAATCTTCAGGATAATATCGGCCATTACCGTGAAACTTTTGTCAATAAAGTTATCGTTGCGTTGAGTTCTGGGCATAATTCGATTCTTTGGTTAACGGCCAATCAAAAATATTAGCCTGTAAAGTTTTCCTATTAAGAGTTTTGCGACTGTTTCGGTTCAGTCCGGCCGCCGACGCTTGGAAACGCTGGTGAGACACAACTGCAAAGCTGAAAACACGCGCTTGCGAGGTGCAAAAGAGTGCAAATCTCATCCATTTTAGATAACTCTTGCCAGTATTGACAAAAAAAACCACATTTCTTTAACCTATTGACCGCACTCTACGGGCGATCGGGCAAAAACCTAGCAACATTTCGCCCCAAAGTCAAGAGCATCATCAAAAAAATTCATAAACCAGCGACTCAAAACCAGTTTGAATTCCCACAATATATAATATAAACAACCGGGTAATTTTCACAGAGAGAAACCTATGGCTCCGAATCCCACCATTATGCAAGCCGTCGAGCAACTTGGCTACCGCGTTACGGTTGGAGACGTGGCGGCAAAAGCTGGATTAGACGTTAATTTTGCCCAGCGAGAACTGTTAACCCTCGCCTCCGAAGCAGGCGGCCACCTGCAAGTAGCAGAATCCGGCGACATTGCCTACCTATTTCCCAACAACTTTCGAGATATTTTGCGAAACAAATTCTTTCGCTTGCAGTTGCAGGAATGGTGGCAAAAAATCTGGAAAATTCTATTTTACCTAATTCGAGTATCTTTTGGCATAGTGCTGGTAGCTTCCATCCTCTTAATTTTTGCGGCCATCACGATGTTACTCTCCAGCATGAACAGCGACAATAACGGGGGAGGCGGAGGCGGAGGCGGAAGCGACGGTAACAGAGGCGGCGGATTCTTCTTTTTTCCCTACTTCTGGAACGAGTTACCCTGGATATTTTATTGGAACCATAACGAACCTTACTACCAGCAGCAATCGCGCTTAAGCGGCCAAAAACCCCAGATGAGTTTTCTGGAAGCAGTTTTCTCCTTTCTATTTGGAGATGGCAATCCAAATTACAATTTAGAAGAGCGCAAGTGGAGCGATATTGCCGTCGCCATTCGCAACAACCGAGGTGCCGTAGTCGCCGAACAAATAGCGCCCTATCTCGACAATCTCGGACAAGGATACGCGAGAGAATACGAAGAATATATGCTACCGACTCTCGCGCGTTTTGACGGCCGCCCCGAAGTCAGTCCCGAAGGACAAATAGTCTACCATTTTCCGCAATTGCAAACCACAGCAGTTCAAAAAAATCCTCAACCAGTAGGAGCTTATTTGCGAGAAATGCTGTGGCGTTTCAGCCACGCCAGCTCCGGCCAACTCATGCTCGCGGCAGGGTTGGGAGCCGTCAATCTTGTCGGTGCGTTAGTTTTGGGGAATTTATTAACTAAAAGTGCGATCGCCAGTGGATTTATCGGTTTCGTCAGCGGTATTTATCCACTACTGCTGATTTACGGCATCGGATTTTTGACAATTCCCTTAATTCGGTACTTCTGGACTCAGTGGAAAAATAGCAAGATAGAAACCCGGAATCAAGAGCGGCAGCAGCGAGCCATGTTATTAAACCAACCAGATGCCAACTTGCAGCAAAAATTAAGCTACGCCCAGGAATTTGCAGCAGAAAACCTACTGACTGGAGAAGATTTAGCTTATACAACAGAAACCGATTTAACCCAACAAGAACTAGAACAGTCAGCAAAAATAGATGCCGAATGGCAGCGGCGAATCGATGGAGTTTAGATTTTCTATTTGACGATTTGAAATTAATTAATAATTTTGAGTCAACATCTAAAATCCGATGAATATTAGATTCAGCTAGGTCAAGTTTGCTGTACCAAAGACTGCTTCGTACTCCTGGCTTTTTTGACAATTTTAGGACGTTTAAAAATCAAACAATTTTGGTCGTATTTCGAGTCATGGCGCATAGCCACAAGTTCCCAACCCTCCTCCCCCAACTGATTGATAAATAGATGCAGCGATCCTTGTTTCCAATCTCGCAATTCCTCACCATTTACATATAAACTAATCAGCTTATTGCCAAAAGGATACATATTTGCATCCACAAAAAAATACTCCCACTTTTGCATAGTTATCCTTAATGTAGTTAGTCATTGGTCATCAGTCATTAGTCATTGGTCATTAGTCATCAGTCATTAGTCATTAGTCATTAGTCATTAGTCATTTACTCGTTACCAGGCTCTGCCTGGTAATGCAGACCCGGAGGCTCTGCCTCCATCTTCGCAGCCGACGACGAGGCAGAGCCTCGCTTACATGGGTTCCCAGGCTCTGCCTGGGAACCAGTTAATAACTATTTTTTGCTTCAACCTTCAGACTTTGCTCCTCAAAATCCATCCGTTAAACCCATTAAATCCGTTAAAAAACCCGCTGCCAAACTTCCTTCTTCCCAGCAGTTACTGAACAGCTATTCTAGCCAAAGCAGCGCCCCGGTAATAGTGCAACAAAATCTGCTGGTAGCCGTATCCCTGCCTGGCCAAATTGTAAGCTCCCCACTGGCTCATGCCAACACCGTGACCGAAACCTTTGCCAGCAACTTGAAAACTCGTAGGAGCTTGGCCGCTGTTCTTGGCGCTCCCGCCTGCATACTGAGGAATCACCGTAAACCGCGTGCTCCTCAAACTCAGAACCCGACGCAAATCTGCCCCAGTCATCACTCTAGAACCGCCATCTCCCACAACTTTCATCCTCAAAACGCTGCCGTAAGCGGTAGTGCGTTCTGGCTTCATCGAGATGACGTTACCGACACCGGAAATCTTGCTGCTGATTTGAGCGCGGGAAAAATTTTCTTTCCACTGATAAACCGGCGCGCCTTGGTCAAAGTCAGGAACACCGCGCAGGTAAGGCAGGGGTTCCGTCCAAACATCCTCAACATTTTCGGTATGTCCGCCAGATGCTGAGTGGAAAACAGCTAAAATAATCTGACCGTTGTAGGTGAGAACTTGACCTGCGGTGGCATCGACTGCGCTATAAGTACCCGAAGATTCTGTTTGCAGTCCTTTGTAAACCTGCGAAGACTGAGTGTCGTCCACATCGTAAAGGTCGGTTTCGCTTTTGAGGCGCTCGTGGATTGCGTAGGAACGGGCGGCGACTGCTTGGGCTTTTAAGGCCTCCAGAGGCCAATTGCCGCTCATTTCGGCACCCAGAACGCTGTAGAGATACTGTTCGATATCGACGTAGTTGACTGCTGTCAGGGATCCTTTTTCGGGAATTACAAGGGTGCGTCCGCGATACCACCGATCGCCAATCCAAACATACCCGTTCCCGGTCGGCTCGATCCAAATTTGATTGGCGGCCCAGCGTCCGATCGCCACTTTGCCCGATCGAAATTGAGCCGATCCAGAACTGTTGGCAGACAGTTCGCCCAAATTGCGCCCGCTACCGTCGCGGATTGCAGCCTTAGTAGAACTGCCGACTTTGATCTGACTTGCGCCGTCTTGTACCGCCACTCGCAAGATCAGCGCCGCCTGTGCTGGGGCTACCATTACCAGCCAAAACAACAGAGAAATCCAAAAGTAGCGTTTTGTTAATCTTGAAAGAAGCGAAGCAAATAACACTCCTGGCTGCATTTAAAAAATTTCCTCCTGTGCTGTACGAGTTTGAGAATTTTTAAGGGGAAGGTTTGGTTCGCGAAAAAGGAAGGAGAACGGCAGAAAGAAAACGTTAGAATTGGGTTTGGCACTTTGTGCGCCTGTCAAAAAAGATTGGAACGACTCGATGCTCGCAGCAACAGCGATTTATCCCGGTTCCTGCCTGCGACTATTTCATTTAGGTCGGATTTGCCGCACTCTGGATATATGTAACATATTTTTTAAGATTTAATTGAGGTGATTTGACTCTTGCAGATTACATTTCTCGGAACTAGCTCCGGCGTGCCGACGCGATCGCGCAACGTTTCCAGCATCGCCCTGCGTTTGCCTCAGCGAGCGGAACTCTGGCTGTTTGACTGCGGCGAAGGAACTCAGCATCAGTTTCTCCGCAGCGAGCTCAAAGTCAGCCAACTGAGCCGTATTTTCATCACTCACCTGCACGGCGACCACATTTTCGGCTTAATGGGTTTGCTGGCTAGCTGCGGTTTGGCGGGGAATGTCAAGCGCATCGATCTTTACGGGCCTCCGGGACTTGAAGAATATTTGCAAGCTGGCGTTCGGTATTCTCAAACTCATTTTTCTTACCCGGTGAAGGTACACAAAATTCACGAGGGAGTCATCTATGAAGATGATGAATATATTGTTAGCTGCGGCCCTTTGAAGCACCGAGTTACTGCTTTTGGTTATCGAGTAACTGAGAAAGATCGTCCGGGACATTTTGATGTAGAAAAAGCCAAGGCTGTGGGTATTCCTTGGGGGCCGCTTTACGGTCAATTAAAACAAGGAAAGACGGTAAAGTTAGAGGACGGGCGACAGTTTAAAGGTACTGATTTTTGTGGCCCCGATCAAATCGGGCGCAAGTTTGTTTATTGTACTGACACGGTTTTTTGTGACGGGGCCGTGGAATTAGCGAAGGATGCTGATTTGTTGGTGCATGAAGCTACTTTTGCTCATCAAGATGCTCAAATGGCCTTCGATCGCCTCCATTCAACTTCGACAATGGCGGCTCAAGTGGCTTCGATCGCTGGGGCGAAACAGTTAATTATGACGCATTTTAGCCCGCGTTACGCTCCGGGAAATGCGATCGTCCTGGATGATTTGCTCAAGGAAGCGCAGGCAATTTTTCCGAATACGAAAATGGCTTATGATTTCCTGAGTTACGAAATACCGCGAGCCCAGGATTCGGGGAATGCTTCATAGATGAGACGGCGGTTGAAATCGCGTCCGTACAAACAAACTCCATGCCAACCGGACTGAATGCAATCAGATAATCTCAATAGCCCGATCTTATTCAACCCTTGGCAATGGGCGCGAGTGTCTGTACAGGCGCGGTTTCAACCGCCCGGTCTTCTGCTACAATCTGGAAAGGTATATGTTGTGGCTAACACTACAGCCCGTAACCCTGAAAGCTAATAGCTAAATTATTAAAAATCTGCCTCTCCTGCCATGTTTAAAAATCTGTTAGGCGATCCCAACGCGCGCAAACTGAGAAAATTTCAGCCTTGGGTAGCTGATATCAATATCTTGGAAGAAGACTTCCGTACCCTCTCAGACGACGGCCTCAGAGGGAAAACTGCCGAGTTTCAAGAACGTCTGGCAAAAGCTAAATCTCTCAACGAAGAGAAAGAAATCCTAGACGAAATCTTGCCAGAAGCTTTTGCAGTGGTGCGGGAAGCGGGACAGCGGGTTTTGGGAATGCGCCACTTTGATGTCCAACTCCTCGGCGGCATCATCCTCCACAAAGGCCAAATTGCCGAAATGAAAACCGGTGAAGGCAAAACTCTGGTGGCGACACTGCCGGC
This sequence comes from Microcoleus sp. S1D4, assembly GCF_036700765.1. NCBI lineage: Bacteria > Bacillati > Cyanobacteriota > Cyanophyceae > Oscillatoriales > Microcoleaceae > Microcoleus > Microcoleus sp. S1D4. Next base: position 409,456 of record NZ_JAUBPP010000001.1, read on the forward strand.
TTACCTCAACGCCCTCAACGGTAAAGGCGTACACATCATCACCGTCAACGATTATCTCGCAAGGCGGGACGCGGAATGGATGGGGCAGGTGCACCGCTTTCTGGGATTGACGGTGGGGCTGATCCAGCAGGGCATGGATCAGGTTGAACGCAAGAAAAATTATAACTGCGATATTACCTACGCCACTAACAGCGAGGTGGGTTTTGATTATTTGCGGGACAATATGGCTACTGTGATGGAAGATGTAGTCCAGCGTCCTTTTAATTTCTGCGTGATTGATGAGGTTGACTCGGTGCTGATCGATGAAGCACGGACGCCTCTGATTATTTCCGGCCAGGTGGAACGCCCCAGCGAGAAATATATCGGGGCGGCTGAGGTGGCTGCTGCTCTGAGAAAGGAAAATGAGGAACATTACGAGGTTGACGAAAAGGCACGGAATGTGCTGTTGACCGATGAAGGGTTTGGGGAAGCTGAGCGGTTGTTGGGCGTTACGGATTTGTACGACCCGGCTGACCCTTGGGCGCATTACATTTTTAATGCGATTAAGGCGAAGGAATTGTTTATTAAGGATATTAACTACATTGTCAATCCCGATCGCGAAGTGGTGATTGTCGATGAGTTTACCGGCCGGGTGATGCCCGGAAGGCGCTGGAGCGACGGTTTGCACCAGGCGATCGAAGCGAAGGAACGGGCGGAAATTCAGCCGGAAACTCAGACACTGGCGACGATTACCTATCAGAATTTCTTTTTGCTTTATCCGAAGCTGTCGGGAATGACTGGGACGGCGAAGACTGAAGAAACCGAATTTGAGAAGATTTACAGCCTGGAAGTGACGCTGATTCCGACAAACCGGGTGACGAGCCGCACTGACCTTTCGGATATGGTTTACAAGGCGGAGGCTGGGAAGTGGAAGGCGATCGCCCAAGAATGTGCTGAAATGCACGAAATCGGTCGCCCGGTGCTGGTGGGCACCACGAGCGTAGAAAAATCCGAGTTGCTGTCGCGGCTGCTCCAAGAACTCAAGATTCCTCACAATTTGCTCAACGCGAAACCGGAAAACGTGGAACGGGAGTCGGAAATTATCGCTCAAGCCGGACGCAAAGGCGCTGTGACGATCGCCACTAACATGGCCGGACGCGGTACAGACATCATTTTGGGCGGTAATTCTGAGTACATGGGGCGGCTCAAGTTGCGGGAGTATTTGATGCCCCGGATCGTGCAGCCGGAGGATGAAGAAGGGTTTTCGCTGGTGCAAGTTCCCGGTATTGGCGGCCGCCCCGCAGCTCAAGGTTTTGGTCAAACTGCCAAAAAGGTCAAGTCTTGGAAAGCTTCGGCGCAGATTTTCCCCACGCAGCTATCGAAAGATGCTGAGCAACTGCTCAAGGCGTCGGTGGAATTGGCGGTGAAGGAGTACGGGGAGCGATCGCTCTCGGAATTGAAAGCCGATGACATTGTGGCTGTAGCCTCGGAAAAAGCCCCTACCAAAGACATCGTAATTCAAAAATTGCGGGAAGCTTACAATTTAACTCGCAGCGAGTACGATGCTTTTACCAGCAGCGAACACGATGAAGTTGTGCAGTTGGGAGGCCTCCACGTCATCGGTACCGAACGCCACGAATCGCGCCGGATTGACAATCAGTTGCGGGGCCGGGCGGGACGCCAAGGAGACCCCGGTTCTACGCGGTTTTTCTTGAGTTTGGAAGACAATTTGCTCAGGATTTTCGGCGGCGAACGGGTAGCAGGTTTGATGAAGGCTTTCGGTGTTGAGGAAGATATGCCGATCGAATCTGGAATGCTGACTCGTTCCCTCGAAGGCGCTCAGAAAAAAGTCGAAACCTACTACTACGACATCCGCAAACAGGTATTTGAATACGACGAAGTGATGAACAATCAACGTCGAGCAATCTATGCAGAACGCCGCCGAGTCTTGGAAGGTTTGGACTCGAAGGAACAGGTAATTAAATATGCCGAACAAACGATGGACGACATCGTGGGAGCATACATCAATCCCGAGTTGCCTTCGGAAGAATGGGAACTCGAAAAACTTGTCAGCAAAGTGAAGGAATTTGTTTATCTCCTAGCTGACATGACTCCCGATCAATTAGAGGATTTGTCGGTTGAGGAAATTAAAACTTTCCTCCACGAACAAGTTCGCAACGCTTACGACATGAAAGAAGCGGAAGTTAATGCCATCCGAGCGGAATTGATGCGCGATGCTGAGCGGTTCTTTATCTTGCAGCAAATTGATACTTTGTGGCGGGAACACTTGCAGCAAATGGATGCTTTGCGCGAGTCTGTCGGGTTGCGCGGTTACGGACAAAAAGACCCGTTAATCGAGTACAAAACTGAAGGTTACGAGCTGTTTTTGGACATGATGACGGATATCCGCCGCAATGTGGTTTATTCGCTGTTCCAGTTCCAGCCGCAGCCGGCAATGCAAGTTTCGCCGGAGATGGTTTAAAAATAGTTAACAGTTGACTGTTGACTGTTGACTGTTGACTGGTTCCCTGGCTCTGGCTGGGAACCAGTTGAAATATAAAACCCGTGTTCTAGAAGAATAATAATAAAAAAATACAGAGATTCCCGTTGAAATATTGTATAGCTTGGAACTATGCCAACTATTTTACGAATAGGCCGTTACCGACTTTACTTTTACAGCCATGAACCAAATTAACCACCTCATGTTTATATTGACAGAGACAAATCATCGGTTAAATTTTGGTTGGAGCCAGTCAGTTTAGGAAATAACCTTGGTTTTAGTGCTAAAGAACTTCGTAAAATAGAGTCGGTAGTACAAGAAAATAAACAAACGCTATTGGAACCTTGGTATGGGTATTTTGGCGATTCGAGCGGACGAGAGAGTTAAGCACATTCATTTTACAGAAGAAACCATTAGTGTTGATTTGATTGATGGACGAATCATTACCGTGCCTTTAATTTGGTATCCAAGATTGTTTAATGCAACGCTCCACCAAAGGGAAAAATGGGAAGTATGTGGAGGAGGCTATGGCATTCACTGGGAAGAAATTGATGAAGACTTGAGTACAGAAGGAATGCTGCGAGGCGCACCGGCTCCGAGACCTAAAATTACTCATTAATTTAGATCGCTACTTCACTTCTAAGCTTTGGTATTATTAAGCCCAATCTTCTTGGTCGCTTTTTTGTTTCCTGTAAACTTCACCTGTGGCGTGAATTTTACGGGTTTGTTCGTAAAGAGTTTCTTCGGTATGATTCCATTGTTGCAGGACTTTTTTTAAGTCTGATTGAATATCTCTAGCGCCGGGAAAGCCTCGGTAGCGAATTATTAATCTTGCTAATTCCGATAAATTGTAGTCGGTTGCTTCTCCTGTTAATAAAGTATTGACACTGGCTCGATCGCGCTTGTATTGCGGGTGCTGTTGGTCTTGATTTTTGGCTTCTAAATTCATGTTTTTTTGCGATAAAACGGTTTGTAGTGAAGACTTTATTTCTATGATTTATGCGGACCAAACTACAGTCAACTTAGATTTGAGATTTGAGATTTTAGATTAGAGGATTGGAGGATTCGGGGATTGCGGGATTGGGGAACTGTTAAATGAATTGGTGAATACCTCATCTTTCCGAGAACAGCTATAAGTGTGCAAAAAAAATGTTGTTTTTTTTCACTCAAATTCTAAGCACAGGTGCGTTGCTGTGAGAATTTCGAGCTTGGTTTAGGGAGTTATCGCAGGCGACACACCCTACAACTACTTGGCTAATTCTGGCTCTAATTTTAAAGCTTTTTCTTGATATATTAAGCCTTCGTTGGTGCGCCCTTGCTGTTCTAATACTTTGCCTAAGTTCCAGTAAGCGGCGGCTAAGTCTGGCTGTATAGCGATCGCCTTTTGGTAATAAGTTATTGCTTCGTCTAGCAAGCCTTGTTTGTAAAACATACTGCCCAAATTAACATAAGCCGCCACCAAATTGGGGTCGAATTCGATCGCCTTTGAGTAGGCGCGCACCGCCGCTTCTATTTTGCCTTGGGCTTGCAGAATATTGCCTAGGGTTTTGTAGACTGGGGCGAAATTGGGTTGATGGCGCAGTGTTTGGTAACAGGAGGCGATCGCCTCTACATATTTCTGTTGCGTATAATAAACTTCTGCTATCTTGCTGCACGCAACCGCCGCATCCGGTTTGAGTGCTAATATTTGTTGGTATTGGGCGATCGCCTCCTCAAATTTTCCCGATTTCTGCAGGTTCTCGCCCGCTGACAAATACTGCTGTGTTAACTCGGAATTTGCGGTCATAAATTTTACTTGAACAGCCGACACTACTTTACCATAGAGAGAATATCAACGCTAATTGGAGAGCAAATCTCATGGCATCACTAACAGGAAAAGTAGCAATTGTGACTGGTTCATCGCGGGGAATTGGACGCGAGATCGCCCTTCGATTATCTCAAGAAGGCGCATCGGTTGTCATCAACTACGCCAAAGCAGCAGAAGCAGCAAAAGAGGTTGTCTCAGCGATTGAAGCAGCAGGCGGCAAAGCATTAGCCGTGCAAGCGGATGTCAGCAAAACCGCAGAAATTTGCAATTTGTTCGATCGCGCTCTCGAAACCTATTCACAAATCGATATTTTAGTCAACAATGCAGGAGTAAATCTTTCCAAAACTGTAGCGGAAGTTACCGAAGCAGAGTTTGATAATCTTTTTGCAATTAACGTCAAAGGCACGTTTTTTGCTTGTCAAGAAGCTGCTAAACGCATGGCAGATGGAGGTAGAATTGTCAACTTTTCTAGTTCGACAACTGCTATGCTATTGCCAACTTACGGGGCCTACGTGGCGACAAAAGGTGCGGTGGAACAGCTAACTCGATCGCTGGCGAAGGAATTGGGCGATCGGGCAATTACAGTCAATGTCATTTCTCCGGGCCCAACGGATACAGAACTTTTCACAGTCGGAAAAACCGCCGAACAAATCCAAAGATTCACTCAAATGACTGCTTTGGGAAGACTCGGAAAAGTTGAAGATATTGCCGATGTGACGGCTTTTTTGTGCAGCGAACAAGCCCGCTGGATTACCGGACAAAATATCCGCGTTAACGGCGGAATTGCCTAACTCGGCGGAGGCGGACGAAAGTTTGACTCTTAAGCAATTTCCATCGCCGAGTTTTGAACAATCCCCAACCAAATCAAAGATTATGGTTAAAGATTGTTCCAAGAAAGAATAGAAAAATCAAGGAGACAGTCGCCACACCTTAATCGTGTCGTCATAACTGCCGCTGATCAACGTTTTGTCTTGAGGATTAAAAGCCAGTTCCACCCAAGTCGAATGACCTTTGAGCGTACCCTGTTCCCCGCTATCCATCGCCCACAGCTTGATAGTACCGCTCAAATCGCCGCTAGCTAACGTCTCGCTGTCGGGACTGAAAGCTAAAGACTGGATGCGATCGGCATGACCGGTAAAAGTCACCTCGCCCGAGGGCTGCGGCCCGTGATTCGTGGTGATATCCCAAATCCTCACCGTGTTGTCCCAACCGCCGCTGCCCAAAATATTACCATCCGGGCTGACAACCAAAGCCGAAACAGCATCGACATGACCCCTGAGAGTCGCTTGGAATTCCCCAGTCTTCCAATTCCACATCTCGATCGTACCGTCGCCCTTGCCAGCAAACAAAGTATCTTTGTTGGGACTGAAAGCCACTGAATGCACTTCGTCGGTAATCCCCTTGAGGGTTTGCAACTCGGCACCGCCTTCGACTTGCCACAGTTTCAATGTATTGTCTTTACCGACACTGGCGAGGACTCGGCCGTCGGGACTGAAAACAACTGAGAACACTCCATCTTTGTCTCCGTCCAACGTCCGAATTAACTTGCCAGAATAGAAATTCCACAATTTAATCGTACCGTCTGCGCCTCCGCTGGCGATCGTCCTGCCGTCGGGACTGACAGCCACCGACCACACGGGCCCCAAATGTGCTGAGATAACTTTGAGTATTTTGCCGTGACGCTTGTGCAGCAGGCGAATTGTCCCGTCATTGTTGCCGCTGACTATGACGCGGCCGTTGGGACTGACTGCTACAGCCCACACCGGGTTTTTGTCTTGCTCTGCGAGAGTGCGAACTGCAGGGCCTGACTGCAATGGCTCACTGCTGAAATTCTGCATCGGGGGCGGCTCGAACCGAATTTCGGGAATGCTGGAAACTGGTTCGGAAGAAGTGAAAGCCTCCGGTACTGTCGATGACAAGCCAGAACCCAGCAGCACAGAAATTAGGGCCACGGCGGCTCCTCCCCACAAAGCCAAAGTCACTCTGGGTTTGTTGACAATCGCGTCTATCGGTGTCGGGCCGTATTTTATGTCTCTGAGAATTGCTTCGGTCGATCGATAGCGTTTTGAGGCTTCTCGTTCTACCATTTTATCCAGGATGCGGCCGAGTCTGCTCGAAACTGGTATTTTCAAATAGTGCCTCCAGGCCCAAGTGTCCCCTTTGATATCAAACAAATCAAAGGGCGACATTCCTGTTAACAAATGAATGCAAGTCACGCCCAAACTGTAGATGTCGCTGCTCAAAATAGCTTGACCTTTGATTTGTTCGGGAGCGGCGAATTCGGCCGAACCAGTCACTGTTTCTGTTTTCAGCGGCCCGCTGTTGGCAGGAATTGCCGCGCCGAAATCGACTAAAACCAGTCCCGATTCCTCCTCCCAGGGTATAGTACCTACATCCTCTTTACCCGCCGTTATTAAGCCATTTTGGCTCGTTTTGCGGTGAATAATATTGGAGGGTTTGATGTCTCGGTGAATTAGTTGATGGTCGTGAACCAGTTGCAGGACAGGCAACAATTCGCTCAGCAAATACCAAATGTGAATTTCTTTCAGTACGCCTTTTTGCGACAGTCGATCGGCCAAATTGCGACCGGGGATGTATTCTTGCACTAAATACTGGCAGCCTTCGACTTCAAAAAATGCCAGCAGTTTCGGTATTTGGGGATGTTTACCCAACTCTTCGAGGACGCTGGCGTCGCTGCGAAATGTCTGGTTTAGCTGTGCGCCATTGTCGGCGACTGAGGACACTGAGCTGCAGAACTGTTGAATGACGCAGCGGGGTTGGGTTGGTTGGTCTTCATCGACTGCTAAGAAGGTGCGGCAACCGAGACTTTGACCGAGGGGGTGAAATACTCGGTAGCGACCTTTTAACAGCAAGTTTGACTCGCAGCTTTTGCAGGCTGTGGCGCGATCGAGATTTTCTGGATGCTGGCAATTGGGATTGATGCAGTAACTCATTTCTCTTTCCGCTGGAGACCCCCGTCCGACTTAAAGCCAGGAGTGGGGGAGGAAAGCGGGGCGGTGCGTGCCGCTTCCTTTGGACAAATTAAATAATTTGAATCATTGCTTTGCTTCATGATAATTGTTTCCAAGATTTTAGTGACAATTCCTGCGGTCGATCGCGCGTTAATTATTACTGACTTTCCTGCGATGGAGGTTTAATACCATTTTTCTAAAGCTGTGTTATGGGTGAAGTCCTAGCCCCCCCTTACTAAGCTACCGTTGGGGGGCTAATATCTAGCACTACTTTATGAAATTGGTATAATAGGTCGATCGCCCGCGTGCCGTGACATTGTTCGGCAGAACTCGCTTTCAACGAATTAGGCTATACTGTCATTGCAGATACAATAATTTTGCTCGCAGCGCCAAGTCAAGCCATCGCGAGGCCTTGCCAAAACTCCCCTATCCTCCGTTCGCCCTGAGTAAATCTCAAATTTCAAATAAACTAAAAAATTGAAATTTGGGCAAATTTCGCCCGACGAACTACTAACTTTTAACTATTACTTATGCCCTTCATTCGCATTCCTAAATCTTGGGAAATTCTCGATCCCCAAATTACCTCAGAAACAGCCTTTCTCAACCGCCGCCGCTTCATGACAAATTTAATCGGCGCTGGCGTGACTGCTTCGTTGCTGCCGCTGACAAGCTGTCAAAGCAGTGATAGCTCAAAAACCGCTCTGGACCAAGGCTCAACCCAAGCATATTCGGGATTGACCCGGAATTCTAACTTCGCAAAAGTCGATAGAGCAATTACCGACGAAGCCTTAGCTACAAAATATAACAACTTTTACGAATACGGCGGCACAAAATCTATCTGGGAAGCCGCTCAAGCTTTGCCAACAGAAAACTGGAAAGTAGAAGTAGCAGGTTTAGTCAAAAATCCCCGCACTTACGACATTGACGACATCTACAAAAAATTTCCCATCGAAGAACGAGTTTATCGATTTCGCTGTGTAGAAGCATGGGCAATGGTAGTTCCTTGGGTCGGATTTCCCATGAAATTACTCATGGCTGATGTCGAACCACAATCAAATGCTAAATTCGTTCGCTTCACCTCGTTTTATGACAAAAAAATTACTCCAGGCCCCGGTTTGATGTCACAATTTTATCCTTGGCCTTACACCGAAGGTCTGCGGATTGAGGAAATGGCCAACGATTTAGCATTTTTTGCTACGGGCTTGTACGGGCGGCAGCTACCAAAACAAAACGGTGCGCCGCTGCGAGAAGTGATTCCTTGGAAGTACGGTTTTAAGGGCGCAAAGTCGATCGTCAAAATTGAATTTGTCGAAAAACAACCCGCTACTTTTTGGAATACAGTCGGCCCCAACGAATACGCTTTTGAGGCAAATGTCAACCCCGACCAACCTCACCCCAGATGGTCTCAAGCCAGCGAAAGAGTCGTCGGCCCCGGTAACAGTTGGTCGTGGGAAACTCGCCCGACTTTGCCCTATAACGGCTACGGCGAATATGTGGCGAGTCTTTACAGTTAAAAATAGATTCGGCTCGTTACCAGGCAGAGCCTGGTAACAAGCAACAAGTAACAGTTATTAAAATTTCATTCCTAAAATTCGATCGCGCGTGTGGAATGCGAGTCTGCTCTTTTGCGGACTCGCATTCCGCACGCGCGAACCGCTTTTGGGTACTATCTTATATCAAATCCTCTCTTCATCGGAATGATTCAGATATATATTCTCGGACTCTGTGTACTCTGTGTTCTCTGCGGTTAAATCATTCCGATCCAAGCGGAAACGATATTACCTGAAAACTGCTATAATTCCCAACGCTTATCGCTTTTGAGCAAGGCCTCAAACTCAGCCGCTGGTAAAGCCTGACTGAAAAAATAGCCTTGAATTTCGTCGCAATCGCGGGCGCACAAAAACGCAAGTTCCCGCTCATTTTCTACCCCCTCAGCAATCACAGTCATATTCAGAGAGTGCGCCATTTGAATAATCGCTACTGTAATCGCTGCATTTTGGCGATCGTCCGCAATATCCCGAATAAAACTCTTGTCAATTTTGAGCGCATCAAATACAAAGCGTTTCGGATAACTCAAAGAAGAATACCCAATCCCAAAATCATCAATGGCTATCCTAATCCCCATCTCTCTCCATACCTGAAAAGCTCCCGCCGCAGCCATTTCATCTTGCAAAATCAGACCTTCCGTCAATTCTAATTCCAAACATTTAGGATCGAGATTCGTTTCTCTCAATATCTGGCTTACTCTCTCCGTCAAATTTTCGCCTTCAAACTGGCGGGCTGACACATTGACCGCTACCCGCAGCGGAGGTAAACCCTCAATTTGCCACGCTTTAGTTTGCCTGCAAGCAGTCTCTAAAACCCATTCGCCCAGCGGTGCAATTAAGCCCATTTCTTCAGCCATTGGAATAAATTCTGCAGGGGAAACTCGGCCTCTTTTTGGATGATTCCAGCGCACTAATGCTTCAGCACCAACGATTTTTCCTGTTTTAATTTGTATTTGTGGTTCATAATAAACTTCAAATTCCGAGCGTTTCAAAGCATGGCGAAGACAATTTTCTTGACTAAACTTGTTAATGGAAATAATTGCATTTTTAGCGGTATAAAATTGATAGTTATTTCCTCCTTTCTCCTGAGAATTGTACATAGCTGTATAAGCATTTTTAAGCAGTTCGTCTCCATTGCTGCCGTCGTTTGGAGATAAACAAATGCCGATACTCGCCGTGACGTAAAGTTCGGAGCCTCTGGCCATTATAGGTTGGGCTACAATATCTAAAATATTTTGAGCAATTTTGACAGCATCCTGTTTTTTGGTAACTGGTTCGATAACAATTGCAAATTCAGCAGATTCCAAACGAGCCACCATATTAATTTTATCCGTGCAGTTGCTCAGCCGTTCGGCAATTTCGCAAAGTACAAAATCGCCAATATCGTGTCCAAATGTACTGTTAATCCTGTTAATTCTATCTATACTGAGAGTAACAACGGGAACGATTTCTGGCACTTCTTTGTGCTTTTCCAATACCTGACTTAGCTGCTCTCGCAACAGCGAACGATTTGGCAAGTTTGTCAAGCAGTCGTGCTGATGTCGGTGCAGAGCTATTTGAATAGTTGTGTGCAAGTTTTTTTCTTCAAATGGTTTAACAATATAGCCGAATGGTTTGGTTGAATTGACCCGCCGCAACGTATTTTCGTCAGCATAGGCTGTTAGATAAATTACCGGAATTGCCAAGCGCGATCGAATTACTTCTGCTGCTGTAATACCGTCGATTTCTCCTTGCAGGTTAACATCCATTAAAACTAAATCTGGTCGAGATTGTGTTGCCGATTGAATTGCTTCTTCTCCTGAATAGGCAATATCAGTGATTCTATAACCAAGAGATATTAAGCTGTCGGAAATATCTTCGGCAATAATGCTTTCGTCTTCAACTATCAGAATTTTTTTATTGGGCATATTTTTTGTCTCCGAAGATGGCTATTGTTGTTTAGAAAATGTTATTTTAAAAGTCGTGCCTGTTGTTGCTAGTAGCTCTATTTTCCCCCTAATTTGCTTAACTAAAGATCCGACAAGTCGCAAACCCAATGTGCGAGCATTTCGATAATCTAAGTCTTGAGGAAAACCAACACCGCTGTCGCTGACAGTTAGCACGCAAACCCTATCATTTTCCAAACTAAAGTCTATGTTAATTGTACCTGCAATTTCTCCTTCAAAAGCATATTTTAGTGCATTGGTCACAAGTTCGTTGATAATTAATCCGCAAGGAACAGCCTCGTCAATATTCATAGAACACGGCGCAATATTTGTTCGCAATTTGACGCTTTCTGCATGAGTTTCATAAGCTTGAAATAAATTGTGGGCGAGATTTTGGATATATTCAGCAAAGTTAATGTTTGAAAAATCTTTGGATTGATACAATTGTTCGTGAACCAGGGCCATTGACATGACTCGGTTTTGACTTTCTTTTAACATTTCAGTAACCCTGCTGTCTTTGATGTAGCGGGACTGAAGTTTGAGCAAACTGGAAATAACTTGCAGGTTATTTTTGACGCGGTGGTGAATTTCTTTGAAGAGGACTTCTTTTTCTGCGAGGGATGCTTTGATCCGATCTTCGTCGCGCTTGCGGTCTGTAATGTCTCGCACTACTGCTTGAATTACTTTACGACCGTTAATTTCCATTACATTTAACAGCACTTCGGCTGGAAATTCTGAACCGTCTAGCCGTTTGTGTACCCAGTCAAAGCGACAGCTACCTGCTTGCATTGCTGTCGATATTCTCTGTGCGGCTAAACTGTATGAGTCTTGTCCGCTAGGCTGAAATTGCGGGGAAAATTCGCTGGGTTTTTTTCCGTAAAACTGTTTTTTATTACTACAGCCGAAGATTCTTAAGGTGGCGACGTTACAGTCAAAAAATTCTTGTTCGTCTAGTAGCATTACTGCGTCGCTGGTGGCTTCGTAAAGGCTGCGTAATTTGCGCTCAGATTCTTGCAAAGAAGCGATTAGTTCGGTTTTTTGAGCTTCGGCGCGTTTGCGGTCGGTAATGTCTATTCCTACCGAAACTGCTGCGGTTCCTTGATGATATTTCTGAGCTACTATTAGATAATTGCGGGTGTTGCCATTAATTTCTATGTCTATTTCTTGCCAGATTTGGCGAGATGAACTGTCAAAAAAGTTTCGGATCAGTTCTCCAAAAGCCGATCCTTTGTCGAGAAAGTTGATTTCTTGACCGACAAAGCTTTCTGGAGACAGTTGGAAGGAGGTGGCTAGGTGCTGGTTGACTCCTATATACCGCAAATCTGAACCGATCCAAGAAATGAGTCCGGGCACTGCATCTAAGACTGCGCGAAGTTGGTCTGTGGCTTCTTGGAGTGCTGCTTCCGATCGCTTGCGATCGCTAATATCTGTTGCGGTTCCGCAAAGACCTAAAATAGCGCCGTTTTCACCTTGGTTGATGATGCTGTTGACGCGCAGGTGGACGGGGCTACCGTCTTTGCGAACTTGTTCTATTTCGTAAGGAGAATTGGGGGTTTGTTGCTGAAGGCTGGTTCTCGCTAAAAGTTCGGCAAATATTTCTATTTGTCTGCTGTTTTGTTGGGGAACTAAAAATTCAGTAAAGCGGCGGCCGATCATTTCTGGGGGGTCGTAACCGTAGATGCGTTTGGCGGCGGTATTGACAAAAGTTAAGATGCCTTGAATATCGATCGACCAAATAAGTTCTTGGGAGGTCTCTACAAGGTTGCGGTACTTTTTTTCGCTGGCGGCAAGTGCTGTATTGAAGGCTGTTGTTTGCTGCTGAAGTCTGTTTTCTAATTCTTGATTTGCTGTTTCGAGAGTGGCGATCGACTTTTGGCGATCGGTAATATCGGTAGCAACACCGACAGCCCCGACAATTTCCCCCCTTGCATCTCGCAGCGCTGTCGATCGAATTTCGTGAATAAAATCCCCCTCTTGGGCATTCCAAGTGCGATCTTTTCCTGCTATTACCTCGGCAATATTTTCTAAGATATCTGGCTGACTGCCGTAAACTTCAAAAATCGACAGTCCCACAGTTACAGGTTGTTTGAACCCCAAATTTTCTATGTTTTTGCCGGAAGCAAGGGTTAACCTGCCGTCTTTGTCAGTTGCCCACAGGAAAATTGGGGAACAACTGAGGGCGGCGTGGAGGGTTTCGTTTTCTTGTTTTAGCCGATCGATTTCGGCATGAAGCTTCGCGCGCGTGTTGCTCAATTCTACCGTTAGTCGATCGGCTATAAGCTGCCAACTCGCAGCAGTGTCGCACATTTCAGCAGGATTGCGCGATCGACAGATGGATTGGTTGCAGTATGACATGGTTCTCAGGGATGTACTGTATATTTAATCCCGGGCTATCTTTTAAGCATAAACTTTTTAAGTAAAATATTACAGTTTTTCGGGATACTCATCCGAGCCAGATGCGATAGTTTAAATCTTGTTTAAAACATTCAGCAATTGCTCCCCTGCCTGTATTCCTGGCAACTTTTTAAAGGTTGATAACAAGCTGAATAATGCCTGTAAATACGTATTTTCACGGTAAGCACCTGTAGTATTTTAAAAATGAGTTTCGCAATGTTAGCCTTGTACAAGACATACAATTATAAAATTTTCATATTATTTGCGTATATTCACGCACTCCAGAATCGGAAATCGGGATTTTTGAAATATAGTCACGGCTAACAAAAGTGCGAGCGGGGCGATCGCAAGGGAACAGCGATTTAAATCTAAAACCTAAAACCTAAGATGCTGTAACGCCATGTCGGGTAGATTATCCTAATAAAAACGGTTTGTAGTGCGGACTTCAGTCAGCGACCTATTGCCGACACTAGGGCGCACGCGCGATCGAATCCGATATCCGTTAACTTTAGATTTTAGACACTTCAAGTTACCCGTACAAGTTTTAGATCGTAGGATTAAAACACGGGTGAATAATGATTAAGCTATGGTTAAACTTTCGTTTTTAAAGTTGATTTTTTATCGTTATAGTATCTATTAAAAAAACGAAATTCGGGAATGACAAGGCGCGGTGGATCAAAGCACCGTTCAAGCGGGTTGATGTGCAGGTGTAACTCTGCAAAGCTCTATATTTGTCGTAAAAGTCGAGTTAAATAGCGCAAGTCCTAAGTTATTGACTGTGGTTGTTGATGCTATGATAATCAAATCAGCGTTTCACAAAAAAATCTGAAAGTGATATGTCACACTTCACAACGATCGAGGTTCAAATCACCAATGGCGAACTGCTGCATCAAGTGTTGGAAGAGTTGGGTTATAACGTAGAGTCCAACGTGCAGGTGCGGGGTTATCAGGGCGACCAAACTAATGCGGAGTATGTGATTCGGCAATCCAACGGTTACGATTTGGGTTTTCGTCGCAACGGAGAGAATTACGAATTGGTTGCGGATTTTTGGGGCGCTAGAATTAACAAGCAAGAATTTGTCAATTCAATTAGTCAAAAATACGCGCGCCGCCAGTTGATGGTGGCGGTGCAGTCCGAGGGTTTTCATGTTGAAAAAGAGGAAACGTTGGCGGACGGAACGGTGAGGGTTGTTGTGGGTCGATGGGTTTAAGACTTGCGCTTGAATAACTCGTTTTTATATACCAAGTAGGCGGGTACAAATCAATAAATATTCGATTGGTCAAGCGGGTTTTGCTTGGGAGCATCTGGTGTTTTGCGTTTATAGTGCGATCGTCCCCGAAGAGCGAGTACAATATGCGAGCGGGGACGATCGCACGCTCAATAAAAAAAATGCGTTTTGCAAAACACCAGATGCTCCCTTTTACTTTCATCTTCTGGCTGTGATTTCGTGACTCTTCGCTCGCGCCCGCTTCTAGGTTTTTGGGGATTCGGTAGGGGTTCGCTTGACTGACATCTTTGATAGCAACAAAAAATTCAGGTAAACCGTCACGCACACAACTAAAATTTTAGACTATTGTTCCTGCTCGCTGATTCATCTGTGGAGTAAATCTCAAACTTGTAGGGCGAAGTCAAAGTATCTAAAATCTCAAATCTACTGACTGGTGCGGGCTTTCGCAAACTAAGATTTAGGGGTTGTTGGAGTTGGAGTTGGAGTTGGAAACTTGCCTGCATTGGCATTTTTGCTTAAATACAGTAAAATCTGCCGATTTTTGCCTCCGGGCCAGTTTTGCGCGCTGGTGTCTCAAGTTCCTGAGACTGTGGGAATCCGGGCCGTCGAACTCTCGAAGGATGTCAGTATATTTGTTGATAACGGGCGATCGCAGTTCTCCAATTTCCTACCTAAAGAGGAAAATTGCATAACAGATTGCACTAATCTATTGATAGATTTTTAAGATTTTTCGGAAAACACGCGATCGCAGGGTATATCATGGTAAAAAGTTTACAGAAGAGTTCCGTAAGTTCCACAAAAGCTTCGATCGTTTAACATTGATTTAGAAACAAAATCCTTAGCAGACCATGCTATTGCGATCGGGTTTTCCCGTTGGGTGCTGTTGAAATTTGACAAACTAGCAATTACCCGTTAGCCATTAATAGCAACTTAACTTATCCATCAATACAAAATTTAACAGGGGTTTCATCTATGTTTGCTGTGCATGAAACAAACTCGGAGTTATCCGTTTTGCATATCAATGAAATTTGTAGTTGGGATATATCCTTAGAATCAACTCTCCTAGATTTGCCTCTCTACCACTGTCAAATTGACTTAACCCAACAGGCAAAAGAAGTAGCCCAGGCTTTTGAAGGAAATTCCATGCTTCCCGGCGTCATTTTGACCGAGCGGGGTAATTTTGTCGGCATGATATCCAGGCGTTATTTTTATGAAAAAATTAACAGGCGCTACGGGTTAGAAATGTTTTTTAAGCGACCGATAGAGGTATTGTACAGGTTTTCCAAGCAAGAGCTGCTGGTGCTTCCCGGTAGTAAATTAATAGTAGAAGCCGCCTCGGAATCTCTTTACAGGTTAGCAGAATTAGTCTACGAACCCGTAGTAGTGGAAGTAGCACCCCAGACTTACAAATTGTTAGACTCACACCAATTAATGGTGGCTCAATCCCGAATTCACCAACTAACAAATAAGCTGCTCAAGAAACAAACCCAAGCGAAACTCATTCAAACCGAAAAAATGGCGAGTCTGGGGAGAATTGTCGCAGAAGTAGCCCACGAAATTAGAAATCCGCTGAACAGTATTTGGGGAAATTTGACTTTTCTGCTGTCCTATTTTGAAAATTTGCTGCAACTAATGTCAGCTTATGAAGAGGAATATTCGGAACCCTCTCCCCGAATTAATGCCCTCAAAGAAGAAATTGAGTTTGATTTTTTACAAGAAGATTTGCCGATCACCTTAGAAGGGATGGAGTTGGGAGCCTCGCAATTGCTAAAAATAGTGAACGGGCTGCACCACTTTTCTCATATGGACGAGACAAAGCCAATGGAGACAGACATTCACGAATGCGTGGATATGACGCTGTTAATTCTCAAAAACCGCTTGAAGAATAGCATAAGAGTGGTAAAGATTTACGGCGAACTGCCCCTAGTTAGTGGCTACTCCGGTCAGTTGAGTCAGGTGTTTTTGAATTTGTTAGTTAATGCTATAGATGCCCTGACAGAGTACGCAGCAAATAGAGAAATACAGACCGAGTGCGCGGATAACTGGCAGCCCCAAATCGAAATTACCACTAATGTCAGAGAAACTGAACAGGGCCTGCAGGTAGCAATTGAGATTGCTGATAACGGGCCGGGCATTGCCCCAGAACATCATCAGCAAATATTTGATACCTTTTTTACCACAAAACCGGCAGGGAAAGGCAGCGGTATGGGACTGGCTATCTGCCATCAAATCGTCACAGAAAAGCACGGCGGCCAACTTTTTTTGCGATCGCAACCAGGCCAGAACACCAAATTTGAAATTCTCCTGCCAATAGTTCGCAAAACATGATTAACTCAAAAACAGTTTTCTGGTTCGCTGCTGCGGTGAAATGATAGGCTACCTTAGTAGTGAGTTCTCATTTGACTTTTCCAGCATTTCGGCAATTATAAAGTTCCAGTGGCAAATACATTCAGTTCCAAACTACAAAGCCCTTCACTTTCCGAAGGCAGCCATCAAGACCTTTCACTAGAGTCTACCCTCTGGGATTTGCCCCTGTATGAATTTCAGGTAAAATCGAGCTGCTTGGCCGTGACAGTTGCCGAAATCTTTGAACGGCATCCTCTGGTGCCGGGAGTCGTCTTGATCGAAGCAGGAGAGTTTGCGGGCATGATCTCGCGCAGACAACTGCTGGAATATCTGCTCAAACCCCAAGGCCCTGAGCTATTTTTGCACCTGCCGCTGAAAGTGCTCTACAGTTACGCTCGCGTCGAAATATTATTGCTCGCAGAGAGTACAACCATTTTGGCGGGAGCTCCACAAGCTTTGCGCCGATCGCCCGAATTGCAGTCAGAACCAATCGTCGTCCAAATAGACTCCCAATCTTACCGACTCTTAGACCCTCACGCACTAAACATCGCCTACTGGCAAATTCGCGGCATAGAAACTCAAGTCCGCTACGAAAGAGCCCAAACTCAAATGATTCAAAGCGAAAAAATGGCTAGTTTAGGCCGTTTAGTCAACGGAGTAGCCCACGAAATTTTAGATCCGGTGGGCTTTATTTGGGGGAATTTAACCTACGTCAGCGACTACAGCAAAAACTTGATGGAGTTGCTCTTAGTTTACGACGCGCACTGTACCGAACAACCGCCGGAAATAGCACGGCTCAAAGAAAAGATAGACTATGACTTTTTGCAAAACGATTTCCTGCGAACTGTGGCCAGCATCAAAGCCGGAGCCGAACGTTTGAGTAAGTTAGCAACCAGTTTGCAAAATTTCTGCCACATCGACGATATTTATCCCAAACCGACCGACTTGCACGCCAATATAGACAGCATACTCTTGCTGCTCAAAAGTCGTTTGACCAGGGAAATAAAAGTAGTAAAAAACTACGGCTACCTGCCGCCGGTACCGTGCTATGCAGGACAGCTCAACCAAGTATTTATGAATATCTTGACCAATGCTATTCATACATTAATTAACGAAGCAGTCGGTCAAGAATTGGCGAAGGAGTTCAAGGGTGGAGGAATCAGAGAGGGCGATCGCCAGCCTCAAATTGAAATTACAACTGAAGTGGGCTGTCCCGAACCTGCGAGCGACTTGAACCAACTTCACGATCGCTGGGTTTCGATTCGCATAGCAGATAACGGGCCGGGAATGTCACCTCACAAATACAAAAGAATCATAGAATCATTCTCTGCCGAAAAACGCGCCCTCAAAGAAACCAGCTTAGCAGTTAGCTATCAAATCGTGACGGGCAAACACGGCGGCGCATTCAGAATGCGATCGGAATTAGGAACAGGTACCGAATTTGAAATCTTGTTACCTTTAGCTTAAAGAAGTTATTGGTTATTGGTTATTGGTTATTGGTTATTGGTTATTGGTTATTGGTTATTGGTGATTGGTGATTGGTTATTGGTGATTGGTTATTGGTGATTGGTTGTTGGTTGTTGGTTGTTGGTTGTTGGTTGTTGGTTGTTGGTTGTTGGTTGTTGGTTATTGGTGATTGGTTATTGCTTGTTGGTTGTTAGTTATTAGTTATTGGTTGCAGCTAACAAATAACCACTAACAAATAACCACTAACAAATAACTACTAACAAATAACTACTAACAAATAACTACTAACAAATAACTACTAACAACAGCCAACAGTCAACCATTATCCAACTGAGTGCCACACATTTTACAGAATTTAGCATTAGCATCATGTACTAACCAACCGCAACCCTTACAAACAATCTCTACTTGATTAGCACTTTTAACTAACTGTTTAATCAAATCCCCCAACTGCCAAGGAATCAGAGCAATTCCCGTCAAAATCATCAAAATAGTTAGAAAACGGCCGGATTCTGAAATCGGAGTAACATCGCCAAATCCTACTGTAGTCATCGTGACAACCGAAAAATAAACAGCATCTAAAAAAGTGCCAAAAGCTGCGGGATTTTCCGAATGTTCGACTTGATAAATCAAACCAGAATAAACAAAAATTATCGCCAGTAAAGTAAACACAATCCGGGAAAAAATCACCCCATCTTCGGTGCTGATGCGAAAAACCGAATTTTTTAATTCCAGAAAGCGGATGAGTCGGAGAATTCTAAACCAGCGAAAAATCCGAATAAAACTGACATTGACAAATCCCAGTAAAAATGGTAATATTGCCAGCAAATCGACTATTGAAAAAAAACTAAAAATAAACTTAAATTTATGATCGGCGCACCACAGCCGCACTAAATATTCAACAGTGAAAACGACTAAAAGAGCGGTATCGAGAGTTGCCAATCGAGTTCTAACTAATTCGGAAATCGGGTAAGTTTCTGCGATAAAGCTGGCAGTAGATAGGAGAATGAGTCCGGTAATAATTAAACTGACGGTTCTCCCTGGGGGCGTTTCAATGTCTTCTAAATAAAATGCAATTTGTTTGCGATTTAACATAAATAATCTGTATTTTAGCAGGACTCGGCGATTGAAATACTCAGCGTCAAAGGATGTGCGCGCCGGAGGGCGACTGAAAAGGAAACGGGGTATTAAAGCCGGCTTTAGGATAATTCCCCTAGGGGCTGGTTCACGAATGTATGCAGCAATACAAACGAGAAATCCTGTAAACCCGCCGCCCCAACCTACTCCTTTAAAGTATCGAAAGGCGACGGAAATCGCCTAAGCGTCAAACGATATCCGCCGGAGGGCGACTGAAGAATCTACGGGGTATTAAAACCTGATTTAATATAATTCCCGTAGGGGCTGGTTCAAAAATAATATATAATTCAGACACACAATCTATATACCAATACACTTGGGTTAACGCTGTTTCTTGCCAGGAGAGCTCCTTGCATCTCCCTGGTTGTAGGGAATTAGGGGTTGGCGCAAGAGCAATTTCTTGTCCCCTGGGGAGGGACGGTGGGCGATCGGGCTACATCAACCCGCCCCAACACGGCACAGAGTTCGATCGCTGGCAATTCAATGCACATGATATAACTGGTATGCTGAAAAAAATTTTTAGGCGAATTTCTCAGTTTGACAGCGAGAAAAATTTTCTGCATTTTACAGAAAGTGTAGAAGTAATAATATCGAAAATTCTCTCACTGGCGATGATTGTGGTAATTATCGTCAGCGTTTGCGATTTGCTGATTTATTTAGCAAAAGAGTTGTTTAACAACGACAATCCTTTACTAAAAGACACGTTGTTTGTCATATTTGGGCTGTTTTTAAATGTTTTAATTGCTCTGGAAATCTTGGAAAACATTACAGCTTATCTAAAAAAGCACGTAATTCAAGTAGAGCTAGTTATTGTAACTTCTTTAATAGCCGTATCTCGAAAAATAATTATTCTGGACTTAGAAAAAAAAACAGCAGCAGATTTGATAGGTCTATCGACGGCAATTTTGGCCCTTTCAATTAGTTATTTAATCGTGCGATATAGCAATAATAGACACGATACTTAATATCTAGATAGAGAGTATTCGACCTCTCGAACAGTTTTAACAATCGCGTATTGAATTTTAGTTTTATAGCCAATTTGAAGATTTGGCAGACGGTGAACTCAAGGGCAGTGGCGAAGTCTGGAACGGGAAGTTTGTCTTGGGGTCGATCGAATACGGCAATGGTGCGATCGCTTCGGTAGACAAAGATCAATTCTTTGTCGGGGTCAATCAGCCAGCCCATGTGGTTTGGTGCGTCGCTTCTCGCCAATCAAATAGTGGTGAAAATTTCGTTAACGACGCACCAAAATATTTTGATATTAGTCTAACAAACCAGCGGGAGGCACAATTTCAATTCGGCCTTTTTCTAAGTCAACAACTGGCACAATCTCTTGCACGAAAGGAATCAAAACTTTTGTAGATTTGGGCTGTTTGACGCGGATTTTCCGTGGTTTGCGGGTATTTCTGGGATCAGGGTTTGTTTTGGGAATTTCAGCTTTTTTGGGCTTTTCTAGTTCTGGGACGACAATTTCTGGCAGCGTTAGATTTGTTTCTACTTCTAACAAGTCGTTACCTGCGGCAAGAATATCACTTACTTTGCCTAAAATTTCCCCGGTTAATTGGTTAAAAACTTCCATACCGATCAAATCTTGCACGTAAAACTCATCAGGTTCGAGGTAAGGTCGATCGGTCTTTTCTACAAACAACTTACAGCCCCGCAGCGCCTCGGCACTATCGCGGTCTTCCACGCCCTCCACCTCTACAGCATACAAGCCTTTGCCCGGTATGTAGCGACCTCCCAAAAACTCGATCGGTTCCGGTTCACTTTTGTTAG
This sequence comes from Microcoleus sp. S1D4, assembly GCF_036700765.1. Taxonomy (NCBI): domain Bacteria; kingdom Bacillati; phylum Cyanobacteriota; class Cyanophyceae; order Oscillatoriales; family Microcoleaceae; genus Microcoleus; species Microcoleus sp. S1D4. Next base: position 430,535 of record NZ_JAUBPP010000001.1, read on the forward strand.
GGCGCAAAAGCCACCGCTTCCCCGGTTCGATAAATCTCTCCGGGAAATCTGAATCGGGATAGACTCGCACTTCCCCGTCCAAACCTTGAGCTGCTACAATTGTACCGATTTCTATCCACTCTGACATAAACTTTTTGGGAATTAGGAATTAATTGGGAATTGGGAATTGGGAATTGGGAATTGGGAATTGGGAATTGGGAATTGGGCCCGCGCAGGGAATTGGCCCGCGCAGGGCAGTGGGAATAGGAACTAACCAATAACCAATAACCGATAACCAATAACTAATGACTGCTGACTCCTGACTGCTGACTTCTTTAAACCAACCCGGTTCTCAGGGCTACAACTGCCGCTTGCACGCGGTCATCCACAGCCAACTTATTCATAATACCGCGAACGTGAGTTTTAATAGTATTTGGACTCAAGTAAAGTGCCGCTGCTATCTCTGGATTGCTGTTACCTTCCACCATTAACTTTAATACCTCCAACTCCCGCTGCGACAACTGACCAAAAGTAGCTGTAGAGGCTGGTGTCGGCGGTTTGAGATGCTCGATCACAGTGCGGGCAATTTGAGGGTCAAGGTATGTAGCCCCCTCTGCTGCCGCTGCGATCGCCGCTAACAGCCTGTCTACGGAAGCACCTTTAATACAATAAGCATCAGCACCGCTAGAAAGTGCTGCAATAATTTCAATTTCTGCTGTGTGAGAAGTTAACATTACCACTCGAACTTCCGGCATTTGTGATTTAATTTTTTGAGTGGCTGCTATGCCGTCTAGCCTGGGCAAACCGATATCCATAACAATAATATCAGGCTTGAGTTTCAGTGCAGCAGCTACTCCTAAATACCCGTCTTCTGCTTGCCCTACTATTTCTATTTCTGGCGAATCTGCTAATACTTGCTCTAATCCCAGTTGCATCATCGGATCGTCTTCAACAATTAAAATTCTCATAATATGAATCAGGAAGGAATATGGAAGATTAATAACTACTAACTACCAACTACTAACTACTAACTAATGACTAATGACTAACTTTTAAAACTTTAACAAATTCGCCTGGGGGAATCCAGGTTTCTGCTGCTGGCAAAACTGCTAAACCAGTTGTATTAGCAAGGTTAATTAAATTCGCTGAATTTTGGCTGCCGCTAGCTGGTTCAAATTCCCAGACTCCCGCCACTAAATGTAGTTTACCCCAAACATAAGTTTCGCGCTTGCCGATCGATCGCAATTCCACATTACACCTAGCCTTGACAAACTCCGGCCCCCAAGCATCCGCACCGAGCCCCGACATCTTTCTCAAAGCAGGCACAACAAACCGCCAACAGCAGACTAAAGCTGAAACCGGATTTCCGGGCAAACCAAAATAGAGACAATCCAAACTCGAAATCGGCGCATCAGATTTTGTTTCACCTCGTTTAAACGCAGCAACGGTTAAGGGTTTTCCCGGTTTAATCGCCACAGCCTGAATGTGAATTTTACCTCCTAAATCTGCCAAAATTTTCTCTACATAATCGTAGTCTCCTACCGAGACACCGCCTGTAGAAAGCACCACATCCGCTGTCGAAACAGCCTGGGCGATCGCCTTTTGTAGCGCATCTTCGCGATCGGGAATTATCCCCAATCCGATCGGCTCACATCCCATTTGCGCCAACAAAACAGACAAAGCATACTGATTCGAGTCTACCAGTTTCCCAGGACTCAAAGGTTTGTCCGGCGATACCAATTCGTCACCAGTAGAAAAAATAGCGACGCGCACGCGCTTGTAAACGGGAACTTTAATGCACTGTGCAGTTGCTAACACTGCTATTTCTGGTGCATTGATAGCAGTACCGCGATCCATCAAAGTTGTTTCTGCTTGATAAAAAGCGCCTTTGTGCCTGACAAAAGCTTGCGGTTTTTCAGGAGTAACTAAGACAAAAATACGATCGCCCTCACGCCTCGTTTCTTCCTGCATTACCACCGTATCAGCACCATCCGGCATCATAGCCCCGGTAAAAATTCGCGCCGCTTGGCCCGGCTGCACCGTAATTTGAGGCAGATATCCCGCTGGAATCTCCTCAACTACTTCGAGCACCGCTGGTTTTTCGGCGCTGCAATTTTCCACATCGGCAAACCGCACGGCATATCCATCCATTGCCGAATTGTCCCAATAAGGAAAATCGAGGGAACTTGTCACAGGCGCGGCCAAGATTCGCCCCGATGCTGCCAGCAAGTCTACTGTTTCTACATCCCGCTGACTGTCGGGAGATTGCGCCAAATTTAGTATTATCGATTCTGCTTCTTTTACTGACAGCATGACTGTTTCCTGCGATCGCTCTGCGATTATTTTAACAGTCCTGCACGCAAAAAATACTTTGACAAACTACCCATATCGGTCAAGTGTGCAGTGTGCACATAAGCTATTAGCTGCGTAGAGGACTGGCTCTTTGCTGAGTTTGGCAGTGGCAATGATTGATGCTGTGGGCGATCGTAAACCGCGCGTTTATGCTTGATTACCGGCGATCGACCTTGAAAATCTGACCAGCACGGCAGCAAATATAACTTTTTTATGTCTTGCGAGTGATTCTTTATTCATGCTTTAAGCAGATGAGCAAAATCAAAATTTGAGATAGGCTGTTGACATAAAGAGTTAAAACTGAGATAAAGTGATGAAACAGAATGGAAGCTGGAAAAAATATACAAGTTTAACAAGTTCGTTATTGTTGAGTGCAACGGTTTTAGTTGCTCCGGCGTTTGCTAACGAGACCAATCAAACTCAAAACGTTAAACTTCAAAATACAAATCAATATTTACTAGCACAAATACCCGATAGCTGTCGCCAGGTAATTGCTAGTAACGGTCTTAACGTGCGCCAAGAAGCGAACAGTAATAGCCAAGCAGTTGGCATCATCGGCTCCGGCAGAACTGTGACAATTCAAAGTCTGGGTGAGAATGGTTGGGTGCCAATTACAGCACCGCTAAAAGGCTACGTATACGGTGGTTTTCTCGGGGAGTGCGAAACTGCAAATACTCCGCCTCCTACTGACTGCCGCTTAGTTGCAGCCGTCAGAGGAATTAACGTACATCAAACACCTTCGAGCGAGGGGGAAACGGCTGGTTTCATTGCGAACGGACGAAGAGTGACGATTGAAAGTTTAGGAAGCGATGGTTGGGTGCCTATTACAGTACCTCTGAAAGGCTACGTCCAATCTGAAAACCTGGCATATTGTCGTTAATTGAAAAAACAGTGATGAATGACCAATCAAACCCAGAAGAAAAAACTGATTTGCAGCCAAAGTCTAGTTTGTTAAATGTGGTTGCTGAGACAGCAGAATCTGCACTGAATGCAGGCAAAGCGGTTGTTGATACGGCAGTTGATTTGGGGGAAGCTGCTGCTAAACAAACTTATCGATTAATTGGACACGCAACGCAGGGAACCGGACAAGTTGTGACTTTTGTTGGGAATCTTCCTTTTGTCAGACAAGTTGCAGGTGTGTTCAGGGTTGATTGGTTAGTTGGAGTTACCTCGCGCGTCGATTTGGCCAAAGCCGAAGCGGAAGTCAAGCAACTTCAACAACAGTATCCCAAGGAAAATTCCAGCGAAATTGCCCATCGCATCATGGTGCAAAAAGCGATCCAAGCAGGTGGTGTCGGACTTGCTAGCAGCCTTTTACCCGGTGTCGCGGCTGCACTGTTGGCGATCGATTTAGTCGCGACTACTGCGATTCAAACTGAAATGGTTTATGAAATTGCTGCCGCTTATGGGATGGATTTGCAAGATCCAGGGCGAAAAGGCGAGGTTTTGGCAATTTTTGGGTTGGCGCTGGGCGGTAGCAACGCCATGAAAGCAGGTTTGGGTTTTTTACGCAACGTACCGCTGGCAGGTGCGATGATTGGTGCGAGTACGAATGCTACGATGCTGTACGCGCTGGGATATGCGGCGCGCGAGTTTTATGAAGCCAAATTGAGGGAAGATGCTGATAAACCTGCAACCGAAACGCTGCAAGCAATTCAGCAACAAAGCGAAGAATATCTCGATGTGGCGATCGCCCAACAAGCAGTTATGGATCAAATTATTGTGCACATGATTCTAGCAAGTTATCCCAACAAAAACTGGGAAGATATTTTGCCAGGATTGAAGGTGTTGCAATTAAATGCCCATTCTCTGAATACGATTGCTACTAATATTAAATCGCCCGAACCATTAGATGCCTTGTTAGAGCAACTCAACCCCGACTTTGCCGTACCGCTATTAGCTCAATGCCGTCGCATTGCCCAAAGTAGCGGGGAAGTCTCCGAACCAGAACAGAGAGTCCTCGGTGCGATCGCCGATCGCCAAAGCCGATCGCAAAAAATCGACGCTCTGGATCGGTGACTTAACCTATGAGCGACCCAAACCTTGCAGAAAAACCAGCCCTAGAACAAGAGCGCAGCGAGATTTTACAGCAGCTAGAAGATTGGCTGGAAACTCCCATGCTGGTGCTGTCATTTGTGTGGCTAGCTCTATTTATAGTTGAATTAATTTGGGAATTAAACCCGTTTTTAGAATTCGCCAGCAATACAATTTGGGCGATTTTTATTGCAGATTTTATACTTAAACTCGCCATTGCACCGCGCAAAATTTCCTATATCAAAAGCAATTGGATCGCAGTTTTTTCTCTGCTGTTACCTGCTTTGCGTACCTTTCGATTTATCCGAATTTTCCGAGCATTTAAGACAGCACGGGCTGTCCGAAGTTTGCAGTTGTTGCGAGTCATGACTCGTACCAATCGAGGGATGCGGGCCTTAGCTGCAAGTGTTCAACGCAGGGGATTTGGTTATGTTGTAGGACTAACAATAATTATTACCTTGGTAGGCGCAGCGGGGATGTATGCGTTTGAAAAAGATGTCGGCGACAGTTCCTCCGGTTTAAATAATTACGCCACTGCTTTGTGGTGGACGGCAATGTTGATGATGACATTGGGTTCGGAATATTGGCCAAAAACGCCTGAAGGCCGCATACTTTGCCTTGTTTTGGCACTTTATGCTTTTGCAGTTTTTGGTTATGTAACTGCGACAATCGCCACATTTTTTATCGGTCGCGATGCAGAGGATGAGGAAGCCGAATTAGCAGGAGCAAAGTCAATTGCAGCCCTGAGCGCTGAAATTGCTGCCTTGCGGACGGATATTCAGCAATTACTGCATCAGAACTCAAATTCTTGAATCAGATATAGCAGTCCTTGCAGGAATCGTAAAGTTTTTCACCCCACCCCAACCCTCGCCTTATTAAGGGAAGGAGTAAGAAATTCACAAATGATTTAGGATTGCTATACATATCAAGAGGGTGTAGGAAACCGGATAATTACAATCAGGACTTTCAAGATGATTGGGCGGTTGCAACCGCATCTAAAAAAACGATTTCGGCCTGAACCTACTGCTTCGCAAAGAATCTCCAAAACCCAAATTTTGTATAATATAACATCATTTCATGGTTTCCGCGAGGGAGCGGTTTCCCAGCGATCTAATATATCTTTGATTACAACTTCTTTAACCCAAGTTTGAGCAACAATTAGGATTGGAAGCGCTAGCAATAATCCTAAAAACCCCAATAAAGAACCAAATGCTCCCAACAAAGCTAAGGTGTATGCCGGGAGCAGGGACACTTGCTTTTCCATGATTATAGGTGTAATAAAATTGCCTTCTATTTGTTGAATTACCAAATAAAGTAACAATACGGCACCTGCTTTTCCTGGAGAATCTAACAAAGCTAGCAACATGGGTGGAACGACACTCAAAATCGCGCCAACATAAGGAATTAAAGCTAATAAAAATGCTAAAAATCCGTTAACAAAAGGCAGTTGCACTTGCAAGAGAAACAGACCCACAGTGCTCGCAATCCCAATAAAACTCATGCTGAATGCAATTCCCGCCAACCAGCCCATTAAATTTTTTTCACATTCAGTCAGAATTTCATCGACTCGCTGGCGGTAAAAAGCGGGAAACAGCCTGATTATTACTTGGCGGTACGGCACGGGATTTACCACAAGCATAATTGTCAAAACGGTAATTAACAAGAAATTAATTACTAAACTGAGGGAGTTGGATAAAAATAGATAGATATGGGAAATTATCCACTGAGAAAGGGTTTGGAGTTGTTGGCTCAAATTATCAAGATTGGGAATATTATTTAAGGCCGGTTCCGGCACTTTTGCTTGCAACCAGTCGATCCACAATCGCAGTTTTTCTATCCCTAGCGGGATAAGTTTAGTTAGCTGTTCAAATTGAGAACTGAGGCGCGTGAATATCAGGAAAATAAAAACAGATGAGATCACCAGTACAATGCCAACTGTTAAAGCGATCGCCAGTTCGCGCCTAGCACCAGACTGCTGCAATCTTCGCACTAAACGGTTGAGAGCGATCGCTAAAATTACGGCAGTAAAAAACAATAAAATGACCGCTCTAATTTTCCACAAAATATAGAGCGAGACTATCAAAGCCAAAAAACCGATCCACTCTCCTAAACCCATAACATAAACCCCTCCTACCGGTTATACAGGAACGGTGCAATATCTGAGATTAAACCAAAGACAACTGCGATCGCGATCGGGCTTAACCAGGTTCTCAAGTTGGACAGCGCAATTTTCATGAAACTTCTCTGATAACTCTTATGGGATAGCCGTCCCGTCTGTCTTGGAAAATATTTTTTGGAGAAATCTATTTTCTACAGCATACCTACCTATGGGAAAGATTGTGCAGAATTCCAGCAGATTTCCTCAAATCTTACTTAAGATATATTCCCCCTACATTCAATTTAAAAATTCTCGTACCTCAGATAGATCGCGCGCATAATTCGACTAACTAAAAAGCACGGGGCGATCGCCGGTACCGAGCCAGTCCCATCCTGGGCTAATCTTCCACAGAGGCTATTTGATGGCGATCGCCCTGACTGATTTACCTACCTGGAGGGATGCCAAAACTCTCTGAGCAGGAGAAAATCATAGTGGAATAAATACAAATACTATATCTGCCTTCAAAAAAACCTTTTTTACTCAGAATTTCCCTTTTTTGCTTGTCCTCTTACCAACCAAACACAGGCGAGCGAACTGCCTCCGGCACGCTGCGCGATCGCACTAAATTTATGAATAGGCGGCTCGAATACCCAACTAATTCCAAATTGTAGAAAAATATGACACGGCGCAACTCACCCACCGATAGCATCACAGAACCTGTCCGACGCGCAAGTTCTCATCCCTGGTTCGAGCGACTGGCAAGACTCGGATATGCCGCCAAAGGCTTAGTTTACTTTATCATCGGTTTTCTTGCCGCACAAGCTGCTTTTGGATCTGGTGGCAAAACAACCGATACTAAAGGTGCATTAGCAACAATTGTCTCCCAACCCTTCGGAAAATTCCTGCTATTTTTGGTGACAATTGGTATTATTGGGTACGTCCTTTTGCGGATTGCTCAAACCGTTCTCGATCCAGAACACGCTGGCGAAAAAATGGATGCCAAGCGAATTGCGACGCGCATTGGCTACGCTTTTAGTGGGTTAGCTTATGCAGGTTTGGCCGTGACTGCTGTCAAATTAATTATCGGTTCTGGTGGTGGTAGCAGCGGCAATTCAACTCAAGATTGGACAGCTTGGTTTTTATCTCAACCTTTTGGTCAATGGCTGGTAGGGCTGGGGGGAGCAATGACGATCGGTGTGGGTTTCTCTTACCTTTATAAAGCATTTAAGGGAAAATTCCGCCAGCAATTCAAGCTCACTCAAATGAGTAACAACGAGCAAACTTGGGCCGTGCGACTGGGTAGACTGGGGATTGCGGCTCGTGGCATTGTCTTCACTATCATCGGCTTTTTCTTGATTCAAGCTGCGAAGCAATCAGATGCCAGTCAAGCTAAAGGATTTAGTGAGGTGCTGGCATCCCTGGAACAACATCCGTTTGGCCCGTGGATTCTCGGTTTAGTGGCTTTGGGTTTGATTTCCTATGGCATCTACTCATTAGTTCAAGCTCGTTACCGACAAATTCTGCACTGATAAACTGTTCGCTCCCAACAAAATTAATAAATTTTTTTCTGTTAAGACGGAAAGATAGTCATGATAATTACAAACTGGCGTGGGTATCGAGTTGCAGCTTGGGTAGGACAGGCGTTATTAACAATAGCAGTAATAGCTGCTCTGAGTCAGGGAAAATGGCAAAATGCCTTGGGGTTAGCCTTATTCTTGGTAGCATCCCTGGCGTTTGTGGTGAGGGAAGATCATTTGCCAACGCTGTTTGATTTCCTGTTTGTGCTTGCTGCTTTACTCAACGCCGGAGGCTGGGTTTTGGGGCTGTTTTATCAACCGGGACCTTATGATGAAATTGTTCATGCTTTCACGACTTTTGCCGTGACTTTAGCATTGAGTTTTTTAGCATACAGTTCAATGCTGACTATTTTTCGCACCCATAAACTGCTGTACTTGCTAACAATAACCAGTTTTGGGATTGCGATTGGTGCTTTGTGGGAAGTTGCCGAATGGACGGCTGGTATTGTTCTCTCAACCGAAGTGATTGAGAGTCTGAATGATACGATTATTGATTTGATTATGGATAGTGTGGGAGCTGCAATAGCTGCCCTAACTAGCTTATGGACGTTGCAAGAATGGATGCGCCCCAGCGCGACAGTGGGGAATCAAGCATCTATCGGCAATAGTCCGAGCGATCGCACTTAACTCAAAGCAAATTCATCATTTTTTCTTCAATCATCTTTCATCAGATAGATATTTTCTTATTGCCTCCGACAGATGGCAAGCTTTGGAGAGTTGAGATTAAATGTAGAGAGATCAACAAGTTTTGAGAGAATGTAGAACACAGACAATCGACCTTTAGCCAAAGTCAATTTTTAATAATTAATTTAAATTTTCACGTTACTGCAAGAGGTTGGTTGTTGCGATTTAGGAGGATTTTATGAAAATAAAATCATTTTCAACGGCAATTGGACTGGTTATGTTGGGTTCAACCCTTTATTTACCGGAAATTGCCCAAGCTAGTCCCAAACCCTCGATCCAAGTAGCTCAACGAAGAGTAGTCGGCTCTGATATCGACAGTTTTACCGCGTATCCAGTACAGCGATTAGATCCGGGAACAGAACTCTTTTTCGTGCTGCGAGGAGCCCCGTATTCTAGAGCTACGTTGACTATCCCAAATGCAGTGCAAAATCTGCCGATGCGGGAGGTTCAACCGGGAGTTTACGAGGCAAGCTACATGATTCGCGAGGGCGATCGAATTTCCGAAAATACAGTTGTGCGGGCAAATTTGCAACAAGGCGATCGCATCAGTAGCACCCGCTTGCAACAACCTCTAATTGCGGGTTATAGCGATCGTGGCTTTCAATCTTTGTCTATTAACCGGTTCAGTGCTCAACCAGTACAGCAGTTAGATCCGGGAACCACGCTCAGTTTCAAATTGCTCGGCACTCCTAACGCTACAGCTAATTTCTCCATTGAAGGAGTTGCTTATAACATCCCCATGCGGGAAGAATCCAACGGCGTTTACACAGGGGAATATACGATCCGCAGGCAAGATTATTTCCCCCCTGCGGGTGCAGCGGTTACTGCTAGTTTGCAGTCGGGGAATCAAGTTATTCGTTCCCGTTTAGATCGAGAGCTAGTTGCTGGCGATGATACCAGTGTTGAGACTGCCGAAATCCCTCTAGAAATTATCACTCCCGAAGAAAATGCTCGCGTCAGCGGGACGGTTAAAGTAGAAGGCCGCAGCGCACCAAATGCAACAGTTAATGTCGAGGTTCAGGCGAATTCTTCTGTAGCAGGTTTGTTTGGGTTTAAACGAAACATCCTCGAACGCATAATTAAAGCGGACGAACAAGGTAACTTCAGTTTTGCTTTTAATCCGACCATTGCTCTACCAGGAACCAGATACGAAGTGAACCTCAGTTCTAACAGCGGCGATCGCACCAGTGAAGAAACTTTGGTACTGTTTCAAAATTGAGCAGTTACCAGCGACTATTTGCAGCGACTATTTGCTCGCTAAAAAACTGGCAAACTCTGACTAAATTTTAAAAATTCCATCAGGAGGTATCGATGAATAAACTCAATCGCTGGGAAAAAACACCAGGGATATTACAAAAATTCATCTCTGGAACTTTATTAATCGGTCTGCCAATCATCCCTCTGGCTGCATCAGCAACTCCTCTTTCTACACTCAAATCTTGTCCTGGCATTTATTATGAAGAACCTTACAACAGTAATGTTCGGGTTCCCCAGGGATGTCAGTCGAATGCTGCAAGTCAAAGATTGAACCAGCAAGAGTTGGGTCAAAATATGGTTCCTCCCGCGAGGCCAACAAATGTTACGCAACCACCTTTGCCAGAAACAAGACAGACTCCCATTGCCACTGTCATGCCAATAGCAGGTGAGGTGAGCGTGAAATTAACAAACAGCACAAATGCCTCGATTTCCTATCAGGCGATCGGGCATACTGAATCCCGAATGCTAGCGCGCGGAGCAGAAATTATCCTGCAAAATCTACCAACGCCTGTGACAGTCACAATGGTGCGCGCAGATGGAGGGCTGCTGAAAGTTATACCCATGTCTAGTTCTGAAAAAGGGATGCTAGAAGTTTCAATAGATGAAACGAGTAACTTTGATGGCAATCAAGGAGTTTTAAGAATTCAACCTGACGGTCAAGTGTTTTTGAATTAGCCAATCAAAAGACCCGGTTTTGAAGAGCAAAAACTCTGTAGCTTGATCAACAAAATAAACAAAAAAAATTTAGGAGGTTTTTCAATGGTTAATAATCGTTTAAACAATTCTACTCAAAAACTATCGAATGCTTGGCGAAGTGCGATCGCACTCGCACTAGCAGCTATGCTGCTTCCGGGTTGTACTACCCCACAGCGGCAAGCAACGGCACCTGTACCTGCACCTGGAACACCCGGTTCGGTTGCCACGACAACCGAGAATGTGGTTGATAACACAGCACAACTGCTTGGCAAAACTGTGACCATCAGAAGCGAACCAGTCAAAAAATTGGGGCCATCGACCTTTACAGTTAGCGATCAGGAGTTTTTTGGCAGCGAACCGATTTTGGTTGTCAATGCCACCGGCAAGCCTTTTGTGCTGCCGGCTGAATCAGGTCAAGAAGTTCAAGTAACGGGAACTGTTCGCAACTTTGTGCTTGCAGATATTGAGCGCGAGTACAAATTAGGCTTAGAGCCAAACCTGTACGCCGATTACGAAAGTAAACCTGCCATCGTTGCACAATCGATGGCGCTAGCCCCCACACCGGGGGAACTCACCTCAGACCCCAAAAAATACTACGGCAAAACCCTGGCGGTAAGCGGTGAAGTCGAAGACATCAAAAGTCCAAACTCGTTCACCTTGGATGAAGACAAATTAATTGGCGGAGAAGATTTGTTAGTGATACACACCGTTCCACAACCAAGCGTGAAAGAAGGCGAGAAAGTTGCCGTAACCGGTGTGCTCCGTCAGTTTGTTGTCGCTGATCTCGATCGCGAATACGATTTGCAATGGGATTTGACCTTAAAGCAGAAGCTAGAAGCCGAGTATACCAACAAACCCGTGCTAGTTGCTACAGGCGTGTATCCCTCAGCCATTCCTGACTGATGAATAGACCTCTCAAATAACTCTTGTGGAACAGGCTATTTGAGCCTGTTCTTTAGAGGATTTTAGAAGAGAAGTCTAATAGAGGACTCATATCGTGTGCGATCAATTAAGCCCGATCGCTCGGGTTCGTAGTGTTGACTTCAGTCCGCACTACGAACCTTTTTTGTGAGGGTAATAGATCGGACATGATATCACTCCGGGATGATGAGAAACCGGGTTTGATGCACTAAAATTATTGGTTGTTACCCGAAGATTAAGTAAAAAACTAAGGCTTGAAGGCATTGATGCGTCCAGGAGCGATGGCTTGCACCCGGACTACCGACCGAAAGAACCTCTTCCTTGTTTCGTTTGTGATAATTATCAATTCAGCAATAAGGTGTATATCATGAATCAATCAGAATCCGTATCGCCACCACTGCTCCAAAGCAAATTCGTCGAGAATTTTCGTTGGTTCAGTCGATTTAGCTTCTGGGTACAGTTATTGTTTGGTGCGGTTTCCGGTATTACTTTAATACTTGCCATGTTGAGCCGCAACCTGAGCGAGCAACCCAATAATCCAGGTATTGGGTTCGGCATAGTTTTAGCGATAGTTGGTGTGGTATTGCTTGCTTTTAGAATATTTTGGGATTTTAGATATCGACTTTTAGGCAGACGTTTACAAGGAGGCGATATCGAGTTCTATCCCAGCAAAGAAGATATTACTCAAGCCTTACGAATTGGATTAAATTCTAGTTTGGTAGGGCTACTGCTCGCGTTTCTCGCTTCGGAAGCAACAGTGGGTGTAGTTTTAGCAAAAACGCTCGCTCAACCACAAGCGCTCGCAACTAATACGCCAGAAAATGTGATTCGTTCCCTAGATATTTTTGTAACGATGTCAAACGTCAATATGATTGGCGCTCACTTTTTTGGAGCTGTTACTTCTCTTGGGTTACTCAATTGGGTAGAAGAGTAGTTGGGCAGCAAAAAACACAACTCCTATGCCGTCAGGACTTACAAATGGTGGTATATTCAACTGAGACCGTGTCCCCTCGATTACCACAACCAAAACGGTTCGCGCGTGCGGAATGGGAGTCCGTAAAATGCAAACGACTCGCATTCCGCACGCGCGATCGAATCTTACTATGATTAATCGAGCGGACAGGATAGGACATCTTGCACCATTCTCAATAAACTTATAACCGGGTTTTTGAACCATAAATATAGGTTTTGATGCTAATTTTTGGTTCAAAAACCCGGTTTTTGCCACAGGCGCAATATCTCAATTTAACTAACTAATATGAAAGACCTCTGGTATAAAGACGCAATTGTCTACTCCCTTGATGTTGAAACCTTCCTGGACTCGAACGGGGATGGTGTAGGGGACTTTCAGGGACTTACCAACAAGCTAGATTATTTATCAGGACTGGGAATTACTTGTTTGTGGTTGTTGCCATTTTATCCTTCGCCTAACCGCGACAACGGTTACGATGTGATGGATTACTACAACATTGACCCGCGACTGGGAACCCTGGGAGATTTTGTCGAGTTCATGCACCAAGCAAAGGAACGAGGGATTCGCGTGCTGATCGATCTAGTAGTAAATCATACGTCCCATCAGCATCCTTGGTTTGTGGCATCCAAAAGCGATAAAAACTCCAAGTATCGCAATTACTACGTGTGGTCAGAAAATCCACCCAAAACTGATCCAGAGTTGCTGGTGTTTCCCGATGCTGAGGACAGTATTTGGGAGTACGACGAACAAGCAAACGCTTACTATTTGCATCACTTCTATAAAGAACAGCCAGATTTGAATATTACCAATTCGGCGGTACGAGAAGAAATCTGCAAAATTATGGGTTTCTGGCTAGAACTGGGCGTGTCTGGATTTCGCATTGATGCTGTTCCCTTTTTAATTAAAGAAACTGGCACCGAAGGTACAAGCACCGAAGACCTGCGATGTTTCTTGGAAGAAATGAGAGAATTTGTGTCATCACGTCAGAGTGATGCAGTTTTGCTGGCAGAAGCAAATGTCGCGCCCGATCGCATTCACGTCTACTTTGATAAGGGCGACAGAATGCACGTCCTGTTCAACTTTTTGCTGAACCAATATCTGTTTTTGGCCCTAGCGCGTCAAGAATCCACAGCCCTGCGCGATGGACTAAAAATCTTACCGGACATTCCTGATATTTGTCAGTGGCTGAATTTTGTGCGCCACCACGATGAACTGACACTAGACCGCATTTCTTCATCCGAACGAGAGGAAATTTTTGCCGCATTCGCCCCCGATGAAAGGATGCAAATTTTCGGGCGCGGGATTCGCCGCCGCTTACCGCCGATGATGGGAAATGACCGCTGCCGGATCGAACTAATCTACAGCTTGCTGTTTACTTTGCCCGGTACACCAATGCTGCGCTACGGCGAAGAAATTGGCATGGGAGATGACCTTTCGTTGGAAGGTCGAAACAGCGTCCGCACGGCGATGCAATGGTCAGATTCTCCAAATGGTGGCTTCTCGACTGCTGCAACTGATGCTCTTGCCAAACCTGCGATCGCCAGCGGAGAATACAGTTATAAACAAGTCAATGTCGCCGCAGCGCAGCGCGATCCTAACTCATTAATTAACTGGGTCGAACGTGCAATCCGCATCCGCAAGCAATGTCCTGAGTTCGGTAGGGGAAAATGGCAAATTTTGGAAACCGACTGTTCTTGGGTTTTTGCCCACTGCTGTCACTGGGAAGGCAGGACATTACTTGTCGTCCACAATCTAGCCGACAAACCTTGCACGGTTACTCTCAAATCTAACGAATACACCAATCTTATTGATTTATTTGGCGATCGCCTGTACGAATCTCTCGATGACGGATCGCCCTGTATTCCCTTACAAGCTTACGGCTATCGCTGGTTCCGAGTCAATTAAATCTTAGACAAATCCTGATTGTTCAATATTCGGATTAGTTTGCGGATTTTCCCGGCTGATGCCACCCGATTTACCAACAGATAATACCATGCTAGCAGTTACCATTAATTTTGATGCGATCGCCCAAATCACCGACGACCAATTTTATCAACTGTGTCGCGAAAACCCCGATGTCAAATTTGAACGCAACGCCAAAGGAGAAATAATCGTCATGTCACCCACAGGAGGAGAAACCGGAAACAGCAATTCAGAAATTAATGCAGATTTTGTGATTTGGAACCGACAAACTAAACTGGGAGTTTGTTTCGATTCTTCAACTTGTTTCAAACTCCCCAGCGGTGCAAATCGTTCTCCCGATGTCTCTTGGATAAAAAAAGAAAGATGGGATGCACTGACTCCCGAACAAAAACAAAAATTTCCTCCTATCGCCCCAGATTTTGTCTTAGAGTTAATGTCCCCGACTGACAGTCTCAAGGATACTCAAGACAAAATGCAAGAATACATGAAAAATCAAGTAAAATTAGGCTGGTTAATCAACCGTAAAACCCGCCGAGTAGAAATCTACCGCCAAGGACAAGCAACAGAAGTTTTGGAAAGTCCCGCAGAGCTTTCAGGAGAAGATATTTTGCCCGGTTTCGTGCTAAACTTGCAAACAATCTGGGCGTAATACGATTTTAGATTTTAGATCGGGGATGATTTACTGGATAATAGTTTGAAGATTCCCTAAATTTGTATGTTCAGGAAAAATGGTATAACTAGACATCCTGAATCTATCAGCGTTTATTTGCGTTAATCTGCGGTTAAAAAGCAATCTCATGGAAACCAATACAGAAACAACTACAACCACTGGTTTAACAGCCGAACAGCACAAACAGAAAATGCAGCGCCGCCAAGAAGTGCAGGCGCAGCGAATTGCCAACGCTGCTAAAGACAAAGGTTTGATAATTGTCAATACCGGCAACGGTAAAGGCAAAACTACGGCTGCTTTGGGCATGGTTGTGCGATCGCTCGGTCACGGATACCGCGTCGCCATAGTACAATTTATCAAAGGAGCTTGGGAACCTGCAGAAAAAGCCGTTTTTGAAATGTGGGAAAAACAGCTAGAATTTCATGCAATGGGTGAAGGTTTTACCTGGGACACGCAAGACCGCGATCGAGATATCGCAACAGCTCAAAAAGCCTGGGATAAAGCCTTAACTTTTATCTGCAATCGCGAATTTAAATTAGTGCTGCTAGATGAAGTTAATATAGCATTAAAACTGGGTTATTTGCAAGTAGAGCAAGTTCTCTCCGGCTTAGAACAAAAACCCGAAGAAACTCATGTTATTTTAACAGGTAGAGGCGCGCCCCCAGAATTAATTGAACGGGCAGATTTGGTTACTGAAATGACTTTAATCAAGCATCCATTTCGGGAACAAGGGATTAAAGCTCAAGCAGGTATTGAATATTAATATGGTTCGTAGTGCGTCTTAGGATCGAAAACTTAATAACTTAAACAACTCCTACAGTCCTCTCTCCTGTAAGTTGCCTTCCTCAAAGGAGGCTTTTCCTCGCCTATCTGCATTACCAGGCTCTTCCTGGTAATATCAAATCCTCTCTTCATCGGAATGATTCAGATATATATTCTCGGACTCTGTGTACTCTGTGTTCTAGCACCGGTTAAATCATTCCGATCCAAGCGGAAACGATATAACGAGCAATCGCTTAAGTTATTAAATTTTTATTCCTTAGTGTCCGCAACAAAAGAACACTCAACCATTCAGTTTTTCGCCCCCTAGTCAACAGTCAACAGTCAACAGTCATTCCGGTATAACCGGAATTCATATCAAATATCAAATATATCCTATGCCGGCAACATGAGAGTAAAAGTTGAACCCTTGCCCAACTCGCTATTCACCGTAATTTCTCCCCCCAACATCTCAGAGTATTTCTGTGCTATTGCCAAACCCAAACCCGTACCTCCGTACTTGCGAGTAGTCGAAGCATCAGCTTGTGTAAAAGGTTGAAATAACTTTTGTAGCTGTTCGGGAGTTATCCCAATTCCCGTATCCGTACACTTAAAAATAAACCGTTCAGCATCCCAACTATTCTCATCATTTTTAATTTTTTCGACGCTGAGTGTAATTGTCCCTTTTTCGGTAAACTTAGTGGCGTTGCTGAGCAAGTTAAACAAAATTTGAGTAAATTTAATTTTATCAGAATGCAATTCGCCAATATCATTAGGGCACTCAATATTCAAACGATTAGTGTTTCGTAAAAATAGCGGTTGAACAGTTTTGGCGATATCTTGAACTGCGTCGAACAGGTCAAAAGTTGTCAATTCAAGTTCCGCGTGACCGGCTTCTATTTTCGATAAATCCAGAATATCATTAATCAATCCCAGTAAATGATTGCCTGCATTATGAATTCTTGTTAAGTCAGAAATAAAATTTTCTTCGCCCAAATCTAAAGCCTCTTCTTGCAAAATTTCGCTGTAGCCGATAATTGCATTTAGAGGAGTTCGCAGTTCGTGGCTCATGTTAGCTAAAAACTGACTTTTCGCCAAATTAGCTGCTTCTGCTGCTTCCTTGGCCTTGTACAGTTCTGCCTCGGCTTGCAAGCGGTCGGTCACGTCGTGAGCCATGACTAATTCAGCATTTTTGCTATCAAATATCAAGGCATAAGAAGTAATTTCTACGTCAATAATTCTGCCGTCTTTTTTCTGGTGCTGCCACAGGCTGGTAAAGTCAATATCGGCATCTACTTGGGATATATTTTGTAGCCATCTTGGCAGTTCTTGGGGAGGATAAATGTCGGCAACGGTCATGTCTAGAAATTCTTCGCGAGTGTAGCCGTAGTGGTGGATAGCTGCTTGATTGACGGCTATAAATTCGAGGGTTTCTAAGTCGTAAACCCACATGGGATGGGGGTTGTGCTTAAACAAAAGTTTGTAGCGTTCTTCGGAGGCTCGCAGTTCGGCTTCGGCTTGTTTGCGCTCGGTAATGTCGCGGACAACAGTGCAAATAATCTCGCGGCCTCCGTAGGAAATCACGCTGGCACTCACTTCTACGTCCACGCAGGAACCGTCTCGGCGCTGGTAGAGAACTTCGCCCATTTTGAATTTTTTGTCGGTCAGCAGGGACTCGATATTGCTGTCAATTAGGTCTTGGGAGTAGGCGGTGATATCGTAAATAGTCAGTTGCGATATTGCTTCCAGGCTGTAATCTAGCAAGTTTCTAAATGCTGTATTGGCTTCTAAAAGCCGTTTGGTTTGAGCGTCCCACAGGAAAATACAATCTGTAGCTTGCTCGACTACGGCTCGGTAGCGGGCTTTTTCTTCTAGTTGTTCGTTTTCGGCACTGGCGATCGCCCCGAGCATTCCATTGATAGTATGGGCAAGGTCGGACAACTCGTCTTCGCCCGTCACCTGCAGCCGCATCGAGAGGTCTTGGCTGCTGCTGACACGGTTCACTGATGAAGCCAAACCGCTCAAGGGAGACAGCACCAAATACTCTAGCAACAGCAGAGTGCAGCCGACAAACCCAATGCCCGCTAACGTTACAGACACCAGCAGGTACAGCAAACTAATTTGACCTTGGCGGTAGATTTCTCTGGGTATATCAACTCGCAGCAGCAGTGCGGGTCGATCGTAAATATCCCGGATCAGGGCGTAACCTGCCATCAAATCTTCGCTGACACGGCGCACCAAAATCGGTTTTTTCCCCGACAGTTTCTCCCGCGCTTCCACAAAGTCAGCAGGTAACTGAGCCTCATTAACGGTGCGTACAATCAGAGGCAAGCGAGTAATTTTAGAAATCCTGGCAATTGCCGCAGCATCCAAATTGCGCCCGAATATCAGCGTGCCTCGAATCGGGCCAGTGTTTTTTGTAGTGACAATGGGTCGGGAAGCAATCAGTATCGGCCCTGACGGTAGCAGCAGAATACCAGCGAGGCTGCTTTTGATGTTGGGGTGCTGCAACAGCGGGTCGCTGAGAGAAATGCGCTTTTTTAATGCTTCTGGAACAGGGGTTAGTTTCACCTTCTGGCTGTCGAAACCCGTACCGTAAACTATTTTGCCCGAAGTATTGACAAATAGGGCTATATTAACTCTCACATTAGCCAGTCCTTCGGGAATCAAATTGGAGGCGATAAATTCTTTGTTACCGTTTTGGATGAAAGCGTAGTTGTCGTCCCAGGCTGACCAGTCGGCAAAGCGCAAGTTGAAATCATCGGCGGTTTGGCCGAACACGTTGAGCGCTCCCTTGACAACTTGTGTGGCTTCTTGTTCTTCTGCTTTGACAAGGCTGCTCAAAAGGATGCTTGAGGAGGCGGCATATAGAATGCTAGTCAGCCCAGCGATGGTAATGCCAACTATTGATAGTGTTTTTCGACGCAGTTTCATCTTGCCGAGTGTGTGGTGTCTGTCTAAAATTCAGGGTTCGGGAGCAATTTTCTTGCTGTTTCCTGAACCCTGACGGATGGCGTGGCGCAGTCTGCCGTCCGAGAGTGTTGTAGTTTGACTGTGCGTCAGAGGCCTACATTTTCTCCGGTATTTCCTGTTTTTTGTCTGACGCACCCTAGCAATGCCTTCTTAAGCAGTATACAGCTAACATCCGCTGACTTCCGGCATGGCGATCGAGCCTGGTTTGTCGCGAAACAATATCTTAGCCAAACGGGAAAATATTCTCAGAAAAAAGGTTGGGTTTAGGTTCTGGCCTTCAAAAAATGCGCCTTATTTCGCTTCGCTGTAGTCAATGGAGCAAAAAAATTGCGCTTGGATTCGTTAAATAAGCCTGATTTCTGACAAAAATAACAGGTTCGATCGCGAAGCATTTAGGAATAAACTGGGTTTCGAGATTGTTTTTGCTGCAGGCAGATTGGTGCTTCGCCCTAGTTTTAATAGCACTTCCTCAAACAATGCAACAAATCGATACCGCGATCCAAATCTTTAGAAAAATAGTATTATTTTCCCCACACTTGCTGTTTGTGAGCTTTCTTGCAAATACCCAAAATTCGCCGGTCGTTGTCGCTAGGGGCGGAAAGTTGCTGATAATGTTGCAGGTTGACGGAGTAGGGAGAGCTAGTGCCGTCGTAACTGTCCACTACTGTTAAATTTAACCGAGTTCGGTCTACATTGCCGTAAAAACAGTAAAAATCAGACTGAGGCAGGTAAAAAGCCCCAATTACTTTACTCTGTCTCATTTCAAAGACAAAATATTCTTTTTTAATTTCATCTGGCTTGTTGGACTGGCCGTAGAGGTAAACACCGTCTGCTAAACCTGTGAATGCTGTATCTGGGTGGGGATTGGCGGGGGATTGCGAGATGGAAACGCCGGATTTGATTTCCCAGTGTCGGAATTCGCGCAGGGCGAATCCGATGCTGAAGTTACCGGGCGAGAGGGCCAGGGCGATCGCAATAGCTTCTACACTGCTTGTTAATATCAAATAATTTAACACCACTCTTCTACCCCAAAATTTTAACTAATACGAGTGGGAAGTCCCACACTCTATCCGTTTACAGGATGAGTGACGGGATGAAAACGAGCAGCCAACAAATTGAGCGATAGCGAATCCATGATAGGATCGAACTAAGCGGGGATGATAAGAGTAGCCGTGGTGGGCGAATTTTCCGTTGTATAAAGGCTAGACACCACCTATCAGTTTCTGACTGATAGCCCCAATATCCCGCTAGGCCGTAAAAGAGCTGATGGATGGGTGAAAAAATCAACAATTCTACTCCTTGGGACACAGGGAGTCTGCCTCGAAGATAAGTAATTATCTTGCTAGTAAGTACCACCTTCGGGTAAGTAAAACCTACGGAGGGAGGATAAGACCAGCTTAGAGATGGCTCTAATAAGGCTCTCCCGTTGAAAGAGGAAGCTTGCACTCTATTTGTTTACAAAATGAGTGTCGGGTATGTCACATAGCTGCCTCGAATCAACTCTTGTACCAGTTTCAAAAAGCTCGTAAAGAAACTGGGTATTTGACTCAAAGCTGACTATTCAATTGAAGTCTCGATCGCCCGCCCGGTTCCTGAACTCTCATCTAAAATTAGTTTTAATAAATTTTGTTTGCGATCGCGCCCGATCGGGCGATCGACCTTTCAAATAAAAACATCATTACCAGCAACACCAATACGAAAAAAGAGTTGAGATTTTGGTAAAAATCTCAACTCTTTAAGTCACTAACTAGCCAAATATTCTCTGACTTGAGATTGGCGCCGTCGCAGGTGGGCGAGGGCTTGATGTTCTAGCTGCCGCACCCGTTCCCGGCTGAGATTGAGCCGTTCTCCCACTTTCGCCAGCGACATTTCGGTGCCGTCTTCCAAACCGAAGCGCAGAACGATCACATCTCGCTGCTGCGGGGTAAGTTCTGAGATCAAAGTATTCAGGTCTTGCCGCAGCAATTCCGAGGTAATGTAGTTGTCTGGAGATGCAGTTTCGTCTTCTAATAGTTCTTGCAGTTCTGTATCTTGGTTGTCTCCAACCCGCAAGTCCAAAGAGACTGGATGTCTTGCCATCAGCAGGTATTCCCGAATTTGGGAAGGGTGCAGTTCCAAGGCGGAGGCAATTTCTGCAGGGGAGGGAGAACGACCCAACTGCTGGGTGAGTTCCCGCTGCACTTTTTTAATTTTGTTGAGTTTTTCGGTGATGTGAATTGGTAATCGAATGGTGCGGGCGTGTTGGGCGATCGCGCGGGTGATTGCTTGGCGAATCCACCAGTAGGCGTAGGTAGAAAATTTGTATCCCCGCATCGGGTCAAATTTTTCTACTCCTCGTTCTAAACCGAGGGTGCCTTCTTGAATTAAATCCAAGAATTCCATGTTGCGTTTCTGGTATTTTTTGGCGATCGCCACTACTAAGCGCAAATTCGCTTCAATCATCTTTTTCTTGGCGCGCCGCCCCGACTGCAAGATCCTGTTCAGTTCAGCTTCTGTCAACTCCATTTCGGCAGCCCACTCTTGCTGAGTGAGTTCCCGCTGCCATTCTTTAGCCAGTGCTTGTTTGGCTTCGATTAATTTCATCATTTGCTGTACCTGCTTGCCGAAAATAATCTCTTCTTCTCGGGTTAGCAGGGGTACTCGACCGATCTCGTGCAGATAGGTACGAACCGTATCCGTTGAGGAGTATGGCCGACTGCTTGTGCGATCGGCTTTCACTGTTTTGGTTTTAGGGGTTGTAGTGGACATGGGTGAGTTTTGCACTCCTTGTAACAACAGATAAAAAGTTGGTGATACCCTGTCCCACTCTTGTAAGTGGGATCGAGACTGCTACAGAGGGGATATTACCCCCTCCTGTTTATCGGTGACGATCGGTAGAAGCTTGTTGTTTGGGATTAATTTTGTGCTTGATTGTCTAGTAATCCCCGTCGATTTTCCGTAAATTGCTAGCTTTAACAGCTTGTTCCGGCGAAGTGAATTTAAGTTTACTTTACTCAATATTATTCCAAATTTTGAGAGTCGTAAAGGGTAAAAACCTCTGTCTTAAGGTCAAGATTCTACATTTTTCCTTAAGGTTTTCAATTCCTTGCTAGTTTTAACTGCAACTCAACTTCACAATACTCATGCAAACCTACTCATACAAACAGACTCATGCAATTCGAGGGCTTTTTTTGCTCTCTGTTCTATCATCGCTTGAATTTTTCTCCCTGCCTAGATGCTGGGATGCGAGATAACCGAACCCGATCGCCGTATTCGCTGCACTTACCATTTAAAA
Source organism: Microcoleus sp. S1D4 (assembly GCF_036700765.1). Taxonomy (NCBI): domain Bacteria; kingdom Bacillati; phylum Cyanobacteriota; class Cyanophyceae; order Oscillatoriales; family Microcoleaceae; genus Microcoleus; species Microcoleus sp. S1D4. The sequence goes on from NZ_JAUBPP010000001.1 coordinate 452,705, forward strand.
TATTTCTTGACATTTGTTATAAAGCATGATATGCAAATTATGCTGTGAGCGAGTAAGATGTGTGACATGACTCCGACTAGAAAAAGTGGCTGTTGGGCATTCAAATTGTAAATTTCAATGCCATATTCCCCTCTCCCCCTCTCCCCCTCTCCCAATCTCCCCCTCTCCCAATCTCCCCCTCTCCCCCTTTCCCAATCTCCCCCTCTCCCCCTCTCCCCCTCTCCCAATCTCCCCCTCTCCCCCTCATAGGCACATAATTCTTGAGGGCGATCGCAGCTTAAAAGCTGGCTTAGATCCCACCAGCCCTATTTTTTTGCTTCAAGGGAATTTCAATGCAAAACTCCGCTCCCTCTCCCGGTACACCAACAGGGCGAATCAACCCCTGATGTTTCAAAACAATAATCTGGTAACTGATCGAGAGCCCCAAGCCTGTACCCTGACCTACAGGTTTTGTGGTAAAAAATGGGTCAAACATTCGATCGCCAACTTCTTTACTAAATCCCGGCCCGTTATCGGAAATTAACACTCTGGCGCGATCGTCCGCCGACAAAAGTTCCGTGCGAATCCGAATCTGACCGCCCTCCTGCTTGTGGCTTTCTAAAGCATCTACCGCATTGCCAAGTAGATTGACAAACACCTGATTGAGCTGTCCTGGATAACATTCTATAAGTGGCAGAGGGCCATATTCTTTAATCACTTCAATTTCCGAGCGGCCATTATTTGCCTTGAGGCGATGTTGCAGTATTAGCAGGGTACTATCTAGCCCTTCGTGAATATCGACAAACTTCATTTCCGCTTCGTCTAGGCGAGAAAAATTACGCAGCGACAGCACGATATTGTGAATTCTGTCACCACCCACCCGCATGGAAGAACAAAGTTTAGGCAAGTCTTCATCTAAAAAATCCAATTCAATTTCATCTGCATAAGCTTCAATTTCCGGTGCAGGATCGGGATTGTATTTTTGATACAGCTTGATCAGTTGCAACAATTCTTGAATGCGATCGCTAGCGTAGTCGAGATTACCGACAATAAAGTTGATGGGATTGTTAATTTCATGAGCTACACCAGCCACAAGTTCACCCAAGCTAGACATTTTAGCACTTTGGATCAGTTGCGCTTGGGTTTGCTGCAATTCTTGGAGAGTTTTTTTGAGTTGTTGAGTTTGAGCCATAGCATTCGCCGCCTGTTCTGCTTCCTGTAATGCCGATCGCAATTGAGCTCGCTGTTTAGTTAATTTATCAGTGAGTTTTTTAGCATCCGCTAAGGCAGTTTTCTTTCCTTGCAACAATAAAAGCAAATCCACTACCCGATCGTGAAGAGCAAAATCGTTAATTGTCAGTCCCAGCGGAGTGAGATCGGCTAAGTCTTCGATCCAAGGAGAACCGAGGAAAAAGATGATTTCTGGATTTTCCGCCGGCACCATCTGCCCTTTAAGTAAGATTTTGCTGTGCAAGTATTCGATCAAAAACATCGAGTCAGACTTTTCTCGAATCACGTCAAATTCTACGGAAATCTTGGGGCGTTCGATCCGAAAATGTTCCTTCAGGGAACTTCCTAAAGATAATTCTGGGCAAATTCGAGCTAAAACATCTCCCAAATGGATAATTTCAGTCTCCCGTCTCCGAAATGCTAAATGAAATGGAAAAGCCTTTGCAAATATCAAAGGAGGAGAACTAAATGCAGGGGGAACCATAATATAGCTTTTCGATAAAAAGATGAGGTACGAGTTTAGAGTTTAGAGTTTAGATTTTATAGCAATTTCATAAAGTAGCGCTAGATATTACCCCCCCAATCCCCCCGATGCTTTGGGGGGGCTAATACTTAATCCATAGCATATCTTTAGAAAAATGGTATTAAATTTAGCAATTATTAATTAATTGATGAATAGCTCATGTTTGCGATCGAGGCTATAGCTTCAGTTAGATTTGTAGTGGATGGAGAACACGTCGTTATCTGCACCCTGAGTGCGATCGCTTGTTTGCTCAATTTCTACCTCTGTTTGGAATCGGCACGCCAAGCCTTTCAACAGCCCCTTCACCATTGGTGCCAACCCTTGCCGGTGAGAGTAATAGTGAAGTTCCATACTATTTTCGGAGTTGTCAGTACACTGAAACGAAGGCGGTTGAAGCTGGGGAAAATTCAACCCTACGCGGGCGTGGAGGTTGTCGAGGTTTGCCAGAAACTCCCGCAGGTTATCTCCCGCCAGATCGAGGATTTGGGCGTAGCCTTCGGAAGCGGTATAAATTACCCAATATTCCCCGAAAGCCTGTAAAATCTCGTCTGGGCTCATTCCTAGCACTTCGCTGGCGGAGTCTACTAGCCGGTGAGTCAAATCGTCTGGATAAGCTTCCATTGTCATGAAAAAGTCAATGTCTACATCTGCTTTCTCTTTGATGGTTTCCCAAGTCTCTTCTCCGAAGCGAGAACAAACCATTTCTTCGATCGCTTTGTTAACTAAACCGTACATACACTGCTCCTGTTTATTATAGTTGTGTTTGTTTATACTGGAATTCAACAGACGGGAATTTTAATATTTGGGACTTTCAAACTAGCGATCGCGCCGCAAAGCCACCCTATATTGTATCAAAAAATATATGGAATGTTGCAAAATTCCCTGACAATCGATTGTGACAGCCGAGAATGTCACAAGCAATTAATATAACTTAAACTCTGATTGGGGGTTTTCCTAAAGTTAGAGACGATCGCTCTTTCCTAATCCTAGCTGCTAAAAAATGTTCAAATCCTTAGAACTTGCGTTTAAATGCCTAAATTTTATCTATCTTAAGTTGTGGAAATTGAGGTTCGAGGATAGGAGGGGTGTAGATACGGGCTTCCTAGATGAGGGCTAATGTTATTTAACTGTCGATCGCCGCACCTTTTAATTGAGAATTCAATAGGCTTGGGTTAAGATTGTCATTGCGAAGTACGAAGCAAAATAAGAGTGTTTTTTTTCAGGGATTTTCCCTGTCGGAATCTCTTATGCCAAGCCCAATATGGTTCACTTAGGATCGAAAACTTAATAACTCAAGCACCTCCTACAGTCCTCTCTCCTGTAAGTTGCGAGACAAAAGGAGGCAGAGCAGAGCCTATCTACGTTACCAGAGCCTGGTAACAAGCAATTATGCCGATCGGCTTAACGATACTTAACTCGCTCCAAATTTTTATAGATTTACGATGAGGGGCGAGAGGGTGAGGGAAGGGGACTTTTTACACAAAAACATGACTAATTTTTTTGATAGTCGATAGTTAGAGATTTTAAAGGCGATCGCACTTTGTAGCTCATCTAATTCTCAAGGCTAGATTAAACCCGCAACACAAGCTACCACTCTATATTAAAATAGCGCAAAATCTCGATCGGGTGCTGCAATGAAAGCTAAAAATTTCCCACAATTAGCATTACTATCGCTGGTGTGTGTCGCCTGCGTGCAAAACCCCTTGGCACAAGCACCCGCCGCGTCGTCCGCACCCAATACCCCAACTTCTGCGCCAATTCAGACTCCACCCATTTCACCGCCTACTCAAACACCAATAGCACAAGAACCCGCCGCATCGCCCGCACCCAATACTCCAACTCCTACGCCAATTCAGACTCAATCTCCAAAACCAAGTCCGACTCAAACGAGTTTAGAGGTTGCCCAAAAACCTACAAATTTCCTGCCACCTACGCAAACTTACGACCTCCGGGTTATAACTAACCAACTATGGGGACGGCTGACAAAAATTACCTTTGGTGAAAATAGCATTATAGTGACTATGGCGATTACAAATGGTCGTCAGGAAGTTGTCAGGCTTAACGTTAAAGATGGTATATATCTCGAAGACAACACATCCTATAACGTCCGATATAATTTATTACCTCCCTCTAATAATACCGAAATTATGATTAAACCAGGCACTACGCTCAAAGGGCAGTTTGTATTCGTAGGTTGGTTAGCACCCGGAGCTACTCACCTGTCGCTAAAGTCAAGTTTCCCTTGCTCTTCTGAGGGAAAAAATGGAAAAGAAATTCAACAATGTTCAGGTATCAGCTTCAATATTCCAATTAAGAGGTAATTGATAAATGAAAAAGCTAATTAGCTTGATTAATACTACGATAATCTCATCATTGCTTTTCGCGACCTCATCCTCTCATTTGGCTGCCAGTAAACCCGCAAAAGTCGATACTGTTGAATCAGAATCAACAGCAGTTACAACCTTAGAAGTAATACCAATTGCTCCAACTACAATAAAAGTTGAAATTATTGCTCAGACTACAGTAAAAGTTGAGAATATCACCGCGAATCTAACTGCGACAGAGGAGCAGCTACCAACTCAAATAACAACCGAGACTGTCAAAAAGATTGAAACAGAGTTGAAGGCCGAAAAAGTATCTGAAGGCATCAGAATTAATGTACCAGAAACTATTTTATTTGATTTTGACAAATATAACGTCCGTGCCAAAGCTAAACCCACTCTCGCCAAGATCAATCTGCTGCTGAGACATTACAAAAACGCCCAAATTTTAATCAACGGACACACCGACAACCACGGGGCAGATTCCTATAATCTCGAACTTTCCCAGAAGCGAGCCGCAGCGGTAAAATATTATTTTATCAACGTTTTTAAGGTGCAGAATACCCGAATGCAAACTAAAGGGTACGGCCAAACTAAACCGATTACTCCTAATAATCGTTTAGACGGCTCAGACAACCCGGTGGGGAGGGAGAAAAACCGCCGCGTTGAATTAATTATTAAAACATAGCAATTAGATTTTTTTACCGCAGATGCACGCAAATTAACGCTGATAAAGAGGGAATTTATAATGGTTTAATCTGTTGTTAAAATCCCAAATCCATTTTAGCAGCTTCTGCCTCGGCAAATACTTGTTCGTCGGGCATTTCTTGCCAGTCAATATCCCCGATTTCCCTGTAGAATTGCTCGTCGTAGGGACGAGTCTGCACGACTACCGGCATCGGTACGGCGTGCCCCAAAACTAATGCTTGCTGTTTCGAGTCTAGTTTCGACAAAACCGATCGCAAACTTTGGCCTCCTGAAACGCCGGTAAAGATAGCATCAATGTCCTTATCGTCGTTTAGCAAAGCAGTGATCCGGGTGCCGACTTGCGACATCACCTCGCCGTCGATACCGGAGGGACGCTGGTCTACAATTAGCAAAGTTACGAAGTATTTTCGCATTTCGCGGGCGATCGTACCGAAAATAGTCGATCGCACGATCGCCGGATCGAGAAAGCGGTGGGCTTCCTCAATGGTAATTACTAATGGTTGCGGGCGATCGCACGGATTCTTACTCTGCAAAAACTTCTCTGCTTTCTTCACGTAAGATGCGTGAATGCGCCGAGTAATCACATTTGCCGCCAACATATACGACAGCAAATCCGAGTGCGAACCAAACTCAATTACTACATTTTTCCCACTATCCAAACACTGCAAAACTTCTGTCACATAATTTTTTGGACAGCGTTGGCGAATGTATTTCAAATCATTCAAACGTTCTAATTTGCGCTGCAAAGCCATAATCGAAGATTTATTCCCCCGCTTTTCTTCGCAAAACATTTGGATGTCTTCATTCGTCATATCCAACAACTTATTTATCCAGCCGCTTCCCAATTCGTTACGCAAAATAATTGCATTTTCGATACTAGCTTCCGACAAATTCAACTCCCGCTGCACCAGCGAGATATCTTCCACTTCAATTTGATCGAAACTCAAAAACAACTCTTGAGCATCACGAACTCCCCGACGTTTTGTCGATTCTGGATCTAGCGTATAAATCTGAATTTTATCGGGAAACAACTGCCGCAAACCTTTAACAGTGCTAAATTGTTTTCCTTCGGAAACCGCTTCCCACCCGTACTCCGAGTGCATATCAAAAATTAGATTGACAGCAGCTTGCTTGCGAATAATTCCCGACAAAACCAAGCGCGTCAGAAAAGATTTACCCGTTCCCGACTTCCCAAAAACTCCGTTGCTGCGTTCCACAAATCGGTCTAAATCCAAGCACACAGGAACGTCCATATCAATCGGTTTGCCGATCGCAAAATTGCGACGGTACGGGTCATCTTCCCAGCCAAAAACCGCTCTAAAATCGCTTTCTTTAGCATCAAACACCTGGGAAAAGTGGCTGGGAATAGTTTTGACCGGCAACAGTTCCATATCTGCCCCGCTTTGCGCCTCAAAAGAACCCAAATTGCCTAACGCCGTCGCCTTTTCAGGGAATCCCTTGCTTTTGGGATCGAAGATTGCTTGAGATTTTTCTTTTTCTGCACTCAGCATTAACATCGGCGAAAGCTCGATCGTACCGTAGGTGCTGCTACCTGCGAGCACTGCGATCAAAAAATCGTCGTTGGGGTTGGGAGGGTTGGATAAAATGCGTCCGCTGGATGTTCCCAGAGACACGTCAGTTAGCATACAGAAAAAGTGCGATCGCACCCCCCGCACTACTAAAAATTTCCCCACCCTCATATCTTCCACCGAAACATCAGCGTGCAATCGCACTTCTAATCCCTTACTGAGGGAACCTTGAATCACAGATCCTAACGGTTTGTCATTAGTCATTGGTCAGTTGTCAGTTGTTAGTTGGCAGTTGTTAGTTGGCAGTTGTTAGTTGGCAGTTGTTAGTTGGCAGTTGGCAGTTGGTAGTTGGCAGTTGGCAGTTGGGGGTTGTTAGTTGTTAGTTGGTAGGGGCGGTACCCCCGTGCCCGCCCTCTTAGTTGTTAGTTGTTAGTTGTTAGTTGTTAGTTGTTAGTTGGGGGTTGTTAGTTGTTAGTTGGTAGGGGCGGTGTCCCCGTGCCCGCCCTCTTAGTTGTTAATTGTTAGTTGGTAGTTAGCAGTTGGTTAGTTATGAATGCCAAATGTCCACTGCTTTTTTCTCAAAGGCTTTCCTGTCAAATACCCAATGCTTTCGGGTCAAATGCTTTCGGGTCAAATAACAACTAACAAATAACAACTGCCAACTGCCAACTGCCAACTGCCAACTGCCAACTGACTAATTACCATTCCGATTCTAATGACGGTTCAAAACAACTCGGACTCAGCTCTACATCGGTCAAATCTGTTTCGCTCAAATAAGCGTCGGTCAAAGATACGCCCTTCAAATGTGCACCTTTCAGGTTAGCACCTTTCAGGTTAGCACCTCTGAGATTAACTCGGAATAAATGAGCGTCGCTCAAGTCTACCTCAGTTAAATCTGCTCCCTCCAAATTTACTCTCATCAAATCTGCTTTTCTGAGGTCTGCTTCGTTTAACTTAGCGCCGCTGAGGTCGGCTTTTGTTAAGTCTACACCTCTCAAGTCTGCCCCGCTCAAATTAGCGAACAGCAAAGTAGCTCCGGTGAAATCTGTCTCCCTCAAATCGGCATCGCTTAAATTAGCGCCGCTGAGGTCGGCCCTTGTTAAGTCTACACCCCGGAGGTCTGCAGAACTCAAGTTTACTTGGTGCAAAATGGCGCTGCTTAAATCGGCTCCTCTTAAATCTGTTCCCTCCAAGTTGGCACCTTTGAGGTAAGCTTTTTTTAAGCTAGCTCTGCTAAGGTCTGTATTTTTGAGATTGACCGAACTTAAGTTAGAATTGCTCAAATTAGCTCCGCTTAAATCCGATCCGTTTAAGTCGGCTCCGGTTAAGTTTACCCCTTGCAGCGATACATTGGGAGCAATTAAATAAGCTCCGCCGAGACGGAGGTCAATTCCTTCTGAAAACAATGTTTGGTTGCTGTAAACAGCTTTTTCTAAAATGGTAGAGATCAAACTGGCTTCCCTCAAATCTGCTCCGCTGAGGTTGGCTCCTGCTAAGTTTGCCCGATCGAGCTTTGCTCCAAATAAAATAGCTTTGTATAAGTTTGTCCGCCGCAAATCGGCTCCCTTTAAATCCGCTTCAGTCAAATCTACCATAATCAGATTTAATCCTGGGAGCGACGCATTGGGAGCCAGCAAAAATGCTCCCATTGCGGCTGGATTGATATCGTCAGGAAAAATTGTCCGGTTGTTGTATACGGCTTTGTCTAAAATCGCGCCGGTCATCTGAGCACCGCGCAAATCGGCTCCGCTGAGGTTGGTTCTGGTTAAGTTGGCTTGGAGGAGATTTGCTCCAACTAAATTGGCCTTGATCAAACTTGCGCCTTTGAGGTTGGCTTGATGGAGTTCGGCTCCTACCAGAGTAGCTTCTCGGAGGACAGCACCGGTCAAATCGGCTTTGGTGAGGTTGGCTACATTGAGCAGTGACTCAGTTAAATCCGCCCCACTGAGATTTGCGCCGGTCATATCTGCTTCGATCAGGTCTGCATACCTGAGAATAGCGCCTTTGAGGTTGGTTTCTCGGAGGTCAGTGCCTCTAAGGTTGGCTCCTCGGAATTCCGCACCGCTAAGGTTGGTGCCTTTAAGCGCTTGTCCCCGGAGGTCGAGCCGGTGCAGAAAGTCACCAACGTTCATGTCCATCTCAAATTCGCTCTCTTTAAATGCTGAACCTAGCTTGACATTCCCAGGCATGAATCGGGAATAGCCGAAAAACTATAAATTGTTTGGGGTTGAAGCTTGGCGCAGGCGGACGCGACTTGTGCTAGGGGGAAGGTTTCTCGATCGATCCCTACTTGCAGGGTTTTGAGCGGGTCTCCACCGGAGGAAACCAGGAATTCTAATGTTTGCAAATTGGGATCTTTGCTGATGGATTGAAGAATTTGCCCGATCGCCTTGACATAAGGATGGTTTTGGTCTTTGTACCAGTCCGGGGCTGCGAGTCCGGCTTGATCGAAGCCGAGGTGAACTATCAGAGAGCCTTCTCCAAACAAAGCTACGCCCACCGGCCGCGCTTCTTCTTTCAGCACCAAATCTTGGCTGGCCGCCAATTCCCGCAGTTTTTCCAAGTGTCCGTACCGATTTTGGATGGCAGAATCTTCCTCTTTTCCATCTTCCCTCGAACCTCTTCCTTCTTCCTTCTTCCTTCTTCCTTCTTCCCTCGAACCTCTTCTTTCTTCCTTTGCTTCGTTCCACTGAATCGCCACTGTTACTAAATAAGTTTGCAGCAGCATATGACCGAGTTTTTCGGCTTTTGTTGCCAAATAAATCGAGTTGTAATCTGTGGCTTCTATCAGTAACGGGACGCGATCGGCTACTTCAATGCCGTAACCTTTCAAACCAGCAATTTTGCGTGGGTTGTTGGTAATCAACCGAATTTTTTGCACCCCCAAATCGTTGAGCATTTGCGCTCCAATGCCGTAGTTGCGAAGATCGGCAGGAAAGCCCAACCGCTCGTTAGCTTCTACGGTATCGTATCCCAAATCTTGCAGCGAGTAAGCTTTTAGTTTATTGACCAATCCAATGCCCCTACCTTCTTGGCGCAAGTAAACTACGACACCAGAACCAACATTTTCGATCATTTTCAGCGCTGCTTGTAGCTGCATCCGACAGTCGCAGCGCAGTGAACCCAAAGCATCGCCGGTCAGACATTCCGAATGCACTCGCACCATCACGGGTTTGTCCTTAAATTCTGCGGGGTCGCCCTTGACAATAGCAACGTGTTCTGAATCGTCTTGAGTGTCGCGGTAGGCATAAATCATGAAATTGCCGAATTCTGTGGGCAATTTGGCGACTGTTTCGCGGCGGACAAACCGATCGTACTTGAGTCGGTAGCTAATTAAGTCAGCAATGCTGATGATTTTGAGGTTGTAGGTTTTAGCGTACTCGATTAATTCCGGCAACCTCGCCATCGAACCGTCGGGGTTTTGAATTTCGCAGATGACACCGCTGGGATAGAGGCCAGCGAGTCTGGCGAGGTCAACCGAGGCCTCGGTGTGGCCGGCGCGTTTGAGAACGCCACCGTCGATCGCCCGCAGCGGGAAAATGTGACCGGGACGGCGCAAGTCTTGAGGTTTAGTGTCCGGGTGAATCGCAACTTGGATGGTGCGGGCGCGGTCTTCGGCGGAGATGCCGGTACTGACGCCGTTAACTGCATCGATGCTGACAGTGAAGGCTGTTTGATTGTTGTCCGTGTTTTTGCTGACCATCAGGGGCAGTTCCAGGCGATCGAGCCTGTCGCCACTCAAGGCCAGACAAATCAAACCCCGGGCGTTCACTGCCATAAAATTGATATTGTCGGGAGTGGCGAATTGGGCGGCACAAATCACGTCGCCTTCGTTTTCGCGATTTTCGTCATCGACTACTACCACCATCCCGCCTGCTTTCATGTCTGCGAGGGCGCTGTCGATTGAATCAAATTGAAATTGAGTTGAGGTGTTGTTGTAGGACACTGAGAGTTCAAGCTATAAACAGTATTGTTATCGAAATAGAATGTATGTTTGATTGTAACCTTTTGTTTCCGGCGCGGTCGTTGCCGGAGCTAAATTAATTTAGCACCATTTTATCGCTTACATACTATAAACATTGCTATTTGTCAATCAAAAAATGACCCAAGTATTTCATCAGGTCAACTAATATCGCGAAGATTTTAGACAAACCGTACTTGCCAACTCTTAATTACCTAATTTGGAACACACCTTTTTCACTCACAAATTATCGAAAATTCTCTGCGTCGATCGGGGTCAATCTGCCTTTGATCGGCGCTTGATGTATTAATCGAGGACTTATGCAATACAAATCTAATATCGATTGTCTTGATGCGAAAACCGCAGATAATTGCAGATAAACACAGATAATTTTGAGATTGTTTTTGACTGAATGGAAAAAAACTAATGTTTCCCGACACAACCCTAGCGGTGGGAAGATTTAACGCTATAACGGTTCGATCGCGTGGTGAGGTATGCCCTGCGCGGGCCAATGCCCCATTCCCCATGCCCTATGCCCAATCCCGGATAGTAACTCATACCAGAGCACAGAAAGGCTATAAATACAATTGCCGCAGGTCAAGTGTAGTGGGACAATATTGAAATCCGTTCCCATTGTCGCCATCATGAATAACTGGCCCAAGTTCCTTCCCTATCCTGCATCATGGGCAAAAGGGTTTGCCTTAAGCATTGGCTTTTGGCTGATTATTTGGGTGCTGCTGCCTAGATATTATTACTACTACAGATTTAACACAGCGTACTGGCGCAGCATCAGCAATTCTGATTTTGAAGGTGCGATCGCCTTTGCTTGGTTGTGTCAGATACCGTTATTTGCTTTCTACCATTGGGGCTTAAGTAAATTTGCTGAGTGGGTGGAAATCCGCCGCCACAGTCACTCGCCGACAGCAACAGTATCGGCTTGGCTGCACTGGAGGGAAGGCATTATCGCATTTGCTACGCTGCCTGCTGCTATTGTTATGGGAATTCCGGCGATCGCCCTTTTCATGGTGCCGATGGCAAATTCTTCGGGCGAGATTGTTGCTTTAATTCTAGGAAGCGCGATCGCATCTACTTATTTGTATCACTTCCACTTTGCCAAGCGAATCAAAATTCTGGTCAAATTCCTCGGAATTTTCTATAGCTATTTGCTAAAGATATTGGAAATTCTGTTTGTGCCAATTCTGACTGGTACTCCATTTTTTTTACTAACTATTGTCACGGCCGAAATAGTGCCAATAAAGCTACTGCCGCTGACAACTTTTCTGTTAGTTGTTTGCGTATTTTGGAGCGGTATAGTTGGATATGCAGTTTGGCATCATTGGTCGGCGCATTTGCTTAATTGGGCTGCGACATGGTGGCCCGCTGACTCTCCCGGATACAGTCACATTCAAGCTAGAAAAAGTTGGAAACACAATCAAACAGCAGCGAGTCAATCTTTTGTTCGCCATACAACGAGTTGGCATTTAGCTGCTAATGATGCTACCTATCTAATTTATTTCAATCTGATCGCGATCGTATTTGGTGCGATCGGTTATCGGATGTTTGGAGAACCTTCAGAATGGTTAAAAGCAGAAGAACAGATTTTAGGATATATCGTGGCGCTAGTTTGGGTTGTGCTGTGGCATTTCTGGGGTTCGCGTCGCGAAGTAGAAATTGCTAGGGGTCAGCCATCAGTTAAAACTTCAGCTAAAAGGCGATCGTCCAATGCTAATTTATCCGATCCAGATCCAGTTGAAGTCGAACTCAACCAGCTTGCAGCCGAGTTGGGCAATACTCGGATGAGGCCTGTCAGAAAGTCAACTTCACCACCTCAAAAGCGATCGTCACCAACGAACAAGCCCAAACCAGAACAGGCTCAATGGTACGTATTCCGCAGCGGTAAAGCCGAGGGGCCTTATACGAAAAAGCAATTGCGAGATGTGCAGAAGATTACCGATCGCACCAAAGTACGGCTGGGCGCAGCCGAGTGGCAGCGCGCGGGTGAACTTCCAGAATTAGCGACATATCTCACTCTAAAATAAAGCGCGTGACAGTTCGTAGTGCGGACTTCAGTCCGCTCCATTTCGCGGACTAAAGTCCAATACGGTTCACTTAAGAAAGATCCCCCCTAACCCCCCTTAAAAAGGGGAGTAGGGGGTGGGACAAGAATACCCTCAAAGTCCCCCTTCTTAAGGGGGATTTAGGGGGATCTCCGGGGCATAAATATGTTAAGTGAACCGTATTGGACTAAAGTCCGCACTACGAACCAATCTGAAGAAACACCCTTGATTGCGAGTAATTAACCAAACTTGGATAACAAAAAAACTAATGAGCGATGACCGACGAGAATTAATTAGAATTGGAATTTGAGTCATAACCAACAGCGCATTTCCCCTGTTGAGTGGGGTTGGGAGTTGGGTTAATTGCTACTTTAGAAACGGCATCTTTTTCCTGAATCCATCCGATTTCTCCCGCTTGCAGTTTGGCGATTTCTACTGCAACTGTTGGCTTAATATCCGGCGAAGGCGAGGGACTGGCCGCAGCGGGAGATGGACTGATTGTTGGTTGGGAAACAGTAGAGAAATCTTTATTTGATTTTGGTTTGGGAGAGTTCGACGGCACTATTGCAGGCAGCGAACAAACTTTTAATTCCAGCCAATTGCCTTGAGGCGTAAGCTGTTTGTTTGTCACCTGCAAAACGCTGCCTGCAGGGACTGTTCCTTTGACAGTCAACTCACCGATTGCCGATCGCAAATCCAAGCGATCGCCCGAAGCGCCCAATTCCCCACTACCAGAATTTTTGAGTTCTACAAAGGAGCCTTTTTCTAAATAATTGAGTTCAGAAGATACTGGTTGAACAGTTTTCTCCGGTTCGCTTCTAGCATTAATTAAACCGCGTTTACCGAAAATCGACTCCCCGGCAGTATCGATCGCCCGACCCACCGGAGGAATGAAAAAATAAGCAAATACACCTCCCAAACCTAACAAAAAAACTATTTTTACTAACAGCGAAAATAGACTTTTGCCTCTGTCTGGCGGCTGTATTAACTGCGTTTTTAGTTGAGAATTAGCCTCGATCAGGGCTGTGCTGCCGGTCAAATCGGTGGGCATATCTTCGGCATCGGGCATTAGTTCGATCGGCACATCTAAAGGTGCGACAGACAATTCTGTCAAAGTATTGCCATTGTCCTTCAAATGTGCTTGACAGTGAATTAAAGCCACGGTGACGTTATCGTGACCGTTTTTGGTATTAGCAATCTCGATCAGTCGATCGCGCGCCTTCGCCACATTAATGCTACCGTCGAGAATTGGCAAAATTTCCGCTTCCCAACATTCCTCAACCCGGTCTTTATCGCTCAAACCGTCGGAGCACAGCAGAAAAACGCAATCCTCATCCACCGGAAATCGCTGCACTGTCGGGTGCAGAGTGTTGGAGGAAGTAATGCCCAAAGCTTGAATCAGAGCCCCGGCGGCGACTTGTTCCAAAGCATCGCGGTATAGCGAATAACCCAAACGCACCTCACGACAAGCTACATCGTCATCGAGAGTAACTTGATAGCAGCCGGTGCGGGTAATCCAGTAAGCCCGACTGTCTCCGACGTGGGCGACGTAGACTTCGTGAATGTGAGCTAAACCCATGACTAGGGTAGTGCCCATTCGCTGGCGGCCTTGGCGGTTTTCGCTGTCGTTGCGACTGGCTATCTTGTCGTTAGCGGCACAGGCGGCCCGTTCGAGCTTGGAAGTCAGGCTCAGCGGGTCCCAATTAGCTTGATGCAGGGGAAGAAGCTGCAATTTTTCCTGAAGTACAGCAATCGCCAATTCCGAAGCGACTTCGCCGCCGTCTTGTCCGCCGATACCGTCGCAGACGATCGCGCAAGCCGACGCGCCGGGGAGTCCGGCAAATACCGTACCATCCGGCGGATAGCAAGCATCTTCGTTATGAGCCCGGGCTCGGCCCACATCAGTGCCCGTAGCAATCTCAATGTGACGATCGTAAAATCGGCCGGATTTTGCCAGAGCTTTATCCAACTGGCCCATGAGTTGTTCGCCTTGGCGCACTTGACCGGCGACCATTTGCTGGCAAAGTTGCCTCAAAAAATTGGCAATCGTGGGGTCAGCATCATCGATCCACTGCTGCCACAATTTGCCCAACTGCGACAAATTAGGCGGTTTGCGATCGGGCTGCAATTCCAGAAACCTGACTAACTGGCCCGACACCAGCAACAGTTCGGGAGTCAGCAGGGTGGAAGCCACGCCCTGAGCCATACAAGGCTGCCACAACTTGGCAATTTGCCACAGCCAATTGAGCTGTCGCATGGCGGAGGCTCCTTTCCAGGAGTCCGCCAATTCCGGCATTAAAGATTCCGTCACCTTCACAATAGGCGCGTTTTCCAGCAGCCAGATATCTCCTGAGAGTTTGCTCGTCTGGGACGATATCAGCCCGTATACTTGAGGTACGTGCAACTGATAGGCAAACAATCTCAAATAAGGAACGATCGCGCTCGGAATCTCTTCGGGCAGTTCCGGCAACTGTTCGGGTTGAGTATCGACAAGAAGCCGATCGCGCTTGACCAAATAGCGACCTCCGATTAGATCGCCTGGTTTACACGCTTTGATCCCTTCACCTACAGCCCACAGGTAGTGTTTTGGCATAGAGTTTTGCATAAGGGTTCCTGACGCCTTTGGGCCGTGCCGATCTGAACTATTTTAGCCCTTGAATCTCGACAGGTTGATATGTGGCGATTATATGACACTCCCGTTTTTTGTGCAGAGGGAGATTCTTAAGACTTTGCAGTCCTAATTTCTTGTTTTTTTTGGTTCCCAGGCTCATCACTTTTGCACTTTTGTGTGCGCGGCGATATTTTCTGAAAATTTTTTAGTTTTGACTTTCGCTTTGTACTCAAAGCAACAGTCTACCATTTTGTTGACCCCCGGATAAATCTGGCGATCGGCTTTCAGGAATCGACGCTGGCGCGACACCAGCCCAGGTCAGGATATTGCTGAGACTGACAGCCGACGAAGCAATCGCAGCCCTCAAGCTAATTGAGATTTTAGACGAACTCTGATGCTAGGATGCAGATATAGGCTTTTGAAATCTCATATGAGTTACTATGCGGCAAACCGGGCATTGGCCAAACAGGGCATACCTCACTACGCGATCGAACCGCTATACGTAGAAATACCCTGAGCTTTTAGCTATAAATAAACACATATTCTCGGTTTGGTCTATCTGGCGATCGGTGCCTTGTAGCCGAGCGCGGGCAAGTCAAGTTAAATTTAACCTGAGCCTGAGACGCATACAATCCCGCCCAGATTCATCCGTGGAATCAATTTCTAAGCGAAAATCTAAAATCTAAAATCTAAAATCAACTGACCGACAATCAGTAAGCTGTTAAATTTTTAACCATGCCCCTACATGAGTCCAGCGCCTTTGGCGATAATTTACGCGATCCGAAGCTGCTACCTCCTGTTGAGGTAGACGAAATGCTGACTAGGATTCAGCATTCTCACGGTTTTTATTACAAAGTGATGAATCTTGAAGTTTGGGCGCTGGTGGAAACCTTGGATCAGATGTTTCCCGGCGCTTGGGGTCAGTTTATGACTAACCGCCAACTTGCAGTAAAGCAGTTTTTGGCTCGCGATCCCAATTGTGCGATCGATCCGAATGACAGTGGGAAAGACGCAGAAACCAAGGGAACTGAAGAATAAGGATCGGGAAAATTCGGCGTAATCGCAGCAGTGCGGGAATGGGATTGTCAAGAATTTAACGGCTCAATGTTGAGGTTGGAGGGGAGAAAGAAGAGGAAATGGGGATGATTTTTCCCATCAGACTCTCTCCCACTCTTCCCTCTCCCCCAATCGCTATTGCACCCTTTCCCCCTCTCCGACTTTCCCCTTAGAGGTGAATTTTGGCATCAACACGGGGAAGTCCCATGCTGTAGTTGACAGCGCGGCTGTTGAGGTTGTAGCTGATTTGGCCTTTCTGTAAGAACGATCGCACCAAATGCTCCAATTCCGAACCAATCCGGCGGAGGTTGTACTCTGTCAAGTCTTCGCCCTCGTAGGAGTCTACGAGTTGGTCGAATTTGGCATATACCTGCTTGACTGACTCGTCGTTCCAGTTGAGTTCGTTGTCCGGGTCAATGTCGATCGTCAAAAGGTCATTGCTGGGTACGAGTTCGTTGTCTTCGAGGATGGCGGTATAAATGCGAATATGGCGGGTTGTGGACTTGAGCTGCATGAGTTCTGATGTGTAAAGATTTTTTGCTGAACTTATTGTAATGGCTAGGAGAGACGCGGGGAACTGGGGAAGAGGAGGATTGAACCGCGAAGGCGCAAAGGGCGCGAAGGAAGATAGGGGGAAAGGGGGAAAAGGGGCGATCGTCAATTTCTCGGAATCCCGAAATCTTTTAGTTGTTGGGCCGTCCAATTTTTGTAATATTCAGTTTTCTCTAGAGAATCGGAAGCTGGCTTCAGCTTAGAATTTACTTGCACAGTGAAGCCCGGATACGGCATCCTCCTAGTATAAAGCCCGTCAATATTAAAATCTTCTTCGGGATGAGTGTGAAAAGCTAGCAATCCCAACTCATAAATCTGAGTGTTTAATTTGTCCATCAATTCTTGAGTTTGTGGCGCACTAATCGCAGTTTTATCGGGATTAATTACTACCATTATTTCAAATTCGGAATTAGCAAATTCATGAATCGATTTCATGATAGTAGAATCTGCCTCAAACTGAGTCAGCGCTGAAAACCGCTCGATTTTGAATAAAATTTGATTTGCCAAGCGTGCTTTTTTAGTGAAGGGACAAATCGGTAAATCGCTGAAAACTGGATGCGGTAACTCGACAAACTCCGTCATCCATCGGAGGGTAGATTCTATAATTTCTTTGTCCGATTCATTCATCGAAAATTTATATATTTGACATTTCACACTAATCATACTCTATTTGTAGGCTCGGCATTGCCAGCATTGCCAGTAGGCGGTTAAAACCGCTACTACACAAACAAAGTCCGCCTACGCGGACTAAAGAATAAAGCAATTATTAAAGCTGGATTTAGGATAAATTATTCAGTCCTATGCAAGAGGACTTTAACTATGAGGCAGGGGTTTAAACCCCTGCCGGACTTCGGGAAATATCGTGGAAAATTGGCACCAATACATTGCCCACCTGGCTCTTTAATATTGGCGATCGAATTTATTCGTGAATTGTCCCATCTGGCATAATTGCACCTGCGAGTTGTGCATTGTCCAGATTTGCTCCAACCAGTTTAGCTTCCTTTAGGTTAGTTTTTTCTAAGTTTGCATAGCTCAAATTTGCCCCACACAAGTTTGCAGAAGTTAAGTCTGCTTCACTTACGTTTGCTCCATGTAGGTTAACCCCAGACAGATTAAACCCACTCAAGTTTTGCCCGCTCAGATTAACGCTCTGTAAGTTTACCCCAATCAAATTTACCCCTGTGAGGTTAGCACCATCCAAGTTAGCGCCTAAACAGTTTGCCCCACTCAAACTTGCTCCACTTAAGTTAATCCCAATCAACTTGGCATAACTTAAGTTTGTGCCAGTTAAATTTACCCCACTCAAATTCATGCCACTCAGGTTAACTCCTTGAAGGTTTACCCCAGTCAAACTTACCCCTGTTAAGTTAACACCACTAAGGTTTGCACCACTAAGGTTGACTTTAGTTACCTTCGCTTGACTTAAATCGGCTCCTGTCAGGTTAACATTAGGTAGATTTGCTTGAGTTAAGTTAGCTCTACTGAGGTTTGCTGTAGTCAGGTTTGCGCTATCTAACTTTGCTTGGCTTAAGTTAGCTATACTCAAATTTGCCTGAATTAGTCTTGCGGAATACAATATTACCTTGGTTAAGTTAGCCCCACTTAAATTAACTTCAATTAAATCAGCATTTAGCAAGTTTGTTGAGTTTAAATTAGCGCCTTGCAAGTTAGCTCCGATCAAATTTACCCCAGTCAATTTGGCATTTGCTAGATTGGCATGGCTCAAGTTTGCTTGACTTAGACTGACATTAGAGTCGAGAGTTTTGCCACTTAGATCCACTCCCGCTAGGTTAATCCCTGTAAAATCTCGTTCTCCGTCTTTATACCGTTTCCAAAATTCCTCAGCAGTAACAGCAGCTTCTTGACTTTTTCGACTAGAATTATCAGTTATTTTGTCAGCATCAGATTCCACAGTATCCGCATTTACAGGAGTAGCAGCCGGCTGTTCTACCGATTCCTTAGATACTGGAATTGGTGTCTCCTCGATCGCCTCTTCGCGCAATAACCGATCCACCCGATCGCTAAACCGCCTCAAAACCTCAGCATCATCAACTTTCTCACCAACATCCGCGCTTTTCTCAACCGCATTCTCAACATAATACTTATCTACAAAACTTTGCAACCCAGCATTATATCCCTGTCCTACGGCCTGAAACCTCCATTCGCCATTCTTCTTATACAAACGTCCAAATTCCAAAGCCGTTTCTTGAGAAAATATCTGATTTAAATTGTACCGAACCAATTCGCTAAGATTCTCTGAATTGTAAAGCCGGATAAAAGCATTTGTAACTTGACTAAAACTTTGATTCTTTTGCTGTCCCTCGTGAATAGTCACAACAAAAAAAATTTCCTCAATTGCCGAATTGATTTTACTCAAATCCAGATAAACCGTCTCGTCATCTCCCTCTATTTGTCCATTCCTGCTGTCTCCTGAATGTCGCACCGCACCGTCCGGCGATGTCAGATTGTTGTAAAATACAAAATACTTTTCATCGGGAATGCGACCATCTGCCACTAACATAAAAACTGATGCGTCAATGTCGCAGTTTTGTGCTGTCTGGCTGACTTGCCAACCCAGGGCGATCGCAACTTTCTTGAAATCAGGAGCTTCTTTAGAAAGATTAAATCTGTCACCCTTTGTTAATTCAATAGTCATGTTCGATAATTACCTGATATTTTAAATTAGCGCTTTCCACATTTTAAGGGATTAGTTAAAGTAATAGACTTATTAAGAAGATATATAGCATTTCTCAAAAAGATGAGGTACTATCTGGGATTGGGCATGGGGCATGGGGCATGGGGCATGGGGCAAACAGGGCAAACAGGGCATGGGGCATTGGCCAAACAGGGCATTGGCCAAACAGGGCATTGGCCAAACAGGGCATTGGGCTATCCTCGCTTTTTTGATAACCGCTATATTTCGACGATCGCTCAAAAATCTTCTCCCTCTCTCCCTCTCCCTCTCCCTCTCTCCCCCTCTTTCCCCCTCTCCCCCTCTCCCCCTCTCTCAAGTTAGATACAAGCTTCTACAGGCGCGGATAAAAATTTGACATAAAAAAACCTCAAGCTGTTGTTTGGCAACATTTTGAGGATTTCAAGGCTCGATGCGATCGCAGAATCAACTATCTATTCTCAACAAATCATGATTGTTGACTCCGTTTTCGATCGGGCAAACACACGATCGAGCTAAAAATTTAGCTCTAAATGGTTTAGTAGCGACGAGAGGAGCGGTCGTTGTTGCCCCAGTTACCGCTGTTAGAAGAACCACGTTCTTCGCGGGGTTTTGCCTTATTGACTTTGAGGTCGCGACCCATCCACTCAGCACCGTCAAGAGCTTCAATGGCGGCAGTTTCTTCTGCTTCAGTAGACATTTCTACGAAAGCGAAACCGCGCATCCGACCTGTTTCACGGTCAGCAGGCACTTGAATGCGCTTGACTGTGCCGTACTCACCAAAAGTTTGGCTGAGGTGCTCCTGCGTTACTTCGTAGGATAAATTGCCGACATAGATTGACATTGAACATTCTCCAGAATCGAGGTTGTAGAGATTTAAATCCGGAGGAACGCCGATCGAACGAACTGTACTGCCGAAAATAAAGCTTTGTGAAAACAATCATAGCACCTATACCTGCAAACTGCAATTTTTTGAGCCGATCGATCCAAAAGAATGCCGCAAGCTTTTGGGCGAGACGAAAAACCGCGAATCTAGCAGGAAAAGCTGACCCTAAATTAATTGAATTATCCGGGTTTGCCAGGAGTTCCCGATAACGCCGTTCTTTCGGTGCGTCTGGGTCACAATTGCTAGGGCGAGAGAAGTTTTGACGAAAATAGAGCAACCGGGGATTGTGCCGTACTTGACTGCCTTGAAACCCGGTTCCTTAACAAAAAATTACGATTTTGCCGGAGTCTGTGGGACGAAACCCAGGTAATGAGATCGATCCGGCTAGGTGAGTATGTCAAATCCCAAAGTTAGAGGCCAGATAGAGAAGTAACGGCGACAGTGGATTTGGCCCAATTAAATTCCTCAACCCCTGCGGCAACTTCTGCCACAGCCGGCGCTGCTGTTTCCGCCCCCACCAATACCAATTGCACCGCGCAAGCTTTTAACTCTGGCTGTTTGGAATCGGGACAACTTGCCGAATGAGTCATAGCATTGGCTTCAGCTTCTTCGGCCCACAGAGCACCCCAGTGCATCGGTACAAATAGCGTACCAGGGGCGATCGCCTTAGTAACTTTTGCCGGAAACCGAGCCTTGCCGCGGCGCGATCGAACTTCCAACAAATCCCCCTCATTAATCTGCAATTTCGCAGCATCGCGCGGGTGAATTTCCAAAAACGGATCGGGGTGCAATTGATTAATTTTCTCAGTTCTACCCGTGCGCGTCATCGTGTGCCAGTGTCCGTAAAGTCTCCCCGTCGTCAACACAAACGGATAGTTAGGATCTGGAGGTTCAGCGAGTCCCCGGGAGTGATAAGCCGAAAATTTTGCCCGCCCGTCGTCGGTGTGAAAACGCCTGTCAGTATACAGCCGTTTCGCTTCATTGGCTGGATGCGGAGGCTCGTTTTCGGGACAGGGCCACTGCTGGGGGCCTTGGAGGCGCAAATATTCGTGACTCAGGCCAGTTACATCGCAAGGCCTGCCCCTTGTCAACTGCACAAACTCTTGATATACATCAGCGCTGCTGTCGAAAGCAAAATGTTCGACAAAACCCAAGCGGCGGCCGACTTCTGCAAAAATGCTCCAGTCATCGCGCGCTTCCCCTAAAGGAATGTCGAAACCCGGGCCGAGAGTAACGCGGCGTTCGGAATTTGTCATCACTCCGGTTTTTTCGCTCCACTGGGTTGCCGGCAGCAGGATGTGAGCGTAGGCTGAGGTTTCCGTGGGATAATAAGCTTCTTGATAAATCGTCAAGGGCGATCGCAGCAAAGCAGCCTTTGTCCGTTCCAAATCCGGCATACTCACTACCGGATTAGTAGCTGCAATCCACAGCAACTCAACATCGCCAGTTTCCAATCCCAAAATCATCTCCCAAGCAGTGCGGCCGGGATTTGGGGAAATGCTTCCCGGTGCAATTCCCCAAAACTCCTCGACTTGGGTTCTGTGTTCGGCATTTTTCACAAATCTGTAACCGGGGAGTAGGTGAGAGAGTCCTCCGGCTTCCCGCCCTCCCATCGCGTTTGGCTGGCCAGTGAGGGAAAACGGGCCGCATCCCGGTTTGCCGATTTGACCGGTCATCAAGTGCAAATTAATTAGCGATCGCACCTTCGCCGTACCTTCGGAGGACTGGTTGATGCCCATCGACCACAGCGACAAAACCCGCTGCGACTGTTCCCAATAACGGGCAGCCGTTTCTAAATCGCTAACACTAATACCGCAGCGCGAGGCGACAAAATCCGGCGTGTAGCTGCTAATAACTTCCGCAAAAGCTGAAAAATTTTCCGTACAGTCTTGAATAAATTCAGGGTCTATTGCCCGTTTTCGCAACAGTAAATATGCAATTCCATTGAACAAATCTATATCCGTACCGGGCTTAATTGCTAAGTGCAAATCTGCCGCTTCAGCAGTCGGAGTCCGCCTCGGATCTACCACAATCATCTTGACATTGGGATTTTTTTTGTGATATTTGGCCAAGCGGTTGAACACAATTGGATGGCATTCCGCTGTATTGCTACCGACAATAAAAGCACAATCTGTTAATTCTAAATCGTCGTAACAGCAAGGCGGCCCGTCCGAACCAAAGCTTTGAACGTATCCCGAAACTGCTGAAGACATACACAAGCGAGAATTCGCATCAAAATTATTTGTACCCAGACAACCTTTCATGAGTTTCTGAGCAACATAATAATCTTCTGTTACGAATTGACCCGAACCGTAAACGCACAAAGCATCGGGGCCAGTGGTGCTGCGAATTGTTTGGATGCGGTTAACAATGGCATCGAGAGCTTCGTCCCAACTAGCGCGGCGGAAGGGTTGGTCGAGAGTGTCTCGCATCATCGGATAAAGTAGCCGATCGCTCCGAATGGACTCTGCTACCGTTGCTCCCTTAATACAAACCATACCGTGACTTGATGGGTGATTGCGATCGCCTCGAACTTTCCAACTTTGTTTTTTGTCGGGAACAACTTCTAGACCGCAACCTACACCGCAGTAAGGGCAAAGAGTTTTTATAGTTTCCATCTGGTGATTTTAGATGCTAATTTTTGAAAGCTCATGGATAATAGGTAATTTGTCATTATAATCAGAACAAATTGTTCCCAACAATGTATCAATTATTACAAAATTACCCAAAAAACGCTTCACAGCAGCGGAAAATACCCTGATTTAAAATTAACCGCTGTCTTACTAAAACTCGCGATCGCTCTTATTTGCAGCCAGTTTATGACAGTTTATAACTCCCCTGTAAAACAGTGGGCGAATACACTAATTACCAAAAACGGAAACCAGACAGTCCTGATTCGATATCCCAAATTTTACACTTCCGCTAAAGCTGCCAGATTTATCTGTGAAATAAATTTTTAAGCTCAAATCTTGAATGCGAAAATCGACTAACTTGGTTGTTCATAGCAATCTAAGAGCTGCGTGCGGGAAGCTTTCGCCTACTTGGCTGTTTTAACTTCTAATACGCCGCTGGGGCTAAAATTTACTTGAAATTCAGCCGTTGTTCGATCGCCTGCGACGACACCTGCTGGAGTTTGCAAAACCGGCAGAGGCGTTTCTTTGACAAAATCTTTAGCTGCTTGATTTGTGGGATCGAACTGTAGGATATCGCCGTTTTGTTTCACTTTGACCCGATAAGTCAAACTTTCGGTAAATGTCGGAGTTGTCCTCCAATTTTGGTCAATTTTTGCATATAACTGGTTTGCGATCGTATCGAGTTCCGCTTTGTCAGAAATCCCCGATCCGGTGCTGTTAGTCGCAGCAACAGGCGCAGGGCTTGCAGCAATCGGCGCAGGACTAGCGACAGGCGCGGGGCTAACCCCAATCATCGGCGCGGGGCTAACCGCAATCATCGGCGCAGGACTCGCAGCCACAGGCGCAGGACTCGCAGCCACAGGCGCAGGACTCGCAGCCACAGGCGCAGGACTCGCAGCCACAGGCGCAGGGCTAACCGCAACAGGCGCAGGGCTAACCGCAACAGGCGCAGGGCTGGGGGGAGAACTCACAACCGCGGCCACAGTCGGCGCTTGCAGTGCAGTTTCTCCTAGTTTCGCTTGCTTTAGCTGACTGGAAACCGCAGACATATTGACTGCTGCTAAAGTAGCCATTGCTGCCAACCACGACACTGCGAAGATAGCTCCTTTGAGCGGTGAAGCTTCTACGGGTTCAGTAGCGTGAGGCATAAAAGATACCTCTGGCCTTGGCTTGTCAGCAACTGCAGGCTTTTTGCCAGCAGGTACTGGCAGGGGTATCGCGACGGTTTCTGTTTCCGATTCCGTTGCTTCATCTTCTTCGTGGTGGGCGTAGCGAGAAAACAGGAACTCCAAAGCAAAGTTCCGCAGTTCGTAATATCTGGGGTCTTCCATTACCCGAGTCCGGTTGCGGGGACGGCTGAAGGGAATGTGCATATCTTCGCCGATGGAAGCGGCGGGGCCGTTGGTCATCATCACGATGCGATCGGCTAAAAACAAAGCTTCATCAATATCGTGAGTGATCATGATGACGGTAATTTTGTGCTCGCGCCAGATTTTGAGCAATTCTTCCTGCAATTCTTCCCGCGTAATCGGATCTAGAGCTCCGAAAGGTTCGTCCAAAATCAATAGTTTGGGGCGAGTTGCTAGAGCTCGGGCGATCGCCACCCGCTGTTTCATCCCCCCGGACAATTGGCCCGGTCTTTTATTAGCAGCTTCGGTCAGCCCCACTAATTCTAAGTTTTGTTTGACGATCGCATTGTGTTCCTCTGCGGACTTGTCAGCATAAACACTTTCAACACCGAGGTGGATGTTTTCAGTAGCAGTCAGCCAAGGTAGTAGGGAGTAGTTTTGAAACACCACCATGCGATCGGGGCCGGGTTCAGTAATCGGCGAACCTTCCAGAGCAACTTCTCCGCTGGTCGGCCCGTTGAATCCCGCAATCATGTTCAGCAAAGTTGATTTGCCGCAGCCGGAGTGACCGATCAAACAAATAAATTCGCCTTCATTAACAGTCAGGTTTACACCGTCGAGAATGACAAAAGGTTTGTCAGGTTCTTTCTGATTTTTGTAGACTTTGGATACGTTTTTTATCGTTAAAAAACCGGGTTTTTCTGTGTGAAAATTAGTAGTTTCGGGAGTTGTTAGAGTTTGCATATTTTCAGAAATTGGCTTGTTTTTTTGAGGATTAGACATGAAGCTTTTAGATTGAGAGGGATTTTGGGAGTTGTGGAAATCGGAAAATGTGGAGTCTTGTTTCCTAATTTCTTACTCCTCATTTCCTCTTCCTATTTACTGGTTATGCAGGGATTTTGATAGAACACTGACTGCCTATTTGTTCAATTAAGATTTCTTCAATGCGGAGGCCGCGCTTGATTTTGACATTCTGGAGATAGTCGATCGGGTCGTCTAGATTAAAGACAGTGCCGTCAAATAGCTCGATCGTCCGACGAACTCTCGAAATATCCGGCAAACCCAACTCGCGAACTGCTTGACCGAAGACATCGGGCCGCAACACTCGATCGACCACTTCCACCCAGTTTTTCGGGAACGGAATCAGACCCCAGCGGGCCATCTGCGCCATCACCCACACCATTTCTAGGCGGTCTGGACAATTGGTTTGGTCAACGTAGAACTGGTTGAAGTTGTAGAGCATTTGGGGTTCCGCCTCGGTGCCGCAGTTGTACGGATCGAGGAATCCCGGGCGGATGTTTTTGGAGTCTGCGCCGATGTATTGTTCTTGACAAATCAACCCCAGCACTTCTTCGCGGTTGCGGCGATCGTCGCAGTAGTCGCAGGCTTCCAAAAGCGCTTTGACGAGGGCGACGTGGGTTTGAGGATATTTCTGAGCCCAATCTTCGGTAACACCGAGAACTTTTTCGATGTGTCCGGGCAGAATATCGAGGGAACGGGCGATGACAAAACCACTACCGTCGTTGACTGCGTGGTTGTTCCAGGGGTCGCCGGCGCAGTAGCCGTCAATGTTACCTGCTTTTAAATTCGATACCATCTGCGGGGGCGGAATCACGGTCAAGCCCACGTCAAGGTCGGGGTCGATGCCGCCGGCGGCCAGCCAGTAGCGGAACAGCAGATTGTGCATGGAGGCGGAGTGTACCGTCCCCAAGGTGTGAGCTTTGTCGGGGGTGCTGGCGATCGCAGCTTTGAAATCCTCTAATGTCCGAATACCTTGTTTGTAGAGGTGTTTGCTCAAAACAATCGAATTGCCGTTGCGAGACAGAGTGAGGGCGCTACAGACTGGCACCGGGGCTTCGCCGTCCAATCCCAACAACATGGCGATCGGCATTCCTGCGACCATTTGCGCCGCATCCAGCCGTCCTTGGGCTACGCCTTTAGCAATTGCTTTCCAGCTTGGTTCGCGCACGAGGGTAACTTCTTCTAAGCCGTGGGCTTTGAAAAATCCTTTTTCTTTGGCTACGACTAAGGGCGCGCAGTCGGTGAGGGGAATAAACCCGATGTCGAGGTTGACTTTTTCCAGGCCGTTGCGGGCGATCGCAGGTAGTTGTTGTTGGGCCCGGCGTTGTTTGACGCGCTTTTGCTGGTTGAGGAAGTAAACAATTTCGTTGCGTAGCGCGTAGTAACTCGGATGGTTGACAACTTCCATGCGCTTGCGGGGGCGGGGAATGTCCACTTCGAGGATTTGTCCGATTTGCGCTTCCGGGCCGTTGGTAAGCATGACAATGCGATCGCTCAACAACAAAGCCTCATCAACGTCGTGAGTTACCATCACGCTGGTGACTTTGCTTTCCTGGCAAATTTTCATCAACTGGTCTTGCAAACCGCCACGAGTTAAAGCATCAAGAGCACCAAAGGGTTCGTCTAACAGCAGCAATTTCGGGCGAATCGCGAGGGCGCGGGCGATCGCAACTCTTTGTTTCATCCCCCCAGAAATTTCCCCAGGCCGTTTTTTGGCAGCTTGTCCGAGTCCTACTAATTTAATATGGTGTTCTATGACTAATTCGCGCTCTTCTTGAGTGTTACCGCTGTAGATTTCATCCACTGCGAGGGCGATATTTTCGCGAACAGTCAGCCAAGGAAGCAGCGAATAATTTTGAAACACCACCATCCGATCCGGGCCTGGATCGCGGACTTCACGCCCTTCTAAAGTAATCCCACCCTGACTTGCCCTGTCGAGACCAGCGATGATATTTAGCAGTGTAGATTTGCCGCAGCCAGAGTGTCCGATTAAGGAGATAAATTCTCCCTTTTTAATTTTAAGTTCGATATTTTTAAGAGCGATGTATTGCTCTCCATTTGGCAGATCAAATACGCGGTCAACGTGGTCTACTTCAACAAATACTGACATGATTTTTTTTAGGTTAGTTTGTAATTTGTAGATTAAGTCAATGTAGTGGGTGCGCCTGTACCTGATCCTGTTCGCGCTGCGGGTGCGTCGGGTCGCGCACCTTACCTTATGTTAGTCAACAGTCAACAGCCAACTGTTAACTGTTAACTGTTAACCAAATCCTATTTGCTTTCTTCGGGAACCACTTTAGAACCGATAAAACCAACTATTCTGTCTAATAGCAAGCCGACAATTCCTACATAAAGCACTGCTAGAATCACGGAGCTTAGTCTAGAACTGTTGTAAGCGTCCCAGATGAAGAAACCGATGCCAACACCGCCGACTAACATTTCCGCCGCTACGATCGCCAGCCAAGACAAACCGATACCAATTCTCAAGCCTGTGAAGATGTAAGGAACTGAAGATGGAATCAGGATTTTCCAGAAGTATTTTCGGTTCGGTAGGCGCAAGACGCGGGCGACGTTTCTGTAGTCTTGGGGTATTTGTTGAACGCCTACTGTGGTATTGATGATAATCGGCCAAATTGCTGTAGCCAAGATTACAAAAAGTGCTGCTACTTCGTTGGTTTTCAGTCCCATACCTTCAAAGGGATTGAACTGTTGAAATACTGCCAGGGCGATCGGCAACCAAGCTAGAGGCGGGATAGTTCTAAATACTTGAAACAGCGGGTCTAAAGCATCGTACATTAAAGGATTTGTGCCGATCAATATCCCTAAACTTATGCCGAGAATTGCTGATAAAGTAAAGCCGATCGCCACTCGCTGCAAACTCGCTAAAATTTGCCAAAATAAACCTTTGTCGATACCGCCGTTGTCGAAGAAGGGATCGATAATCAAAGTCCAAGTTTCTTTGACAACTTTAACCGGGCCCGGCAAGGAGGAACCATCACCGTGGCAAAGGATTTGCCAAATTGTGAGCAAAACTGCGATCGCAACTAAAGGTCGAAGGATTTTTCGGCGATTTTTTTGCACCAAATCCAAAACGAAATTTACCGGATTTTTACTTTTAGAAACAGAGAGATTTGTTGCCATATCTTTGAGTGTATCTTAGTGAATAATCGATTATTTGTAGATACTTGGAAGTGTTCGCCGTGTCTGGGTGGTTTGAGTCAAGAAAGCCAACTTTACTACTAAAGTTAAAAATTGGTCATCAGTCAACAGTCAACAGTCAACAGTCAACTAATTATGCTTTCTTGATTGCCAGACTCTTCAGATATTCTTCAGGTTTTTCGGGGTCAAACTTGATGCCGTCAAAGAATGTTTCGACACCGCGAGAAGTCGTAGCAGGAATTTGGGCTGCAGGAACACCAATTGCTGTGGCGGCGGCTTTCCAAATATCCTCGCGGTTAACTTTATCGACGGTTCCTTTGATATCGGTATTAGCCGGCATATAACCCCAGCGAATATTTTCAGTGATGAACCAAGCATCGTGGCTCTTGTAGGGATACGAAGCATTATCAGCCCAGAATTTCATCGCCACTGGACTAGCAGCTTCAACGCGACCTGTACCGTAGTCAATTTGACCTTTAGAGCGAGCGACAATATCGGCTGCAGGAACTTTTAACCATCTATCTTTACCGATGATTTGACACATCTCTTCTTTGTTTTCTGGCTTTTCGCACCACTGCTGGGATTCGAGAACAGCCATTGTCAGTGCTTTAGCAGCTTTGGGATTTTTGGCTACCCAATCTGCTCTTAAAGTTAAAGCTTTTTCTGGGTGATCTTTCCAAAGTTCTCCAGTGATTAAGGCGCTGTATCCTACTTTTTGAGCAATTAGCTGAGCGTTCCAAGGTTCGCCTACACAAAAGGCTTCCATGCTGCCGGATTTCATGTTAGCTACCATCTGGGGCGGCGGTACGGGAATCACGGAAACATCTGTATCTGGATTGATACCGCCTGCTGCTAGCCAGTACCGTATCCACAAATCGTGGGTGCCTCCGGGAAATGTCATAGCAATCGGAACTTTCTGATTGGCGAGGGCTGCTTTAAAAGGTTTGCTATCTGTACCTATTTTTAAATCAAGGTATTTTTTGCCGAGGGAAATACCTTGACCGTTAGTATTTAACCGCGCCAGAATGTTCATTGGCACTGGCTGATTGCCTTTGGTAATTGTGCCTAATGTCATCTGGTGAGCCATCGGGGATAGGAGGTGCGCGCCGTCAATGCCGCCTTTGTCGGAACCGAGTTCTAGGTTATCGCGCGTCACCGGCCAAGATGCTTGTTTGGTTATTTGCACGTCTTTCATGCCGTATTTGGCAAAGTAGCCTTTTTCTAGGGCGATGATTAAGGGTGCTGCGTCGGTGAGCGCGATGAATCCGAGTTTGGCTGCGGTAACTTCGGGGGCGTCGGCGGGGTTGATGTTGACTGCTGGGGCAGCGGTGGGTGAGGTTCCGCCGGGAGTTGCGCTAGATGTGGTGGAACCGGAACTGCAACCGTGGGCTAGCAGGGTGCCGGCGGCTGTGACTCCGGCGGTGATGATGAATTTTCTGCGGGAAAGGTTGCTCATTTGTCTTGAATTCTTGTTGTACTTTGAGATCGTTGGAATGTGAGATGGCAGATGTGAGATCAGGCGTCGATCGACACTTGGCCGATCGCCCGCGCGCTGCAAGCTAAAATGAACCCTGGTTCTAAATCGGCAGCCGCGTCTGGTTGACTGTCGTAAACTGTTTTGCCTTCTAGAAGTTTCTGCTTGCAAGTGCCGCAGGTTCCCGAACGACAACTGCTGTCGAGTTCGACTCCTGCCCGTTCGGCAACGTCGAGAATAAATTCATCTTCGGTGCAAGCAACTGTTTTGCCCGATCGGGCGAAAATAACAGTAGATGTCTGAGGTTTGGTCGCCGCGAGTGTCGTTTCGTCTCTCTCAACCGTCAGTTGCAGTTGTCGGTTGAGGGAAGCTACATCTCCTTGATGGGGAACAGCACCGAAGTTATCGACTAAAAGTTGATGCAGCACCGGTTTAAGGTCTTCGCAAGGGATGCTTTTTTGGACGCAAGTACCCAAATGAGCGTCTTTGCCAACCGTCCCTCCCATGTAAATGTCTACACCTTCAAGGGTTTTGCCGTTCTTGCGAACCTTTGTCCCCATCAAACCGATGTCTGCTACTTGGGGTTGGCCGCAGGAATTGGGGCAACCAGTCCAGTGAATTCTGACCGATTTGGGAATGGAGAGTTCGGTTTCGAGTTCCCCAATCATGGCGACGGCGCGAGCTTTGGTTTCAATGAGGGCGAAGTTGCAAAACTTGGAGCCGGTGCAGGAAAGTAAGGCTCGCGTCAGGGGTGCCGGCTCAATGGAAAAACGCTGCAACAGCGGTTCTTTCAGCAGCGACTCAATCCGCGATGCGGGAACGTTGGGCACAATCACGTTTTCTTCGACAGTCAGCCTGAGCTCGCCACTGCCGTAGACTTCGGCGATTCTGGCTAAATCGAACAAATCCGATGCAGTTAGCCGTCCGACGGGAACGTGCAGCCCTACATACTTGAGTCCTGCTTGTTTTTGGTCGTAGATGCCGATGTGGTCGCGTTTGTCCCAGATGATTTCATCTTTGAGGGCGGCCCGAAGCAATGTGCGCCCTAATTCTTGTTCGACGACGGCGCGGAATTGTTCGATGCCGAGTTCGTCAATCAGCCACATCAAGCGCGATTTTTGGCGGTTTGCTCTCGGGCCTCGATCGCGAAACACAGTTAAAATTGCTTTGCACAAATCTACAACGTCGCTGGGACTTGCCCAAGCGTTGAGGGGAATTGCAGCTTCGCAGCGTTTGGCGGAGAAGAATCCGCCGACTAAAACATTAAACCCGATGTTGCCGTCCAAGTAAGCGGGTACGAAGGCGATGTCGTTGATTTCGGCGTGGACTGAGTTGTCGCGACAGCCTGCGATCGCAATATTAAACTTTCTCGGCAAATTGGAAAACGCGGGGTTGCCTTCGCCGCTGTTGGTAATCATGTCTTGAACTTGGTTCGCCAGTTCCCGCGTATCTATCAGTTCGTCGGCATCCAAGCCTGCGACTGGGGAACCGGTGATGTTGCGAACGTTGTCCATACCGGACTGAACACTGGTCATCCCCACTGCTTTGAGGCGGCTGAAGATGTCGGGCACATCTTCTATGCGAATTCCGCGCAGTTGCAGGTTTTGTCTGGTGGTGATGTCGGCGCTGCCGTCGTCGCCGTACCGCTGTACAATTTCTGCGATGGTTCTGGTTTGATTGCTGGTAATGATGCCGTTGGGCAACCGCATCCGCATCATGAATTTCCCAGGAGTTACTGGCCGAAAGAAGATGCCGAACCATTTGAGGCGGTAGTCGCGATCGATTTCGTCCATTGCTTCCCAGCCGATTTGGGCGAAGTGTTCGAGTTCGGCTTTGACTGCTAAGCCATCTTTTTCGGATTTGAGTTTTTCAAATTTGTTCTGGCTGGTTTTTGGTTCTACTGTTTGGGTCATTGGTTTACCCTCGCGGCTGGCTTGTTCGGGAAAAGTATTGACTTGGAGCATAAAGTGTGTTTCCTGCTAACCTTAGTGACTGTATGAATTTAAAACTGTATATTTAGTTACTCGATAGAATTTCTTTTAAGCATGGTTGGTCTTTTGTATACTTGAGCTTTTTTGGACGCTGCCTCGAATGCCACCAACCTATTTATGGTTGTTATGGTTGCTACCGATTGTTCGATCGCTGCGTTTCGATGCGCCTTTGTTACGAACAAATGTAAAACCCACCACCGTAAAGATTCGTAGCTATTTTTACAAAATATTGAGTTTTATGAAGATTTTGCATACTGACAATGCGTTTTATACATGAGTAGTCGGTAAAGACACCCACAGAGCCTAAAAATCTTTGTAAATCTTTAGATTTGGGAGGGGAGAGAGGGAAATTGGCAAATAATAAAATAATGTTGTGACGCCGATCGCATACTTAAAACGCCGCTAGTCACACAATTAGATGCGTCGCGATCGCACAATTAGCGTCAAAAAATCACATTCTCTACTCTGTCAGCGTCACTGTTGATTTTGGGAGAATGATAGATGATATAACTATCGAATTCAGAGAAGGTCTTATGCTTTTTATTCAACTTATCCCCGGCGCTATTTCTGAAATACTGGCCTCTGTTACCGATACAGGCTGTTTGACATTGGCCGATCGCTACGGTTTGATGGCTGCTGTTTTGGATGACTCTCTCGACGAGCAAGATATATATTCGCTCAACCGACTGCTGCGCTACGTGCTTAAGGGAAGAGTCAAGATAGTTAATGAATTGTCGGCGATCGGTTAACAGCATTCAGCAATTTGATTGATGCAGCGCTTCAAGTGCAGAAACTACCGCCAGAGTCTCAAGGAACCCGCGATGCTCGCTACGGATATGTTGCAGGCAGTTTCTTGGCTTTTCTCAAAACGATCGCTCCTCGCCGTCAGTCGATTTTAGATTTTAGATTTTAGATTTTAGATTTTTAGATTTACTTACATCATTAGTAGGGTGCGTCGAGGAGCGATGAATCCCTAATATCATCTCCGGTAGATTGCCATAACACAAAAAAGGTTCGTGCAGTTAATCGAGCGGGCGCGATATAAGATCGTTTCCGGCTGCATCGTCAGGTGATAAATC
The DNA here is from genome assembly GCF_036700765.1 of Microcoleus sp. S1D4. Lineage (NCBI taxonomy): Bacteria > Bacillati > Cyanobacteriota > Cyanophyceae > Oscillatoriales > Microcoleaceae > Microcoleus > Microcoleus sp. S1D4. The sequence continues at coordinate 485,275 of NZ_JAUBPP010000001.1, forward strand.
AGAGAGCAATTCATGAATGATTTTTACAAGTCACCACCTATCTCGGTGCAATTTTCAGTTGTTCGATTCACAGTCAACAGTCAACAGTCAACAGTCAACAGTCAACAGTCAACAGTCAACAGTCAGTAGGGGCGGTGGATGGTGCGTGCGGGCCCTCTTAACTTGAGGAAACAATTTTTTATAAATGGTATAATTTTGGGCGATCGACCTTTGAGGAATTTGAGGACTCAAGTCCTCATTACCAACCTAATTATAATTATTAAACTGGGCTAGAGATAATAGGCAACCTATGAAAATCATCAATCAAACAATCGAAATACTCACAGAATCAGGTCTTAATATTTATAACATCACTCCTCAAATTGTCCAGCTTCTTGATAGCAGTGCCGTGAAAAATGGACAAGTTATAGTTTTTTCCAAACACACTACTACAGCTTTGGCAATTAATGAAGATGAAGAAAGATTGCTAGCAGATATTAAAGTATACTTGCAAAAATTAGCGCCTCCCGGTGACAAATACTTGCACAACGACCTGCATTTAAGAATAGTTCCAGCCGACGAACCGATCAACGCTCACTCTCACCTGATGGCCATGACGCTCAGTACCAGCGAAGTAATTCCAGTTGCAGAAGGTAAATTAGCACTGGGGACTTGGCAATCTGTTTTGTTTTTTGACTTAGACGGGCCGCGAAACAGAAGTGTAAGTATTCAAATTATGGGCGAATAAGTTGTGGTGTAATTAAATTGCATCTAGCGGTTTTCAAGTGAATGAAATATTGACCAATTAATCCCTCAATCCCTCAATCAATTTTATGGACTAACTCTGCGTAGGTGATGCGTTTGGGTAGCAATGTGCTGGTAGTGGCGAAATTTTGCTGTTTAATTACGGGCATTAGCTGTTTTTTGTGAATGTAGTTGATATTAGGCGATCGCCCACAAAATCGGGAGCAGAGCGGTTTTGCAAAAAGCATTTTTTTTATTAAGCGTGCGAGAAGCCCAGATCGCGTATTGTACTCGCTCTTCGGGGACGCTCGAACTATAAATGCAAAACCGATCTGCTATCACAAAATCTTTACCAAAACTTTAATAAAATTTGCCGGAATCTGTGATTTACTAAAAATTAAAGAGTCCCTACGAGGCGGCAGCATCTCCGGCTTTGTAAAAATATTTTTTTGTGCGAGTGCGATAGATAAAATCTCCCACGCATTAAAACAAAAGCGATCGATAGGATCTCCCACGCATTCAAGCAAAACACAGATGCTCCCGAGCGATCGACTTGATTTTTTATCACTCATTCCCCGGAGAATTTTATGAATTCTACTAATAAAAACAGTATTTACAGCACTTGCTCAGTGGCTGTTTTCTGTGCAATTATCGCGATACAGCCACAAAAAGCTACAGCAGCAACGCTATCTAACGGTTGGAATTATGCGATCGATTCCTTCAGCGACGGCGTGACAGGGCCGCAAATCGGCGGCGGCGAATTTGAATTTTACGGTATCGCTGTCAAAGAAACATCAGATACAGCTTTCATCGCCATTAACTCCAATCTAAGTTTAGCGGGATATGCAGACAGCGCTGCTCTCCGAGGCAACATCAACTACGGCGATTTGTTCTTCAATTTTTCCGGTCAAAACTTCAACACAGCTAACGCAAACGGCAGCTTATTTGGTATCCGCTTTGCCGAGGGAAACGACTCAGGCGTTGCGACAACAGGCGTTTACAGCAATGTCAGCGCTAAAAACGTCACCCAAACGAACTCCGGCTTTAGCAATTTAAATCAATTCAACACTGTAGTTGCATCTCAAGGCGGTACTCCATCAATGGGCGATTTAGCTGCCACAGACCCCTATTTTGAACAAACAGGAAACTGGACAGTTCTCAACTCAATTGCTACAGGTACAAAAGTAGGAGAAATTAACTTTTTAACTCCCGCCACTTTGACCGCACTAGGTCTGAATTTTGGTCAATTTAATGCAGTAGGTTCTCAAACAATCGGATTCAGTTTTAACAAATCCTCAATGCCTTCGGGGAGCTATATTGCTAACTTTTTTGCCGAGTGCGCTAATGATGCGATCGCCATTAAAAGCTCCTTTGAAGCAAGCTCTGCTGAAGCCGTACCCGAACCTGCTACTTGGTTGGGTACTTTTGCCGGATTTGGGATTCTGGGTATGGGTGCGGCGAAACGCAAAATTAAGGGCAAGATTAGCTGAAATTAAAAGTTTACAACACACTTAAGATTGCACTTAGAACCCCGAGTTCTTCCAGAATTCGGGTTTTGGATATTTTTGATGAATCAGTCGGTCTCCTGGTGGCGAAAGTAGTAGGGTGCGTCGCAGGGTAATATTTGCCATCTGCGGTATTTGTTTGTTGATCCGCACCTTACGCCGTTATGGATAATCGAGGGGTTGTCTTCCCCGGATTTGGTATAACCTCATGCTCTAAGCTAAATTGAAATTGGCAGCATTAATCGCACTTGCCGTCACCCCATTCAGAGAGGCTAAAATTTCACCTGTTGCCGACAAACGGATGAAAGTTGAACTATTTTCTTGAGTAATTGACAATTGCGAGAAAGTTAGCCCGTTACCCAAGATTAATAAGTCTTTACCAACTTCAAAGTCAGTAATAATATCAGTCCCAGAATTGGTAGAAAGCAAGAATTTATCATTGCCATTACCTCCCGTCAAAGTATCACTTCCCAAACCGCCAGTCAGCAAATCATCACCCTTACCTCCCAGCAGAATATCGTTACCGTCACCACCATTCAAAATGTCAGCACCGCGGCTGCCAAACAAAACATCATTTCCGCTACCACCCAGCATAATATCGTTACCTTTGCCGCCGAAAAGAGAGTCATTGCCAGAGGTACCGTCGAGATAATCATTGCCCCTCATGCCCATCAAAACATCATTTCCGCTGCTTCCAGTCAGGATATCATCACCATTTGTACCGATAATTGCGTCGGGCGAATTGCTGCCTAACTCAGCATCGCCGGTGACAACAGGAGTCGCAATCCCACCAGGTGTTGTTATAGTTTCAATTTTGGTATCTAAAGCAGCACCAGTATTCTCAGCCACTACCTGAGAAATTGTCTTACTTCCAGCACCAACAGCTTTGAAATCTTGAGTAGTTTGGCCCAAGGTTACTTTTTGGACGCGGGCGACTGCTTCAGGAATTGAAGTTGTTGGGTTGGAGACAGCGGCATCAATGCGTTGATTGGCTGTTGCCATTACAGTCGCAGCTTGCGAGGTAATTTGGGTAAAATTTTGACTATTGAAACTGGAGTCAGTTTGCTTGATTCTAGTGGCTGCTTGCTGAATAATTGGTTCTAAATCGGCTGCATTGCTCAGATTTAAAACAGTACCGGATTGAACTCGACTCGTAATTGAACTGACAACAGCCTTGACAATATCGCTAGTTAATGCACTAGAAGCACCGTCAATCAAAGCGCTAGTTTGAGTGATGAAATTTTGGACTTTCACCATTGCGGATAAAGTGGCAACTCCGCCCGGTTCGCTGTTGTTAGTGGCAGCTATGGGATCTAAGCTAGTCAGGTCAATATTAGTGGGGATGGAAAGGGCAGTTTTGACTAAAAATTGTGCTTCTGCTGGTCCAATTCCTTTGTCGGTCAAGTCGGCAACTAAGCTGGTTAAGAGGGTGACAACAGTAGCATCTGGCGGTGCGGTGACTGGTGTTTCTAGGGGTAAGCCGGTGGCAGTGTCTGTGCCACCTATGGCAACTAAATTGCCTTTACCTGAGTCAATTTCCCCGTTTTGATTGTTGTTGAAAGTCTCGAAGGGGAGATTGAGATTAAATTCACCGTTAGAGTCAGTAGTAGTGGATGGTTCGCCGGCATCGAGGACACCGTTTTTGTTGACATCTAAGAAAACAGTAGCCTCGGCAATGTAACCGTCGATAACCCGGCCGTTTCGGGATTTCGTTACTTTGATTATCTGGCTGGAACTCGCACCATAAGGGTCTATTGCTGTTAATTTCGCGTTGAAGGATTGCCAGTTACTTGGGGGAGTTCCGGTGAACTTAATGCTGTTTGTGGCAGAGTCAAACGAGAATCCCAGCCAACTGCTGTTCGGATTGCTCTGTAATAAGCTTCCATCAGGCAGGGTTAGTGTGTAGGTGAGTAGGTCGCCATCCGGGTCTATGTAGACGTTAGGAATGTCCATATCGAAAGGAGTGTAACGAGAACGCAGGCGAATATTCTCGTCTGGAGGACGATTGGTCGGTGTTGGTGGTGTTGGTGGTTGTGGTGGTGTTGGTGGTGTTAGTGGCGTTGGTGTTGGCGTTGGTGTGACTGGTGTTGGTAGTGTTGGTGGTGTTGGTGGTGTTGGTGGCGTTGGTGTTGGCGTTGGCGTGACTGGTGTTGGTGGCGTTGGCGTTGGCGTGACTGGTGTTGGTGGCGTTGGTGGTTCTGGTGTTGGCGTTGGTGGTGTTGGTGGTTCTGGTGTTGGCGTTGGAATTGGCGTTGGAATTGGCGTTGGCGTTGGTGGTTCTGGTGTTGGTGTTGACGTCGGTGCAGTGTAGTTAATAATAGTGGTGGTGGCGGTATCAGCGGTAATTATCGGTGTTACCGCTGCGATACCTGTGGGATCTGACAGGGTGACGGTAATAGTTTCATCGGGTTCAACTATGGTGTCGCCCAACACATCCAGAGTGATGGTTTTTGATATTTCACCAGTCGCAAAATTAATCGTGCCTGTAGCAGTTTTTGCCCCAGAAGTGCCGCCGATATTGTTATAATCGCTGCCGTTGGTAGCTGTTCCGGCGATCGCATATTTGACGCTACTTGCCCCGTTAGTGAGGTTGCTGCGAGTCACAGTGAAAGTTAGAGGTTTTTTGCCGCTATTACCTTCGTCAATGCTGGCAGTATCGGTGGCAATGGCATAAGCAACAGAAACCTGGTCTGAAATAGTTAGTGTTGTTGTTTTTGTGGAGCCCGCAATGCCACCAGTAATTGTACCAAAGTTGAAAATTACAGTTTCGGGGTCTTCAGAGAGATTGTCAGGCTTGATAGTAACTGCAACATTCTTGGTGAGTTCGTCACCTGTTGCACCTGCGGGGAAGGTAATCGAAGTAGGGGAAAAGGTGTAGTCTGAATTTTCGGTGGCAGTGCTGCTGGGATCGAGGAGAATTGGCACAACTACATCGTTTAAGGGAGTGCCGCCGGCGATTTTGACGGGAACATTAACTACTGTATCTGTTGTTCCTTCCACACCGCTGTAAGTGGCCGCACCGAAATTAACTGTATTCGATGTATTCAGTAGAATCGAGACAGTTTGACCGGAAGCCGTAGCTATATCCAACTTACCGTCAGCATTAAAATCTCTCGCAACCGCAAAAGTAATATAACCATCAGTGTTCGGGGCCTTCGGGAGCGTAAAGTTGCTGAGAGTACCAAATTTACCCGTACCATCTCCTGACAAGACTGAAAGTTCCTGCTGCACGTAGTTAGACGTGGCTAAATCGAGTTTGCCATCGCCACTAAAATCCCCTGCAACCACAGATTCGGGACCTCCAAATAGATAAGGTGTGACACTAAAGTTGTTAGCAGTATCAAAATTACCCGTACCATCTCCCAAAAAGACAGAGACAGATCGATCTAAGCTGTTATTGGCGGCGATATCGAGTTTGCCGTCGCCATTAAAGTCGCCTGTAACGACAGTGCGAAACTCACTCCCTGCGGCAAGGTTAACGGGGGAGTTAAGGTTAACGGGGGAGTTAAAGTTGCCTTTACCATCTCCTAAGAAAACGGAGATGTTATTAGTATTTTCATAGTTCGACGTGACTAAATCGAGTTTGCCGTCGCCGTTAAAGTCGGCTGTGGCAACACTATACTTGCGTGCTTGTGTGTTAATCTTAACGGGATTGCCAAAGCTACCAGTACCGTCTCCCAAAAGTATTGAAATGAAGTTATCGCGGTCAGGAGTTGTGGCTAAATCTAACTTGCCATCTCCATTAAAGTCACCGGTTGCGATCGAAGCATGATCTATATTTTCACCGAAGTTGGTAGGATCGCCAAAACTGCCAGTACCTGTCCCCAGCCGGATGGAAACGAAATTGCCGTTACCTTGTGTATCCTTACGATTCGCTACAGCTAAATCGAGTTTGCCGTCTCCATTAAAGTCGCCCACTGCAACGCCAGTGGGATTCTCCTTACCTGCTGGCTTAAGTAAGCTGATAGGAGTAGCAAAGCTGCCCGTAGTGCCCGTCCCCAACAATATGGAAATATCTCTTGGGAAGAAGCGATCCTGCTTACCTGTCACTACTAAGTCGAGGAAACCGTCACCATTAAGGTCGCCCGTATCAATGTCTCCAGCATTTGGTACACTATAGTTTCTGGCTTCACTGAAGGTGGCAAGGACGTGGCTGTATGTTGCTAGAACTTCGGGCCGAAATGCTAAAGAGGCTGCAATTTTCCCGGTTGTTACTTCTAGTTCCCAGTCGCCACCTTTTGCTGCACTGCCGGTGAGGTTTTTGGAGGCGGCAACGTTGGTATTTGTGAGTTGGGCGATGCGCTGGATGAAGGTGAAGGATGTCAATGCGACATTGCAACCGTAAATCAGAATATCCGCACCGACAGTTAAAGCACTCCGCCACTGCTGCAATTTCTCGGCATAAGCTTCCAGATTGTCAGCACACAATCTAGTTTTTCCCAATTGCAAGCTACTCGGACTGCCGTGAGAAATAATGTGAATGCTGTCTATATTTGTCCGAAGAGCTAAAATTTCGGTAATTTGTGCAATCGCATCCCTGTCCCCATCCAAAACCACTACTTCCGTACCCGGTGTTACCCCGGCAATTAAACTTTGATAATCTGTAACAAGGCGATCGATAAAGGCGATCGCATTTCCTAAAATTTGACAATTAAAATTTCGCATCACACCACCTATTCCTGGTTTAAAAAAGAGTGAAAATTTGTAGTCTCAACCATAACGGTTTATTGCAGAAAACTCTGTAAAGATTTGCTAAAGATGTATTTATCAATAGTCCCTCGATCGACCTTGGGAGTGCCAAGAGTGCCTCCCCCCGCCCACGATGGCAACCGCAGGGGGATTGCCCCTATAAAGAATAGGGGATATGCAAATCGGGTCGATCGCACTTTCTATCGTATTTTTATTAAATCAGGTGGCTATTTGAGAACTTGAGTGAGTTCTCATCGACTTCTCATCGACTTTTGATTGGACCTCTCCCATAATTAAGTTTTTGTCCAAATGGGGAAAGGCGTAACGCAATATTAAGTAATATTGCGGGCGGTCGAGACTTCGGTACAAACGATATATCTAGAGGGTTTCAGTCTTAAATTCACACAAATGCACTGCCAACCCTAGCCATATCGACTGTCGCAATCTCGATCGCACCTCATATCGTTTCCGGTTGTATCGGAATAATAAAATCGAGTCAACAGTTAACACTAAACCATTCAGTTTTTCGACCCGCTCGTCAACAGTCAACAGTCAAAAGTCAACAGTCAACAATCAACAATCATGTAGGAGTGCAACCGGAATTGATATCAAAAGATTATCGAGAGATAAAATGCGCCCAAACATTCCCATCAGGCCCAGCAACTTGATTGACGTAACTGTAGGGATACATCAACTTTCTTCCCTCAGTATTGCTGTAGCCCGTGAGTGCATCTCCCCAAGGATCTTGCACGATATAACCCTGGGAATTGTAGCCAATTAAAGTGATAATGTGACCGGCCGCCGTAAAATCTCCCGCTAAAACTACCGGCCGCCGATTCAACAATTCCGATCGCACATCCGCCCATGTACGAGTCGTACTAAAACTCGTCTTAAACCCGTAAGCCTGAATCAGCGCCGTCAGCACGTTGTGATCGGTTTGAGAACCCTGGCCGGCATAGTCGAAACACCACTGCAACAACTCATCCTCCAACTGTCCGCCCCATTTAGAGCGAACGCCGTAGTAATAAAATACCATTGCGATCGCAGTTACATTGCAAGTAGACCAGTCAAAGCGCGGATTGTCCCGCTGCGAAAAATACGGCACGTTCAATTCCACATTGTTCGGAACTGGATCGAAAATTTTATCTCCCCGTTTGAACTGAACAAAGCTCGGAAAAACATAACCTGTATTGCCAAAATTCGGCAGTTCTTCAGTCAGGGAAACTTTTAGGTGACTGCCTTCCAAACCGTAGCTTTCCACGCCGTAAACTCTACCTAAAGGCAGTGTAGTTCTTTCAGTAGCACTTAGTTGGCTAGCATCTAACGGGCGTTTTTTCAATACCGTTGGTTGCAGCATTGTCATTGTCAAAGCAGCGGGGTCAAAGGGAACTTCTTTGCCGTTTTTCTTGATTTTAACGGACTGCCAATAAATAAATCCGACATTCCCGAAATCAGGAATAGATTCGGCGAGAGTTACTCGGAAATGACCCAAAACGCACGCATAGCCAGTGATGGTGTATGTGCTACCTAAAATTAAATCTGCAACTCCATTGGCGGGCAGTTTTGATGAATCTACTGGTTGGCTTTTAATCACAGTTGTTTGAGTTACCAACACTTCCGCACCCCCGCTGTTGTTGGGTACGTCGGCGAGGTCAAACTTCAAGGTTTTTGTACCTTTGGCTAACTGAACGTCTGGTTCGTAAAAATAGCCAAAACTGCCGATCGGCGAAATTGCCGAATCCAGCACCACCTTGAGATGCCCGTCAACAAATCCGTACTTGCTCAACGTAAAAATCTGACCTGCTTTGACAAAAACTTTTTGCTGATTTTCTAGTCGCGAAGAATCAACCGGAGCTACTTTAAAGAAAGTAGCAGAAACTATCTTTAAGGTCAAACCTTTTCCGACAGTCAGCGGATCGGAACTAACTGTAATGTAAATTACTTGGCTGGCGGTAACATTGCGTTTGCTGTCAGTTGCGCGCAACCTCAGCCAACGAGCTCCTGCTACGCTAAATCCTTTAGGCATATTCACTTGCCAAGTGCCGGCTTGTTGGTTTAGCGTAACGGTTAGCGGAAATTTATCTTCAGCTATTACATCAACTTTTACCGCTTCCTGCTTGTCAAAAGTACCCTGCAGGACGATCGCCTGATTTACCAAAACTTCTGTTGGCCCTTGATAAGTTAAATTAGGGGCAGGATTGAAAGATTTACCACCGCGACTGAATTGCACGAAATCGGGAAAAATAAAACCCGTATTGCCAAAGGAAGGCAAATTTTCAGTCAGCGAGACTTTGACATCACCTTGTTCTATAGAGAATCCTGCAACTCCGTAAATCATGCCCGCCGGCAAATTAATTTTTTCTTGCGGTTGCAGGCTTGCTGGATTGACCGGCCGCTTTTTAAGCACAGCAGTTTTGATAACAGTCATCGTCACAGCATTTCTATCACACTGAATTCCTATCCCGTTTTGCAAAATTTGGACGTGTTGCGAGTACAAAAATCCTGACTGGACAAAGTTGGGAATCTGGTTATTTAGGGTGACACGAAAATGATTGTCTACGCAAGCATAGCCGAGAATATTGAAAGTTTCTCCCTGGTAAAATCGGACTTTCTGATTTTCTGCTAAAGTAGCAGAATCTGCGGGATTGCGCTTTAACCAGGTTTTTTTGTTTACCCACAGCAACATCATTCCAGGCGGCGGGGTGGGTAATTCGGCGCGATCGAATATCATGATTTTTGCGCCGTTTGTGATGATTGCGTGCTTTTCGTAAAAAAAGCCGGACTTCCCCACCGGATTGATGGGATTCCTTAGTTGAACATTTAGGTGTCCGTCTTCTAACTCGTAGTCGGTAATTTGATAAGTTGTTCCGGCTGGTACGTCCGCTTTTTGTTGATCGTTGAGACTGCTACTAGGCAATGTTCCGGCTTTGAATCTGGTAAATTGGAGAATAATTAACGTAAAAGAGCGATCGGGTAAGTTAGAAGCAGGATTAACTTTGATGTTAATTTTTTGTTCGCCGATAACTTTACCAGCCTTATTAGTTGCCTTCACCTGCACAGTGCGAGTTCCAGTGCTATCGAATCCTTTCTCTAAACTGATGTTCCAGATGCCCGTAGATAAATTCATCTCAGCATTCAGGGCATTTGAGCCTTCTGTTGCTGAAATCGCCGCCACTTGATTTTTGTCAAAACTGCCCACTAAGACGGCACCTAGATTTGCCTCAACTTCTTGTGGGCCTAAGTAACTCAAAATACTGGTACTATTTGTCATTTAAATCTCCTTGAGCGATGTCGATCGTCTGTATACCTCGCTTGTAGCCGAGCCTCGATCCCCCTAAATCCCCCTTAAGAAGGGGGACTTGGAGTTAACTCTTATCTAGGCTTAATCAGAGGGACTTTGAGTTAACTCTTATCTAGGCTTAATCAGAGAGACTTGGAGTTAACTCTTATCTAGGCTTAATCAGAGGGACGCAGGAACACTCTTGTCCCCCCCTTAAGAAGGGGGGTTAGGGGGGATCTCCGGGTTTAAAAACAGGCGTTAAACTATGGTGACAAGAATATCTTGAGCGTGAGAGTCAACTTTCAGATTGTCTCCTTCATAAACCTGAATAATTTTGCCGGTGCCGTCGATAACAAAGGTGACGCGCTTGGCATAATCGCCTTTCTCGACATCGTAAGCTTTGGTAATTGCGCCATCAACATCTGCTAATAGTTGAAAAGGCAAACCGTACTTTTCTGTGAATTTTTGGTGCGATTCTTCGTTGTCGCGGCTGACACCGAGAACTACTATATCTTTGCCCTTGTATTCTTCATGAGCTGCTTTGAAGCTTTGGGCTTGTCTGGTGCAGCCGGGGGTGTCATCTTTGGGGTAGAAATACAAGATTACGGTTTTACCGGTGAAGTCGGAGAGGGAGACTGTTTTGCCGTTTGTGTCTTTGGCGCTGAATTGAGGAGCCGCGCACCCTACTGGTAATGTCATAGTTGTGTTTCTCTTGGAATTTATAAATGTATTTTAATTCATTTTGGGCTACTAGCGTCAATCTTTTGAATGGGAGATTCGGGATTGAGTGCGGGAAAGGGAAAATTCGCGCTTTCAAATAGTTCGGCTGGGTTATTTTCGGTATTGACTTGCGGGCGATCGCGTGTTAAATTATCGGTGTGTACTTAAGATTTTTCGACTAAATTAAAATTAGTTTACCAAACAAAATATGATTGATTTCTACACTGTGATTATCCGAAAAAGTGCTGAATATTGGGTTTATGGTGTTGCTGAATGCAGATATAAAACCATCGCTCGAACGCCGAATGATCGCTCTAAATTTTTATAAATCATACCCCTATTCTGCAACGCCGTTTCTTCCGTCCGGTAAGCATAATGCTTGAGCCTGATCACTTCACGCAGTTGATCTAAGAGCTTTTTGGGGCGAGGTTCCATCACCATGCAGTCACAACAAAGTATGTGTCTAATAATACTCGTAGTGCTAACGGTACACATCTGAAGATATGTGGAAATTTTCCTTAGATCCACCTCGATCGGTGTATTATGAAGAAGCTTTCCTCAGATCCACCTGATTTGGGAGGATCGCAAGAAAAAATCTACCTATCCACCTATTTTGGGATAGCTCTGAGAAAAAATTCTCTCTAAAAAGAAGTTAGCCCGTTGCGCGCAGTGTTTCCGAAAATCATATACATAATAATCCTGCTCAGATGCAAATCGGCGGCTTGCGTCATATGTTTTCATCGTAATATAATGAAAACGACTTGGAGGAATTCTATTACACTTGTTTCGCAATCAAGTCGAACGTTTTGCATTTATTTATGAGGGAAACAAGTTATGAGAACTATCGGTTTTAGAGTCGAACCTGCCAAAGTCACTTATGCGATTCAAGATGAAGGTAACATCATCAATCTTGAGGTTCTCAAGATCCCAAACGCTTTGGAAGTACCCGAAAAGCTAAAATACGTTCGGAATACCGTTCTGGATATTCTACACGAATATAATATCAAGAAGGCTGTCATACGTGTTGCTGAATCAACGGCAAAGCAAATTAGTGTTGAGAGGCTTCAAGTCGAGGCAGTCATTCAAGAGGCTTTCGCGAGCAGCCATCTTGCGAGATACTCCATCGCCCGATTAGTATCTTTGGCTAAATTAACAGACATACCATACGCCGATGCAAAGAAATACGTTTCAGGAGAATTGGTTATTGAACCATATGAGAAGTGGCGATCGTACACGGAAATACAACGCGAGGCTGTCCTTTGCGCGGTTGGAGCAATAAATGCTTAATTACCAATTTGCGGAAGTCTGCTTCCACCTCGAAGAGGAAATCGGACAAGAAGGGCGCAATTCGCAAGTATTCAAGGCTACGGATAAGCATTTGGATGCTGTCATCGTTGTGAAACAGATCAGTAAGAAGCAAGAGAGCGGAACTGATTTAGATCCAGAGAAGTTCTTCCAAGAGTCTAAGATTCTATATCTTAGCGGACACACTAATGTAGTGCCAGTTCACTATGCTTGCCAAGATCAAGATTTTGTTTACATTGCAATGCCATTGTATGCGAAGGGTTCGCTGAAAAAGCGTATGGACGCTGAGTTCTTGACCGTTCGCGAGATTATTCGGTACGCAACTCAATTCCTGAGCGGTTTAGCTAATATCCACTCGAAAGGGCTGATTCATTTTGATATAAAGCCTGACAACATTCTGCTTTCAGATAGAGATGAAGCGCTTGTATCTGATTTTGGTTTAGCTAAATTCACTCATCCCGATGGGAGTGCGCTTCCAGACATGATATATTCAGGGCATTTTGTGCCAGAAGCTCTCGATGAAGACTTGCATTTAACCCGCCAAACAGATATTTATCAAGTAGGGCTTACGCTTTACCGTATGTGCAACGGAAATGCAGATTTTGAGAGGCAACTTCAGGTATTTGCGTCGGACGATGAATTTCAGGCTGCCATCCTTAGTCAAACTTTCCCCGACAGGCGAAGTTTTCTTCCTCATATTCCAGAAAAAATGCGGAAGACCATTAAAAAGTGCCTTGAGGTTTCGCCTGAAAACCGACACGCATCAGTCATTGACATCATAAATGACTTGGCTGACATAGACGACAATGCGCTGGACTGGCGCTAATCTGATGATGGGACTCAGAGGAAATGGACGAAACAGTCGGATGACAAGACCTATTGCTTGGCAGTAGATTCGCAAAACATATCGACCGCCACAAAACAAATTGCAGAACGAGAACAAAGGATCTCATCTTATTGCCTACCGTCGATAGATAACGCAGGCATAAAGCGTTTCTTAAAGGCACATTGACATGAAACAGAAGATAAAAATCGACGAAACTTTTCTCACAAGGTCTTTGATCTCCAATCCAGATCAAAAATCTATTGGTGCTGAGAAATGCTCTTCGTCCAACCTACAGGACATAAAACATAAACGTGAATGGGTGAGGGGTGATAATGGATTTATGATTAGAGTAAAGAAAGCTGACGAGGATGATACATCCCAAGCATGAGACCATTCTTGAACAGTAAAAAGTACGCCAATAGAGAAAACAAGCTGAAGTTGCTGCTGCGCTGTCCGCTGCTGCTGTTACTGCACTACCTCAAATTCTGGGATGTCCCGATTCCTCTATGATTCATTTGCATCATTCAGCAATGCCAATCGGTATCCTTTCCAGTTAATAGACAGCATGATATTTTCCTCGCATTACTGCTGCTCGATCGCTTTCACAGCAGCTAGATATCGCTCTTTAACATCCTTTTGATCTAGCTCTTCTGAAATTCCTTCGTGACTGCCGCGATCGATCATGTTGGCATGACGTAGCAGGGCGGCTCGGTCTGCTTTGCTGTGTGTAAAAGGGGCAATAACGGCGATCGCAAAATACCTGAGCCTCGCCTTTTTCGTCTCCCTTCAAAGTACGGGTGTAATCAACAAACTTCTTGATATTATTCAGTGTATCGGTCATAATAAGTGTTAAATTAGTATTAATTGGGTTGATATTTGTGACTGTCCGGTGATTGGAGTACCCGTTGCCAGGGATACAGGAAGCGATCGCCAGCTTGAAATGTTAATTGTTGTTTATCTCTGTAACAATTAAAAATATAGTACCTATTCAAAAAATCTCTCAATGACTTTTATCCCATCCGAAGCATTTAAATCTATTAGTTATCCCGATCGCACTGTCAAAAGAGCCGATCGCGCGATCCGGTGCAGCCCTTTTCAATTACACTTCTTCCAGACCATCCGCGATAACAGTGTTTTCCTAACTGCGATCGCCTCAAACGCGGGTGTTGAAAGCGGCTACACCCGATCGCCCGTATCCGAACTCGTAGCGGAAAACTCCCTACTCTGGCTGATCCAAGTTGGCGTTTTGCGGCGCGAAGTAGACGGACAAGGGATTACCGACAGTTTTCGCCTCACACCCCTGGGCCGCCAACTCGTGGAAAAATGGGAACAGGAAGGACAGGGAGTGCCGGCCGCGTCATTATGCGATCGTATGGGAAATGCGGTTAGCCGCGGATTGGGACTGTTTCTTTAAGCGTTTATTGCTTGTCCGACAGTCCGACAGTCCGACAGGGAATGAATTCCGTGTCTCATAGCAAAAGTCGGTTAAAACCGACTGCAAGTCTCAATTTAATTGGATGTTGAGTTTCGCATTGCACGTTAATCAACCTCCTCAGTCCTCTTGCAGAGGACTTGCGCTATGAGACAGGGATTTCAATCCCTGTCGGACTCGCCGTCAAACGAGTTAGACCCCTTAAAGCCGTCAAGCGAAGTACGGGGTTTTAGACCAATTTTCTTGATAAATTAAATGCCCGATCGCTTAACTAATACAAATTAAACTTAAATCAAATAACAATAATGGTTCAAACCGCTTCTAAACCTTTGAGTCTCCATGAATTTCTCCAACTGTCGGAAACCAAACCCGCCAGCGAATTCATCGACGGCCAAATTATCCAAAAACCTATGCCCCAAGGAAAACACAGCACAATTCAAAGCGATTTGGGTGCTGACATCAACCGGGTACTCAAACCGCAACGCATCGCCCGCGCCTATCCAGAATTGCGCTGTACCTTTGGCGGTCGATCGACTGTACCCGATCTTGCAGTCTTTACTTGGGAACGCATTCCCCGCGACGAGAACGGCGAAGTCGCCAACACTTTCGCCATCGCCCCCGACTGGACAATCGAAATTCTTTCCCCCGACCAAAGTCAAACTAAAGTCGTCCGCAACATTCTCCACAGTCTCGGCCACGGAACCCAGATGGGCTGGTTGATTGACCCGGAAGAAGAACTGGTATTTGTCTATTTTGCCGTTAGCGAAGCCCTCGCAGAGGATCGCACCATAGCATTTTTTGAATAACCGGGCGATCGCCTCCCCGTTCCACCCTTCGCTGAATCCTTGAATCTGACTGTTGGTGAAATGTTCGGTTGGCTGAGTCAGTAGCGCCACCTCGATTTATGAATGATTTTTTAACCGCAGAGGGCGCAGAGGGCGCGGAGAGAAGAGAGGGTTCTCTACGGATTTGGTTCGATCTAATGTGCGGTCGATCGCCTATACTGGAATATCTGGTTGTCAGCTCTTCAAGGACGAGAGAGGACTAAATTCCTTGCTAAAAATTAATTATGATTATTTCACCGGACTTGATAAGTAAGTCCACCTAACTAAAAATAAGATATTGATGGCTGAAAAAAATGCTGTACAAGCATTCTTTCTTCCTTCTTCCTTCTTCCTTCTTCCTTCTTCTAACAACTAACTAGATAAAACGTTTCTCAAAAATGGAAGCTAAATCCTACAAAGACACCGTAAATCTGCCCAAAACCAAGTTTGATATGCGGGCTAACGCCGCCCGTCGCGAACCGGAATTGCAACAATTTTGGGCAGATCAAGAAATCTACGATCGCCTTTCGGAAAATAACCCAGGCGAATTGTTCATCCTCCACGACGGGCCACCCTACGCCAACGGACAACTCCACATCGGCCACGCCCTCAACAAAATCCTTAAAGATTTTATCAACCGCTACCAAATGCTGCGCGGCAAAAAAGTTCGCTACGTGCCCGGTTGGGATTGCCACGGATTGCCGATCGAACTTAAAGTATTGCAGAACATGAAATCGGACGATCGGCTAAATCTTACGCCGATCGAACTCCGCCGCAAAGCCGCCACCTTCGCGCAGCAAACAATGGAACAGCAGCGCGAATCCTTCCAGCGCTACGGCGTTTGGGGCGACTGGGAACACCCGTATTTAACCCTGAAACCCGAATACGAAGCCGCTCAAATCGGCGTTTTCGGTCAAATGGTTCTCAAAGGCTACATCTATCGCGGCTTTAAACCCGTGCACTGGAGTCCGAGCTCGAAAACAGCCCTCGCCGAAGCAGAATTGGAATATCCCGAAGGCCACGTCTCGCGCAGCATCTACGTCGGCTTTCATGTCAGAAACTTGTCAAAATCTTTGCAGGCGAAGCTCAAGCGCTATATGCCGAGCCTCTGGGCCGCGATTTGGACGACTACCCCCTGGACGATTCCGGCAAACTTGGCGATCGCAGTCAATCCCGAACTGATGTATGCAGTGGTGGAACCGCCGGCAAATTCCCACATCGCACAACAATTTATGTTAGTCGCTGTCGATGCGGTCGATCGACTGTCGGCAACTTTCAACACAGAATTAAAAATCCTGGCTACCTTCCCAGGTAAAGAATTAGAAGGCTGCACCTACAAACATCCGTTGTTCGATCGCGAAAGCCCGATCGTTGCCGGCGGCGACTACATTACCGCTGACTCAGGAACCGGATTGGTGCACACCGCGCCCGGCCACGGACAAGAAGACTTTATCGTCGGAAAACGCTGCGGTTTGCCAGTTTTAACGCCCGTAGACGAAAACGGAAATTTCACCGCAGAAGCCGGAGAGTTTGCAGGTTTAAATGTCCTCGGAAACGGCAATAGCGCGGTAATTGAGGCATTGGAAAAGGCAAATTGTTTGATTAAAGAGGAAGCTTATCCTCACTCCTATCCTTACGATTGGCGCACTAAAAAGCCGACGATTTTTCGGGCTACAGAACAGTGGTTTGCGTCCGTTGAAGGGTTCCGAGATGAAGCATTAAAAGCCATTTCTAATGTGAATTGGATTCCCGCCCAAGGTGAAAATAGAATTACTGCAATGGTCGGCGATCGAGCAGATTGGTGCATTTCTCGCCAGCGGACTTGGGGCGTTCCAATTCCCGTATTCTACGACGAAGAAACCAACGAACCGCTGTTAAATGAAGAAACGATCGCCCACGTCCAAGCCATCTTTGCCGAGAAGGGTTCCGATGCTTGGTGGGAATTGTCGATCGATGAATTGCTGCCGGAATCTTACCGCAACAATGGCCGCACCTACCGCAAGGGCACCGACACGATGGATGTCTGGTTTGACTCCGGTTCTTCCTGGGCCGCAGTTGCCAAAGGTCGATCGGAATTAAACTATCCTGCTGATATCTATTTGGAAGGTTCAGACCAACACCGCGGCTGGTTTCAATCCAGCTTGCTAACCAGTGTAGCAACCAACGGCATTGCTCCTTACAAAACAGTTTTGACTCACGGTTTTGTGCTGGATGAAAAAGGCCGCAAGATGAGCAAATCTGAAGGAAATGTCGTCGATCCGGCTGTGGTAATTAAGGAATATGGAGCCGATGTTTTGCGGTTGTGGGTGTCTTCGGTAGACTATTCTGCCGATGTGCCGTTGGGCAAAAACATTCTCAAACAGCAATCGGATGTTTACCGCAAAATTCGCAATACAGCTAAGTTTTTGCTGGGGAATTTGCACGACTTCGATCCGGCAAAAGATGCTGTAGCTTACGAGGATTTGCCAGAACTCGACCGCTATATGTTGCACAGAATGGGCGAAGTTTTTGCGGAAGTTCAAGATGCTTTTGAAAGCTTCCAATTTTCCCGATTCTTCCAAACTGTGCAGAATTTCTGCACGGTGGATTTGTCTAATTTCTATCTGGATATTGGGAAGGATCGACTTTATATCAGCGCGACAGATGCCCGTCGCCGTCGCAGTTGTCAGACGGTGATTGCAATTGCTGTGGAGAATTTAGCCAGGGCGATCGCACCTGTTTTGTGTCACATGGCCGAGGATATTTGGCAGTACCTTCCCTATCCGACTCCTTACAAGTCAGTATTTGAAGCCGGCTGGGTGCAACTTGATGCTTCGTGGCACAATCCAGAATTGGCTGCGCGCTGGCAGTATTTGCGACAAGTGCGCGGTGAAGTTAACAAGGTTTTGGAAAAAGCCAGGACTGAAAAGGCGATCGGTTCTTCTTTGGAAGCTAAGGTTTTATTGTACGTTCCCGATGTCGAAAAAAGACAGCAATTACAAGCTTTGAATCCTAGCAGCGAAGAATTGGTGGATTATGTGCGATCGCAAAATGCAGCGATCAAACTAACCGCAGAGGAGAAAGCAAAAGCAGTACAAGATCGACAGGAAGAAAAAGCTGCAAGTGTTGCAAAAAACTTGACAATAAAGACTGTTAGTGTTGAGCAACAAACAGTCGCTAAGCGCGATGCAGATTCTGAAATTGTAGAGTATTCTACCCCAGAAGAATCGGCTTTAGACTTGCAGCAAGTGTTAGATCGCAGCGCCCAGTTTGTCGCCGATCTACCTGCATACGCGGGCAACTTTATCACAGAATACCAAAAAGTTATGGTAACGCTAGGGCTGTTAGCTTCTGTATTGGTAACGGGTAGAGTAACCCTGGCAGTTTTGGATACGATGAATCAAATTCCTCTCTTGGAAGTCTTCTTTAAAGTCATCGGTATCTTATTTACAATCTGGTTTGCTTTCCGTCACTTGCTGTTTGCAGAAAACCGTCAAGAAATTGGACAAACAATAGATTCTCTGACAGCCGATGTGCTGGGACAAACAACTGCGCTTATGCTTGTAGAAACACAGGCGATCGTGCTAGCGCCCGTAGTAGAGACAGCGCTTGTACCGATACAGGCGCAAACATCCGCAGCCCAACAAAGTTTTGCAGAAATACCTGCAATCCCGAAAGCAGAATTAAGTGCGGCACCCAAAGCAAAAACTCCTGCTGAAGTAGCTGTACACCATCATTCTGCAAGTGGTAGCAACGGTGTAGACGAATTGCGCTATTTGTTCATCACCTCAGAAGTTGAACTGATCGAATCGAATGCAGCAATGCCAGAATTGCCGTACAGTTACCAATCTCCAGAGTTGGCGATTGGTGTAGTCAAAGCAGACGGCCAAAAGTGCGATCGTTGCTGGAATTACTCAACCCACGTCGGAGAGTCGATCGAACATCCGGCAATTTGCGAACGCTGCGTCTCAGCAGTAGACGGCAAATTTTAATGCAGGATGTGTAATAAATAGTTTGTCATTGCCAGTGAAACGAAGCAATCGCTTAATTTCCGCCATTGCTTCGCTTCATCTCTCTCCTCTCTTCTCTTCCTCTGCGTGCTCTGCGTTCTCTGCGGTTAAATCATGCCGATTATTCAAATTTAAATAGCAATGGTTTACGCAGAATGTTTTTAGGCAGAGGTGTAAATCCCCATCTTAAAAACGTCGCGCGACCTATGTCAACTGTTTAAGGTATGTGTATGGTGCGGATCTGTGAGATTTCCCCGCTTTCTGGCAGATTGTCGGTGAATCCGCAGCCTACGGGGATTTTCCAGCTTTCCCAGCAGATGTTGAATAGTGACATACTTGCGATATGTTGTATGGTAAGTCGCACGAGTCGTTTCCCTCTCAGTACGCTTTGTGACCGATTTTCCTACTTACCGAATGTTTTTATGAAAATTTTAGTAACTGGTGCAGCAGGCTTTATCGGCTATCATTTAGCCCAAAGATTACTATCCCAAGGGCAACAAGTTTACGGCATCGATAACTTAAATGACTATTATGATGTCAACCTCAAAAAAGCGCGTTTAGCTCAACTCCAGACGCATTCGCAATTTACTTTTCAATATTTAGATTTGAGCGATCGCCCTAGCATATCCCAACTTTTCCAAGACCAAAAATTTGACCGTGTTGTTCACCTCGCCGGTCAACCGGGCGTTCGCTACTCGCTGGAAAATCCTCACGCCTACGCAGACAGCAACCTCACAGGATTTATCAACATTTTAGAAGGCTGTCGCCACAGCCAAATCGAGCATTTAGTTTTTGCTTCTTCCAGTTCTGTTTACGGTGCTAATACTAAAGTTCCCTTTGCAGTTAGCGATAACGTCGATCATCCGATTTCCCTTTATGCAGCCACCAAAAAAGCTAATGAACTGATGGCTCATTCCTACAGCCATTTGTACGGTTTGCCGATTACGGGATTGCGCTTTTTTACAGTATACGGCCCTTGGGGAAGACCGGATATGGCTTATTTCAAATTCGTCAAGGCGATCGCCGAAAACAAACCCATCGACGTTTACAACTTCGGCAAAATGCAGCGCGATTTCACTTACATTGACGATGTAATTGAAGGAGTTGTCCGAGTCATGGCAAAACCGCCTCAATCGATCGCCCAAAATTCTGCCACCACGGCTCCCTACAAGATTTATAATATTGGCAATCATTCCCCTGTGGAATTGTTGACTTTTATCGAAGTCATTGAAAAAGCAACGGGGAAAACAGCCGTTAAGAATTTTTTACCAATGCAGCCCGGTGACGTACTTTCTACCTATGCAGATGTAAGCGATTTGATGCAGGATGTAGGATTTAAGCCCAGTACGCCGATCGCCCAAGGTATCCATAAGTTTGTAGAATGGTATCGAGACTATTACGGCGCTGCGGGCGAGAACTCTTACAGTCAAGAGGCTGCAGAGATAGAACATCTTCCCAATGGCGATCGTTTGGCCAAAGTTTAAGCGCCAACAATAACTAATGTGTTTAAAAACGCATTAGTTTTACCACTATTGGTTCCTAGTGCGGACTGAATTTCGCACTAGGAACCAATATTGTAGATAAATACGGTTTACTTAAGACGATCTCCCTGGCACACCCCTTAAAAAGGGGAGTAGGGGGTGGGACAAGAATGCTCTCAAAGTCCCCCTTCTTAAGGGGGATGCGAGGGGGATCTCCGGGGCATAAATATGTTAAGTGAACCCTATTGTATTATAGATGCTCCCGATTAGAGGAAAACGATATCAATCGATGAGCAAAACTATTTTCGGTCAAAAAAACTGCAGACTATTTCACCAGGGTTGTTTTGTCCAAACGCCAAAACACGGCCATCTTTCTTAACCGTAGTGCGATCGCGGCAATTGTAGACTTCCAGAGGCTGTTTAACTCGATCCACACTCAGAGTTACCCTGTACTCCCAATAATTTTTCGCACTGCGTTTGATATCGACAATGCAAATCTCGCGCCCTTGATAATTTCGGCAAACAGATGCCTCAGCCGGCAGCGCCACCCAGAAAACAGATATTAATAGCAACCAGCCGCAAAAATATTTCATCATCAGCTTAACAACAAAGCGCGCCCTCAAGCCGCTACATCATAGGATAGCTGAACCATACCAGAACTATAAGTCTGACATCCAGTTAGCTGCAAAGCTGTAGTATTGGGATTAGCAAATAAAGGAATTCCCTCGCCCAAAATCAGCGGGTGTACTGAGAGAATTAACTCGTTGACAAGATTGTTTTTCAGGAAATCGCGAATTAACAAAGAGCCTCCCACCAACCAAATATTTTTGCCCTCTATCAAGCGCAAATCATTGACAAAACTCTCTAATTGTGTTACTACTTCCACATCAGAAGTTGCTGCGAAATCTAGATTTTTAGTAAAAACATAACTTTTTTTTTCTTGGTAGGGATACTCGCCAAAAGTTAGCACTTGTTCGTAAGTTTTCCGACCCATGAGAACCGTATCGATGCTATCTAAGAATTTAGTGTAGCCGTAATTTTGGTCTGTAAACAGCCAGTCAATATCGCCATTCGATCGCGCGATATAACCGTCCAAACTAGATGCAATGAAGAGTACAATTTTACGCATGGCAATACCTGGATTTTGGCTGTGGGGGCGATCGCCCGAATCACCTTAATTTTAGATCCTATCATGTCTGAAGACAAGGCTGGCAATAAGATTAGTGCGATCGCAGTAATTGACCAGAGAGAAGTACCAATCGAGGCCAAGAAACCGGGTTTCTGCGAGTCTTTGGTTGAGTGACGAAAAATACAGAGAGAAACCCGGTTTCTGAGATTTTCGCATGGGGCCAAGAAACCGAGGTTTACGCATTGAGGCCAAGAAACCGAGGTTTACGCATTGAGGCCAAGAAACCGGGTTTGTACGAGTCTTTGGTTTGGTGACGAGAAATGTAGAAAGAAACCCGGTTTCTGAGATTTTCGCAGGGGGCCAAGAAACCGAGAAAATCAGAGATTTGTATCTAGTTTACTGTGCCGATGGTAGCTTAAGTTCGATACCCACTTTTTCACCAAGATCGATCGCCTTATTAGTAATATCAAGCGCGCCTCCCACACCAGTGCCGAGAATACCAGCCAACGCGACAAGAGCTGTTAAGCTTTTCTTTAACCTGGCTTTATTCCATTCGTTCTCCGGTTTCTTGACTTCCGATTCGACATCTTCAATATCGATAATTACTCCCTCGCGGATGTCTTCGGGAAACTGCGTGGCGGTTTCGCGCATTGATGAAATCAGTTGTAGAATTTCAGCGGTATTCGCGTTATTGTTTTGAAGGCCGCCAGAGGCTGTTTGTTGGGCATTGTCTTTTACTTCGTTAGCGATAGCAGCGTTGGCTATTTGTGCGCCTTGAAAATTATTATTGTTTTGAGGAGAATCTTGAGTCATTTTGTTATTGCCTAAGTGAACGTTGTACACAATTTGCTGAGAATTAGAGGAATCTACAGGGCCAGGTGCATTGATTTCTGAAATTCTCTCTCTTTCCCGTTGTTGCAAATTATCCGGGAAATCTTCCATTAAGCCGCGCACCTGAAGCATTTGATAAGATTTTTCGCATTCGACTTCGTAGCGGCGGTTGGCCAAACGGCGGCGCAAAGCATCAAAATCGTAGAGGTGAGGGTCTTGGCTACCTTTGCATTCGGAACAATTGCAGGGGATGAATTCATTATATTTTAGGCGATTGTCATAGGTAGCATGAATTTTCCAGAGTTCGTGGCGGATGCGGTCTAAAAGAGATTTTTTATGGTTCCCGGAAACTCGAATGCAGATTTCTCGTTGGTGGTAATTTTCAATAACTTCGGCTTTGGCGTAATTGTCGGCGAGAATGACTCCATCGCGCCAGACAATATCCCCCCTACCCTTTGGTAAATCGGATTGAGGGCGGTAGATTAACAGGTGCATTTCCACGATAAAACGGGTAATGATACCTTTGGGCATGAAGTCGTATTCGTAGCGCAAAATCAGGTTATCGGTGTCGTCCCAGGTGTAGTGGGGCGTTTCGAGGGGGAGAAGTTGCGGGGCGATGTATTGTCCGGGTTGGGAGGGGATTTCGTAACACAGTTTGAAGTGTTTCATCAAGTGCAGTAGTTCGTCGTGCAAGTCTTGGTATTCTCTGTCGCGCCAGATTTGCTTGAGGTTTTCCTGGGTGAAATACCCGTAGTTGGCGATGACTTCTGCGTTGTCGGTAACTTCTCCATTGTCGGTGACTTTTTTGTTGCCGATGAGTTTGTAAACAGCGTTGGTTGCCAATTCAGGACGCAGGATAACTACATTTTTGAGGATGGGGTCTTTTTGGAAATGGAGGATGATACCCAAGTCGTGGAGGTATTTGCTGAGACTCAACATGGCGGGTTTATCCGGCGTTTTGAAACCTTGGCGAACGCAGATGTTGAAAAATTCACTGACTTCGATGTGGGTTTTGCGTTGCGAATAGTTTTCCAAAACGTGGCGGACGTTGGCCCAGCGTTTGGGGATGGGGGTACTGATGTGGTCGAGGGTAGTGATGCGGTTTATTAGGGCGTTTTGGAGGAATTCGAGTCCGCGATTGCTGGCGAGATTGGTAGGGCAATCTTTTTCTAAGTTGGCAAAGTCATGCCGCTGTTGGCCGAGGTTGATTTCGCAGCGGATATCTTGTTTTTCGTTTTGGACGAGGAATACGGGACTGCCGTTGCTGAGAAGTTCGATGATACTCAGCCAGTAGCAGAGGTTGGGGTTTTGGCGGCGGTTATCGACGAGGAGAACATACAGAGAACGTTCCGTGAGGAAAAATTGGTGGGTGGCGTGGTAGATTTCCTGTCCGCCAAAGTCCCAGAGGTGGACGCGGAAAGGTTTGCCGTTAGGTTGGGGGAATTCCCAGCGCATCACATCGATGCCTTCGGTGGTGGGTTCTCGTTCTTTCAGTTTGTAGTTGGGGTTGAGGAGTTTGTTGGCTAGGGTGGTTTTTCCCGCTTCGCCTTCACCGACAATCAAAAGTTTGGCTTCGTTGAGTTCTTCGGTAGCATTGGGGTCGCGGGTTTGGAAGTAGAAGTCGAGGATGGTACGCAAATCGCCTGGTTCGTGGTAGTTTTCGCCTTGGAGGATTTCGGGAGGAATCGGGAGCGGATTTGCCCGCAAGTCGAGTTTTTCCAGCTTTTCCATGCCACGAATCGCCTCTGGGATGGAGGTAATCTGATTGCCACCGAGGTCAAGCCGTTTCAGATTCGACAGTTGCCCCAGCGCTTCTGGGATGGAGGTAATCTGATTGCTACCGAGAGAAAGCTGTGTCAGATTCGACAGTTGCCCGAGCGCTTCTGGGATGGAGGTAATCTGATTGTTATGGAGGTCAAGCCGTTTCAGATTCGACAGTTGCCCGAGCGCTTCTGGGATGGAGGTAATCTGATTGTTATGGAGGTAAAGCCGTTTCAGATTCGACAGTTGCCCGAGCGCTTCTGGGATGGAGGTAATCTGATTGCTACCGAGAGAAAGCTGTGCCAGATTCGACAGTTGCCCCAGCGCTTCTGGGATGGAGGTAATCTGATTGCTACCGAGAGAAAGCTGTGTCAGATTCGACAGTTGCCCCAGCGCATCTGGGATGAAGGTAATCTGATTGCTATGGAGGTAAAGCTGTCTCAGATTCGACAGTTGCCCCAGCGCTTCTGGGATGGAGGTAATCTGATTTCTATCGAGAGAAAACTGTGTCAGATTCGACAGTTGCCCCAGCGCTTCTGGGATGGAGGTAATCTGATTGCTACCGAGAGAAAGCTGTGTCAGATTCGACAGTTGCCCGAGCGCTTCTGGGATGGAGGTAATCTGATTGCTACTGAGAGAAAGCTGTGTCAGATTCGACAGTTGCCCCAGCGCTTCTGGGATGGAAGCAATCTGATTGTTACTGAGGTAAAGCCCTGTCAGATTCGACAGTTGCCCGATATCCTCTGGGATGGAGGTAATCTGATTGTGACTGAGGTTAAGTATTTTTAAGTTGGTTAATTGAAGAACAGCATCAGGAAACTCAGTTAACTTATTCCCAACCCATTTGTTTTTCTCTCCATCGAACTTCGCCAACACCAAAGTCTCAAGCTGCGTGCACTTGCCAATCTCCGGCGGCAATTCCTCCAACCCCAGCCCCGACAAATCCAGTTCCGTCAATTTTTCCTCGGCTGCTCGGTCAATTCGCCGCACTGCTTCCTCTCGCGTCATGCCCTTCGTCTCTCGGTAGGATTCATTTTATTGTGACAGGATTTTTCGCTTGGTGGGGAGTTGCCCGCACGTCACAATCAAAGAAACCGGGTTTTTTTGGCTTTCTACACTGTCATGCGTCTTCTGGGCAAAAACCCGGTTTCTGAGCGAGACATCACAACTATAATAAAATAACCGTTAAAAGAGGAAAGCCAATGGTGACGAGCCTGAATGTGGATACGGCACTGCTGCAAGAGGCGATCGAACTTGAGGGAGAAATTGATTTCGAGACTCTAGTAGAAATCGCCTTGCGCGAATACATTCAACGCCGCAAACAGCCACAGAATCTCGAACTTAGCTTTGGAGAATCTCTCAGTGCATTTCGTGAAAAATATCAACTGCACGAACTGGGTTTAAATCCTGATGAAATTTGGGGAGAAGTTCGCGATCGAACTTTTGCAGGACGCGAGGTCATCTTTGAATGACGCTGCATTATTTACTCGATACCAACATTATCTCCGAAATAATGCGCTCGATTTCTTCGCGGTGGCGATCGTAATTATTTTTTGGTTTAGTGACGAGAAATACCCAGAGAAACCAGGTTTCTCAGTTCTACGTGTGATACCTGCTTACTAAAACTTTAGCTAATCTAAATATAAACACATAATCAACCTCAATTTCATGTTTTTTACCAACAGATGACAAAGGGTGGTAGGCTTGGGATAGGAAGTTATTTGTTTATGAACCAAATTAAACGTGTTGCCATAGTGGGAGGAACCCACGGAAACGAACTCACAGGCATTTACCTGGTGAAGAAGTTCGATCGCGCACCAGAGTTAATTGGGCGATCGACTTTTGAAACTATCACCCTGCTAGCCAATCCCAAAGCTTGCGAAATCGGGACACGCTACATCGATATCGACCTCAACCGCTGCTTTAGAAGGCAAGATTTAGAAAATCCCCATCTCTCTACCTATGAAGCGCAGCGGGCAAAAGAAATCTACCGCATTTTTAGCTCAAAAAACACTCATCTGCCCAACGTAATTATCGATTTGCACAGCACCACATCCAACATGGGGCTAACATTTATTCTCGCCAGCCATCATCCATTTAACCTGCAACTAGCAGCTTATTTAACCTCTGTGTATCCCCACCTCAAGGTACTCGCTTCTACAACCAAGAATCATGATAGTCCTTTGCTGCGATCGCTTTCCGAATTAGGCGGTACGCTGGAAGTTGGTGCAGTCCCGCAAAGCGTATTGGATGCCTCTTTATTTCAGCAAACCGAGCAGGTTGTCGGCACAATTTTAGAGTGCGTAGAAAGCTACAATCAAGGCACAATGCCTGCTGCAACAAATCCCCTGACTGTTTATCATACCATCGGGGCGATCGACTATCCCAGAAACGAAAAGGGAGAGATTCAGGCAATGATTCATCCTCAGCTACAATCCAGAGATTATCAAGCCCTAAATCCCGGCGATCCGATGTTTTTGACCTTTGAGGGCGAGTCAGTCTTCTATGAAGGTAAATCGACGGTATATCCAATTTTTATTAACGAGGCGGCTTACTACGAAAAAGGAATTGCGATGTGTTTTACCCAAAAGCAAATAGTTAGTTGTTAGTTGGCAGTTGTTAGTTGTTAGTTGGCAGTTGGCAGTTGGCAGTTGGCAGTTGGCAGTTGGCAGTTGTTAGTTGTTAGTTGTTATTTGTTATTTCTTATTTGTTATTTGTTATTTGTTATAGCAATTCTAAATCATTTGTAAACTTCTTACTCCCTCCCCTTAGTAAGGGGAGGGTTGGGGTGGGGTAAAAAGATTTACGACTCATTTAGGATTGCTATAGTTGTTAGGTATTAATTGTTAGGTGTTAGTTGTTATTTATTAGTAGGGGCGGTGCCCCCGTGCCCGCCCTCTTAGTAGTCAACAGTCAACAGTCAACAGTCAACAGTCAACAGTCAACCGTCAACAGCTAAAACTATTCTTGAGGATTTTCAGGCGACAAAAACTTCTCTTCAGCAACAGGACGAGAATCATGAAATTGCTGCCATACTTGTAAACTAAAAATACAAGCAAGCAGCCATATAAAACCAGCAATATAACCAGCAATAACATCGGTTGGCCAGTGAACTCCGAGATAAAGCCGGCTCAAACCAATAGCCGCAATTAATACCACAGTCAAGCTGTAAATCAACCAGCGCTGCTTGGGAAAGCGCGAACCCAAGAGATATCCTAGCAAACCGTAAATAATCATTGAAATCATCGCGTGTCCGCTAGGAAAACTGTAAAATTTTACGTCAACCGTGCGCTCCCAAAGTAGAGGTCGATCGCGCGCAAACAGTTGTTTCAAGAGTAGATTTAAACCCAGACCTCCCACGCCTGTAACAGCAATAGTTGTGGCTTCGGAGCGATGTTTGCGTACCCACAATATAATACCCAAACTCACGCTCAGCATGAGCAGCAGGTTGGGTTCTCCCAAAAATGTCAAGCCGAGCATGAGGCGATCGCGCAGTGGAGTGTGCAGGCTCCTAAGATATAGTAAGATAGATGTATCGAAAGCGTAGGTTTCTTTTTCCAAAACCTCTTCGGCAATGGTGGCAAATGCCCACATCGCCAAAGCAGCAACCGCAAGGCCACAAAGCCGAATTATCGAAATCAGCGATCGAATTTTAGAGAGCATTTTTTAACTAATTAAGCAGTAAAAACCGAGAAAACTAAGCTGTTTTGCTTTGGCAATTTAACCTCTCTAGCGGGCAGAAATTCCGCTATACAAAAGTATCAAAAAACAGACCAGTATAAATAAAAGACGCGACAGTTTACAATAAATATGGGAAACTAAAACGCCAGATCGATCGTCTAGATGATTGAGCCAACTATATTTTGAATGATTGATTAATTTTTGACTTCATTCCTCAAATTTTATCTCCCACCGACGAATGACTATCATATCAAAAAAACACTTTTCTGCAATTTTGTTGGCCGTGGGGTTGACAAGTGCGGCTGCCTGTGCTAATAACACCTCAGTCAATGCACCGATCGCCCAAGCCAACACGATCGCCCAGCGCCTCGTTTCTTCAACCGTCGCCCAAAAGCCCAGCGGGCAATTCGGTAAGCCGATCGACTGTACCCTAGGAAAAGACTGTTTTGTATTGCTGTACTTCGATCGCGATCCGAGCCCGGCTGCAGTCGATTTTGGCTGCGGGCGACAAACCTACGACGGGCACGACGGCACAGACTTCGCCATTCCCGACGCCAAAGCAATGGCAAAAGGAGTTCCAGTTATCGCCTCCGCAGCGGGCAAAGTTTTGCGAGTGCGAGATGGTGTAGTCGATCGGCGCTTGCAAAACCCGACAGACAAAGCCAACGTCTCAGGCACAGAATGCGGCAACGGCATAGTAATCGATCACGGCGCAGGCTGGGAAGCCCAATACTGCCACCTCCGCCAAAACAGCGTGGTTGTGAAGCCGGGAATGCAGGTACAAAAAGGCACCGTTTTGGGCATGGTGGGAAACTCTGGGATGGCTTCTTTCCCCCACGTACACGTCACTTTTCGCTATCAAGGCAAAGCTGTAGATCCGTTTGTCGGTGCCGATGCCAAATTAGGCTGCAACACCGCCCGCAATCCAATTTGGGACAAGCCCATCGACTATGTTTCTACAGGTTTAATTCGCGCCGGTTTTGCCAACAAAGCACCTGACGATAACGCTGTCTGGGCCGGACAATTTTCTGAGACTAAACTCCCCATAAATAGCCCTGCTTTAATATTTTGGGTGCAGGCTTACGGAGTCCTCAAGGGCGATCGCGAACAATACAAATTATTTGCACCCAACGGTGAAACCGTCATCAATGACAGCAAGGAAATTCCCGCCCCCAGCCGCACTTGGTTGCGTTATGCCGGCAAAAAAAACAGTACAAATTCTCCTCTGACTCCGGGAGTGTGGCGGGCAGAATATCGGTTGACGCGGGGCGATCGAGTTTTAACAGAAGTTAAGCGAGAAGTTGAATTGCGATAATCTTATTTATTCCTTCGCAACCTATCAATTCAAGCAGTCAGAAACCGGGTTTTTTCCGACAATCATGTATCTCAGCCTTGAATTAAGTAAAAACCCGGTTTCTTGGGTGTGGACGTGCAGATACTGTTAAAATAATCACAATATTTGGAAATAGTAGAAAAACCTCCGACGGCGAAGGGAATTCGCTCCTTGTCAAACGAAGTCCGCGCAGGCGGACTGAAGAAGAACGATAATTTTCGGCGCCGTGTCTTGTTCGGATTTTGATAACGATCAAGGCAAATTTTCCCAAGCTTGAGCTACAATTTCGCTCAACCAGAGCCTTTGAGCCAAATCGAGCAGGTTGTCGTCAGCGAGCAGCTCAGCCTTTAATTCGTCTAAAGACTGAGAACGCGATCGAGCTATTTGAATCACACCCGCGATCGCCGATGCCACCAATTCTTCATTCAGCGGCTGCTGTCGCAAAGCAATCATTTCTTGAGGATTCGTAGGAATGGGATAATTCATAAGAGTGCATATCAAAAAAAGTAAATACTGACCCGCAGCGGGTCAACTAAGAGCTAGGGCGATCGAGAAACTAAAAATCTTAAAACATTGTAAACTTATTTAAAACTAAATAAGTATTCGGGAGTATAGCCTACTTTGCTCCCTTGTCAACTCCCCCATCTTTATTAATTTATTCAGAATTGAACTCCCAATCATGCAAGAAATTCTTTATCTAGAAGTCCCCACACCCGATACAGCAGCAGTCTGTACCTGGCTGCAGCACGAATTCGACCCCGAAATCGGAGAAAAAATTATTACTCCTGACGGTTTTCGCCTGCTTTCCAACACAACAGCAGCGGAGTCGGTAAAATCTGGAACTCAAAATGCTAATCCAAAACCGACCCTCGCTGATACCAATTCAGAAAACCACAATTGGCGAACAGAACTTTCCACCTTTGTCTGGTCAGTACAGCGCACAACTTATTTAAAAGTCTTTCGTCTAGAAGACGCGCCGCCTGGAGAAAAAAAGTTCCTGGAATCTCTAAATCTGGCTGTCAGAAACAAGTTTCCCGATCGCTACCCAGAACCCCCCACCATAGACCTCTCCAAACAGTCAATTTTTGACGCTCTTGCCCCCTATTACCCTCTCACCGTCAAATACTTCCAAAAAATGCCCAACGGCGAATACGACCTGCAGCGCGTTTACTGGTGGGAGCAGCGCTGGCGCGAAAACACTCGCAATCCTCAAAAGCCAAAGCAAGTAGTGTTTTTGAAGGAAGAAGGAAGAGGGGAGAAGGAAGAAGGAAGAGGGAAGAAGGAAGAAGGAATAGGGAAGAAGGAAGAAGGAATAGGGAAGAAGGGAGAAGGCACTGTTTCGGTGTCAGATGCTGGCGATACTGTTTACGATTTAATTTATATCGGCGGAGCATTAGGAGTGATTCACGCCGCCGTCATGGCGAGATTGGGCTACCGAGTGCTGCTGCTGGAACGAATGCCTTTCGG
The DNA here is from genome assembly GCF_036700765.1 of Microcoleus sp. S1D4. NCBI lineage: Bacteria > Bacillati > Cyanobacteriota > Cyanophyceae > Oscillatoriales > Microcoleaceae > Microcoleus > Microcoleus sp. S1D4. The sequence goes on from NZ_JAUBPP010000001.1 coordinate 516,251, forward strand.
GAAGATGAATCGCGAGTGGAATATTTCGCGGGACGAAATGCAAAGCTTAGTTGATTTAGGTTTATTTACTGCAGCCGAAATCGAAACTTTGATTGCGCGAGAATACAAAGATGGCTACTGCAAATTTTTTGATGCTAACAATCCGCCCGTTGCTAAAGCGGCAATTCTGCACACGCCGAAGGTGCTGAATATAGCTTTGGACAGCGACAAACTGGTGTATTTGGCGGGAGTTAAACTCACAGAAGCGGGCGGGGAAATCTGGGACGAAACTGAGTTTATCAGAGCCGATATTGAAGCGGAAAAAGTTATAGTTCAAAGCTGCCACTTGCCGACAAAAACCGATCGCACTGTCAGCGGACGTTTGCTCGTCGATGCAATGGGTTCAGCTTCTCCCATCGCTTGGCAATTGAACGAAGGACGGGCTTTTGACAGCGTTTGTCCGACGGTGGGAGGAGTCATCGACGGAGGAATGGAGCCGGGAGTTTGGGATTCCGATTACGGCGACGTTCTCTGGAGTCACGGCGATATTTCCCGCGGCCGCCAACTGATTTGGGAGTTATTTCCCGGCGCTGGAGGAGAACTCACAGTTTATCTCTTTCACTATCACCAAGTAAATGCCGAGAATCCCGGTTCTTTGCTGGAACTGTACGAGGATTTTTTCGCAATTTTGCCGGAGTACCGCCGCTGCGATGTCAATAAATTAATCTGGAAAAAAACTACTTTTGGTTATATTCCAGGCCATTTTAGCACCACCAGCAGCGATCGCGCCGTGGCTGTCGATCGCCTAATTGCGATCGGCGATGCAGCATCTTTGCAATCTCCCTTAGTATTCACCGGTTTCGGCTCTCTCATCCGCAATCTTTTTCGATTAACAGATTTATTGGATACAGCTTTAAAGCACAATTTATTAAGTGCCAAACACTTAAACCAAATTCGTGCCTACCAGAGCAATATATCAGTAACTTGGCTGTTTTCTAAAGGGATGATGGTACCGACGGGGCGCACTTTGCCACCCCAAAGAATTAATTCAATGCTCAATACCTTTTTCGGTCTTTTGGCAGAACAAGAACTCACCGTCGCGGAAACTTTTATTAAAGACAGAGCCGACTGGCTAACTTTCAATCAATTGGCAATTAAAGCAGCCAGAAAAAATCCTTCTCTCCTATTGTGGATTTTAGATTTTGTCACCTTCCGGGATATTTTGCGCTGGCTGGGGAGTTACTTAAATTTTACTCTGCTGGCTTTGGCGAGTTTCCTCTTCGGATGGCTTCCCAGTTTCGCCCGCAAAATACAGCCTTGGTTGGAGCCCCGCTATCCGGCTGTTTGGCTGCGGCTGTTGGCTACCAGCTATGCTCTCACTTACGGGATGGGAAAAGGGAAAAAAATAGTTTCGAGTTAAAGTTTGTAGTGAGGAATTCCGCACTACGAACTCGCGAAAACGGACGATCGTCCGCACTACAAACTGTTTTGTTGTGGTAATCGATCGCCCGTGATATTATCCCAAGCTGAAACCGTATTTGCTGTATTGTGGGTAATTGGTAAATCTGTGCAATCACCAATTATATCAAATCCTCTCTTCATGGGAATAATAAATTAACTGTTAACAAGTAACAAGTAACAAGTAACAATTAACAATTAACAATTAACAATTAACAATTAACAATTAACTGTCAACAGTCAACAGTTAACAGTTAACAGTCAACAGTTAACATCATGAAGAGTGCAACCGGAATTGATATTACCGCATTGAATTAACTATCGAAAACTCGGCAATTCAATTTCAGCTAGCGATCGACGTTTTTTAGCAGCCCGCAGCGGACTAGCAATCAAAGTCAGCCAGTCTGGTTGCGCGATTGCTGTAGGCGTGGCTTCACTCGATCGCCCTTCTTGAATACCAAAGGTTTCCACAGAATTCAAAATTTGAACCGCCCTGGCCAATTCTTCGCTGCCCGATTTGACAGCAGCAATTTCTGGTTCAGACTCAGTTATCGGTAATTCCGGTTCCTCCACCGCCACCTCCGACTCAGTTACAGTCTCCTGAGTCCGGTAGGTTTCGCTCTCCTGCAATTGAAGGCCGGATACTTGGGCTAACTTGTTGAGTTCCTGATTGGCCGTGGGTTCAGTGTCGATCGCCTCTTCCACAGCCGCTGCATCTGGATGCTCTTCGGGCTCTGACCAAGGTTTGACAGGAGAAGCGTTAAAGGCTGGCGGCAGCGGAACTTGAGAGTTTTTGACCGTCGCCAGCAACGATTCTAATTGCTTGTGCGCCAAATCGTCCCCACTGTCAGGCGGCTCGTAAGTCGGCGGCTTCTGCGGCATCTCCAAACTTCTTTCCAAGGCTGCTTTGAATTGCAAAGTGTGGCGCTGCTGGCGGTGCAAGCGCGATCGTAATTCTCGGCAAACATTTTCTGTGGCTACTAGCTGATGAAACTGTTCGTTGTAGCGCTGCACCGTAGACGCACATTCCCGCTCAACAATCGCTAGCCTGGTTTGGCTGCTTGCTAACTTATTCCTTAAACTCTCCACTAAAATTTCTTGACTCTGGAGGGTTTGATGGGAAACTTCCACTTTGCCAAACAGCCGCGTCAATTGTTCTTGAGTGTTTTCGAGTTCAGCAGTCTGCTTTTCTAGCAAGGCTTCGCGATGCTGCCAGTTTTTTTGGGACTCTTCGAGCGCTGTTTCTAGCTGGGCGATGCGCTGCAAAAGGTCGCGGTTGCATTCGTGCAGTGCTTGCATCAGGGTTACTGGGGTCGATCCTTTGGCCTGACGCTGTTCGGCATTACCGAGCAGATTTTTGAGGTTCTCTGAAATCGGCGGTGTTCCCGCTTCGGGAGGCTGTGTCAGAGATTGCAAATTTTTTGTTTCTGCTGTTGTGGGAATGGCATCTACGCTGAGCGCGTTGGGAAAATCTAATGTTTGCCAGTCTTCTTCTGGCTGTTGGGGAACCGCAGGAGTATTTGTGGCAGGGGGGGCGATCGGATCAAAACCCCCAGCAGCGGCCAAATTTGACTGCAATGGTTCGGCATCCGATTGAACAGCAGGGTACGGTTGATGCTGATTAGCTCGAAGATCAGCTTCTGACATAGCTTTTTATCCCAATAGTCACAGGGTCTAAAATACAGTGTATCGTTATAGATTCTCTAAAAGGAAGCCCCCGGCCATTAGTTATTGGTCAATACGGTTCAGTTTATTTGAGATTGTAGATTGTAGATTGGGGATTTGGGGATTTGGGGATTTGGGGATTTACCACTCTCTCAGTCTCCCACTTTTTCATGACGCGCGATCGGCTAAGGAATTTGCTAGTTACCAGACTGGAGCCTGGTAACTAATAGCTGGAAGCTCTGCCTCCTCTGACTTAGCTGTCTGTCGAAAAAAAGAAATATGTCAGGTGTTTAAATTATTAAAATTTCGTTCCTAAGCTTTAGCAACTGCAAAATGTTTGTCAATAATTGCTGGAACCTCTGCTGGTGCAATGCGACTGTAGCGAGTTTTATCTGGCATCACAACTATATTGGGGCCAGCTTTGCACTGTTTGAGACATCCGGTACCCTGAACTGTCACTTCTTCTTCTAAACCCCGCGCATTCAAAGCATTTTCTAAAGCTTTACAGACTGTTGCGGCACCGCGTTTTTGGCAGTCAGATTTTTGACATACTAATATTTTGGTTTGAGTTTTGGCGCGAGCTTTTACAGTTCGATCTGCTTCTGGAGGGCTGACTTCGGTTTTGCCGAGCGCGCGATCGTCTGATGTCACAATCTCACCAGGCACACCCGTAAAGCCTTGCTGGTCGGGCAATCTATCTTTGTTTCCCCCAGCCAGCGTCAGACTGCGAGCTTTCAGTTTTATTTTACCGTTTTTTAAATTAAGTTCTTGCTCGCCTACAACTTTCACTCTCAATCCAGGTGTCAAAACAGGCGCTAAAAATGACCGCAATTCCTTGCGAAGTTTCACGAGGTATTCTACTTTGCGAGCGGTACTAATCCGCAAATATTTAAGTTTGCAGCCATCTTCAATAACTAGGCTGAGGATTTCTCCCTCTAAGTTGAACTCGGAAACTTGCTTGCCAGATTTATACATTGTTATAACTCCTTGATTGACTGTTCAGTGAAAATTATCGAACTTGACAAAAAGCGTCGTTAGTGAATGTATTTATGCGTTAAATCGCATCATTATTGTTTTTACTTCTTCCCTCAGACGTCTTTCTTCTTCCTTTGAGCTTTACCCGATTTGCCAGCAGCACTCCAGCAAGTTCACCAGTTCGCGCCGTGGAGCGCTCAATTGCCTCAAAACGCTTGCGAGTTGAGCAGCTTGTTTGGCGGTGCTAATTTTTGCCCGCAAAGGCTGGTCAACTCCGCACCAGCAGGGAATTTCTAGTTCTTGCAAGCGTTGGTAAACTTGCCATCTGTCTAGCCAACTGACTTGCACGATGTCACAAACTTCTAATTCTGGATCTGCTGGGTTCATTTTTTTTGCAACAATAATGATTTGCATTAATTTTTGCTCTCGATCCACCCCCTTTTCAGGAAGCATTCAGAACGAGCATCTTTTTACAGGATAGCGCAACTGCAAATTATTCTCAATAGATTTTGAAATTTTTTTTTTACTATACAAAGTCTTCCACTATCGAGGCCGACCCTGCTTGACTGGTAAATCTAGGGTGCTACACTGAATCTATTGGCAACAAAACTGCCTATTGAGAGGAGAACACACATGGCTGAGACTCAGAGTGCATTGAGACCGTTTGGCCACATAGCTGAAAATCCAGTTCTACTGGAACATTCCGTCACAGCACCGATTTGTGAAGGGATGAACGCGCTGCTGGCCAGTTTCCAGGCTTTATACCTGCAATATCAAAAACATCATTTTGTGGTGGAAGGGGCAGAATTCTACTCCTTGCACAAATTCTTTGAAGAAAGCTACGGAGATGCTCAAGATAGCGTCCACGAGTTGGGCGAACGGTTGAACGGGTTGGGCGGCATACCGGCGGCTAGTTTTAGCAAATTAGCTGAGTTGTGCTGTTTCGAGCCGGAAGCCGACGGCGTGTATTCGTGTCGCCAAATGCTGGAACATGATTTGACTGCCGAACAAGCTATCATAGGTTTGCTGCGCCGTCAAGCAGGACAAGCAGAAAGTTTGGGCGATCGAGCTACGCGCTACCTCTACGAAAAAATCCTGCTAAAAACAGAAGAGCGAGCTTATCACATTTCCCACTTCCTCGCACCGGATACTTTGGTGCAGTTGAACTTGAACTAACAATTCTTCTTCTTCCTCTTCCTTCGCGCCCTTAGCGCCTTCGCGGTTCGTTATCTGAACCATAAAAAAAGCGAGCAGTTTTGTGACTGCCCGCTTTTTTTATACAAAGTGCTTTAACAGTTAAGGCGCTAAAGCATTGCCACGCAACAAGCTACCAATGGTTTTGGCGGTAATCTTCATTTGGATGAAAGGATTGGCTGGCACTACTGTCTTATACAAGTAGCTATCGAATGTGAGTTTCTGCACGTCGCGATCGGCACACATTTCCACAAAAGCTTCGCGAGTAGCATCGGAACGGTAGAACACGCGCTGCAAAATGTCAAGCACTTTATAAGTAATTCCGTAGGCCTTATCCCAACGCTTCAGATAAAGCTTGATTTCCTGTTCCGTAGGAATCCGCGTGCCCTGCTGAGAAATCTCCACAATCGTTTCGGCGCACATCCGGCCAGACTTCGCAGCAAAATAAATACCTTCGCCCGAAGACTTGGTAACGTAACCTGCAGCGTCGCCGACGAGAGCAACTCGGCCGACAACCCGGCGGGGACGCGGATGTTCCGGGATGGGGTGAGCTTCCACTTTAATAATCTCACCGCCCATCAGTTTTTTGGCAGCGCGGGCGCGGATGCCGGCTTGCAGTTTTTTGATGCTGGCTTGATTGACTTTCATCGTGCCGGTACCGACGGCTACGTGGTCGTATTTGGGGAACACCCAGGCGTAGAAGTCGGTGGAAACGTCGTCGCCGACGTACATTTCGGCTAAGCCTTCGTAGTAAGCCATTTTATCTTCTGGGAGGCGGATGCGCTCTTGGAAGGCGATCGCATAATTATAATCGCCTGCATCAATCGCCTTGGCTACGCGGGAGTTAGCGCCGTCAGCCCCGATTACCAAATCCACTTTCAGGGTTTTCTGAGTTCCCACAGCGGTGCCGTTGGAGTGGTCGGCGTAGTGGAGAATGTAGGGGTCGGTGTTGTTCCCAGGAATTTCTAAGGTGTGGACTGTGCCGTTAATTAGTTTGGCACCCAAGGAAGCAGCGCGATCGCGCATGAAGCCGTCGAGCACTTCCCGGCGGCACATACCGATGTATTCGTCGGCATTTTCGATATTGATGTCCACCTCTACGTTGGAGGGGGAGATCATTTTCATTTTTCTGACTTGACGGTCAATAATACTTTGCGGCAAGTCAAATTCGCTGACCATGCACAGGGGAATCGCCCCACCGCAGGGTTTTGCGTTGTCTAATTTGCGCTCGAATAAATAAGTTTCGATTCCTGCTTTTACCAATGTTTCGGCGGCGGAAGAACCGGCCGGCCCTGAGCCCACAACTGCAACCCGTAGTGTCAAAGCTTTTCTCCCCAGTTTTTTCTATAAGTATTTACTCAGTCAGATGTGATGGTATCACGGAGTTTCTTGGCTGTGGGGTAAGGACGGGAGATTTAAATGAAATGAAACAGAGCTTAACAATTGGATACGAAAATAGGCATCGCGCGAGGGATGGGGCGCGGGGAATTGTTGAGCTGTTGGTTGTAGTTTTTAGCAGGAAGGGAATATCTAACGTATGGGAAACCAATGCAAACGCCTATCTTTGATGCAGCCCTCCGACAACTAGCTGTAGCTTCTATTAGCGGATATCAGAAACACATATCACCGAGAAAAGGGTTTTCTTGTGCTCACCGAGTCCTGTACGGAGGGGAGTCTTGCTCTCAGTATATCAAGGGCGCGATCGCCAAATTGGGCTGCTTTGGGGCGATAAAAGCGTCGCGCCGTCGGTTTGCGGCTTGCAAGCGGGCAAATCAAATCTTGAAAGCCCGGTTTAGCAGTGAATCTGGCAGTGAAGCCTCCAATTTCGAGGGTAACGATGAACCAAAATCCGATCGACCAAAATCTCAGGGGGAAATTCCAGGCAGAAGCTCTCTGTGTGAAAACTGTATTGAAGGGCTAGACTATATTGAATGGCTAGATTGTGGAATCTCGGAATGTTTTTCTGGACTCGATTGTGGCGGCGCGGATTGTTCTGGACTCGATTGTGGCGGCACGGATTGTTCTGGACTCGATTGTGGCGGCGCGGATTGTGGCAGTTGTTTCTAGTTTTATTCGCCAACCGCTCTCCAAATAGGTAAATTTTTTTTACTATAATGTAGGGGAATTTTCTGAGGGTGCGATCGGCATTGTCGATCGAACTTCGTGCAATTACGTTACATTGAAGTTAAGTAAAGCTCCTATATAAAATTTCAAATTGCTATGCTAGGTAATTTTCAACAAAGTCAACTGCGGATTGAGGTTGAAGCTTCGGAAACCGCGATTCGAGACAGTTTGCTGCGTCCTGTGCAGTTGCAGCAGTGGCTGTGGCCTCAGCAGTTTTCTAAGGGTTTGCCGGAAATGATCGATCGCGAATTGACATTCACGAGTTGGATTGGCCCGGTAGCGGTGCAGCACTATGTGGACATTGCTGAGTCAAACTGTCTGCGGCTGTTATTGAGTGAGGGAATTGACGGGTTTCACGAGTGGTATTGGGGCGACGGTTGGGTGCAGTCTCGGTTGGAGGGAGTGTCGCTGCTACCGCTGAATTTGGGCCAAACCGCTAGTTTGTTGCGGCTGCGGGACTTTTTGACCAAGGGGAAGGGAAAGGGGAAGTAGAGATAGGGGAACGATTATTAGTATCAACTTAACTTCAAAGACCGACAGGGACTGAGGGTTTAAGGCTAAGTTGACACTAATGGGAAACTTTAGTATGTAGCCTTTCAAGCGAAAGATGAGGTATGCCGAGGTATGCTGCAACCCTTACAGTGTCAAGCTTTTCATGGCAAAACTGGTACCTCACCTTTTAGAGAAAGGCTATAGCTAGAGTGCTGATAATTCTTGAATTTTGTTAATAGCCTCTTGGTAATTACTTGTTTTCCCTTGGTACTTGTACAAGTCAGCGGCTTTTTGATAATCTGCGATCGCCTCTGATTTTTGCCCTAAGTCAGACTTGGCTAAACCCCGAAGGTAGTAGGCATTAGCATTATAGTAATTAAGCTCTATCACCTTACTATAATCTGCGATCGCTTCTTGCTTTTCCCCTAGACTATACTTAGTCAAACCACGATTGTAGTAGGCGTTACCATTATAGTAATTAAGCTCGATCGCCTTACTATAATCTGCGAGTGCCTCTGCTTTTTCACCTTGAGCAGACTTGGCATTACCGCGATTGTTGTAGGCAGCAGCTAGTGTGGGTTCGATGTCAATCGCCTGATTATAATCTGCGAGTGCCTCTGCTTTTTGCCCTAGGGCAGACTTGGCTAATCCCCGATTGTTGTAGGCATCAGAATCGTTAGGATTAAGCTCGATCGCCTGATTATAATCTGCAATCGCCTCTGCTTTTTGCCCGAGGGCAGACTTAGCTAAACCACGATTGTTGTAGGCATCAGCATAGCAAGAATTAAGGTGAATCGCCTGAATATAATCTGCGAGTGCTTCTTCATTTTCTCCTAAATTATACTTGGCTAAACCCCGATTGTTGTAGGCAACAGCATCTTTGGGATTGAGTTCGATCGCCTGATTATAATCTGCCAGCGCTGCTTCTTTTTTCTTTAGGTCAGACTTGGGATTACCCCGATTGAAGTAGGCATTAGCATTGTTGAAATTCAGGTCGCTCGCCTGAGTATAATCTACGAGAACTTCTTCTGTTGTCCCTAGGGAAGAGTTAGCTAAGCCCCGATTGTTGTAGGCATCAATATAGTTTGGATGAAGCTCGATCGCCTTCGTATGATCTGCGGTGGCCTCTTCTGTTTTTCCTAGGGCAGAGTTAGCTAAACCCCTAGTGTAGTAGGCATCAGCATAATGGGGGTTAAGCTCGATCGCCTGATTATAATCGGAGATCGCCTCTTCTTTTTGCTCAAGCTCATACTTGACATAACCCCGCTCGACGTAGGCAGCAGCTAATTTTGGATCGAGTTCGATCGCCTGATTATAATCTACGAGCGCCTCTGCTTTTTGCCCAAGCTCATACTTGGCACCACCCCGACAAAGGTAGGCCACAGCATATTTTGGATTCAGCTCGATCGCGTGATTATAATCTACGAGCGCCTCTGCTTTTTGCCCAAGCTCATACTTGGCATTACCTCGATTGTTGTAGGCAAGAGCTAATTTTGGATCGAGCTCGATCGCCTGATTATAATCTACGAGCGCCTCTGCTTTTTTCCCTAGAGCAGACTTAGCACTACCTCGACAAAGGTAGGCAGCAGCATATTTTGGATTCAGCTCGATCGCGTGATTATAATCTACGAGCGCCTCTGCTTTTTGCCCAAGCTCATACTTGGCAGCACCCCGACAAAGGTAGGCAGCAGCTAATTTTGGATCGAGTTCGATCGCCATATCAAAATCTGCCAGCGCCTCTTCAAGATTGCCAACCTCACACTTAATCTTACCCCGCAATAAGTAGGCATAAGCATATTTGGGATTCAGATTAACCGCATTAGAAAAAGCTGCCAGTGCCTCTGCTTTTTCCGCCAATTCAGACTTAGCTACACCCCTATAGAAGTATCCAACCGCTAATTTTGGATTCAGATAGTTCGCTTTGACAAAATCTGCCAGCGCCTCTTGTTGTGTCCCTATTTCACACTTCACATTACCCCTATTATTGTAAGCATCAGCATCGTTGGGATCGATATTAATTGCCTTAGATAAATCAGTCAGCGCCTCTTCTATTTTTCCGAGGCGAGACTTGGCTAAACCTCTATTGTTGTAACCAGCAGCTAATTTTGGATTCAAGTCGATCGCCTGATTAAAATCTGCGATTGCCTCTTCTATTTTTTCTAGGTTATACTTGGCTAAACCACGATTGTTGTAGGCATCAGCATAGTTTGGATTCAAGTTGATCGCCTGATTATAATCCGAGAGGGCCTCTTCTATTTTTCCTCGACGATACTTGGCTAAACCCTGAGTGTAGTAGGCAACAGCTAATTTTGGATTCAGGTTGTTCGCTTTAGCATAATCTGCCAGTCCCTCTTCTTTTTCCCCTAGTTCATACTTAACGTTACCCCGATTGTTGTAAGCATCAGCATCGTTGGGATCGAGATCGATTGCCTGATTATAATCTGCCAGCGCCTCTTCTATTCTTCCTAAACTAAACTTTGCTAAACCCCGATTTTTGTAAGCACCAATATCTTTGGGATTAAGCTCGATCGCCTTCGTATAATCTGCTATAGCCTCTGCTTTTTGCTCTAGGTCAGACTTGACTAAACCACGACCGACGTAGGCAATATCTAATTTTGAATCGAGGTATATCGCCTTCGTATAATCGGAGATCGCCTCTTCTTTTTTTCCTAGTTCCTGATTTACTAAAGCTCGACAGACGTAGGCAGCGGCTCGTTTTGGATCGAGGTAAATCGCGTGATCATAATCGGATAACGCCTCTTTCTTTTTCCCTAGCTGAGACTTGGTTAAACCTCTATTTAAATAGGCAGAAGCTAGTTGGGGATTCAGCTCGATCGCCTGATTATAATCGGATAGTGCCTCTTTTATTTTTCCGAGTTTATACTTGGCTAAACCCCGATTGTTGTAGGCATCAGCGAATGTAGGAGCTAGTTTGTAATAGACACCTAAACCAGCCGCCGCCCCAATTATCATCCACAAGCCTAATTTAGAATCGCCGAATTCCCTCAAAAAACCTGTGAGCCAGTCTTCTTTGTTCGCTAGTCTACGCATCTCATCGAGTTCATTCCGACGGTAGGCAATAGCATAGTTGGGATTAAAGTCTATTTTCTTATTATAATCAGCCAGATCACCCTTGAAATCTCCTTGATTTGCGCGAGCAAGTCCTTGACTGAAATAGACAGGGGAACAACCCGCCGCCCCAAACAGGGTCAAACCAGCAGCCAGAACTTGCGGAATCAAGCGATGCGGTTTTTTATTCATAGCCTTTGCAGTTAGTGAATTTTAATGAAAGTGCTTTTTTAACGGTTTAAAAAACTACGCCCAATTATATCTGAGTGTGTGAAATTATAACTCTTAGCTGACGCACCGTACAAGTTTTAGCTACTGTGCAAGAAGCCTCCCGCCTCTCCCCCTGCGGTTCAATTCCCCTACCTCGATCGCACCACCAACACCGAACAAGGAGCCTCAGCCACAACCTCAGCACTCACCGAACCTGCCAAAATTCGCTTGACACCAGTCAAACCCCGACAGCCGATCGCAATTAAGTCTGCTTTATAAATATTCGCCAAACGCAAAATCTCCTGCGCCGGTTCCCCCGAAACAATCTCTAACTCGCTCTGACAAGGCAACTTTTGCTGATAAGATTGCAGTAACTTCTCCACTTCTCGGTAAGCAATCTCCTTTCCCTGAGCGTGAGGTCGATCGACCGCCGCATCAAAATCCGACGTACCAGAACTCACAACATGAACTAGAATCACCTTTGCCCTCGGTTCTAGCTGAAATTGCCCTACAACTTGCAATACCTGAGTCGCTAACTCTGAATTGTCGATCGCCACCAAAATAGTATTCAATATAATGCACCTTATAAATCTCAGATATTAGACTTTAAACTTCGCGTTAATTATCGGCTACTTTCCACAACTTCGCGCTACCGGGCCACATCATCATCAACACAGAAACCCGGTTTCTTAACATAATTGCGTCATTTAAGCAAGATATTGGAAGAAACCGGGTTTCTTAAGCCCGAATTGCGTAAATCCCGATCGCCAGCCTCAACTCTACCATCTAAAATTCACTCTTTCCCTCATTTTCAGTCCGCAACCGCACCGAATCAGCATGAGAAGGTAAACCCTCAGCTTTGGCCAACACATCAATCGCCTTACTAACCTTCTTCAGCGCCGTCGGCGAATATTCAATCAAACTCGAATGCTTCATAAAAGTTTCCACCCCCAGCGGCGAAGCATAGCGCGCCGCCCCAGAAGTCGGCAAAGTATGATTGGGCCCCGCCAAATAATCACCCACAGCTTCCGGTGTAGATAAACCCAAGAAAATCGCCCCCGCGTGCCGAATTTGGTCTAGCAAATCCCAGGGTTCTGCCACTTGCAATTCCAAGTGTTCCGGCGCAAACTCGTTAGACAGTTCCGCCGCCGCTTTGAGAGAATCAACCACTACCACTAAACCGTAATTAACGATCGCCTTTTCCGTCAAAGTCCGGCGCGGGTGATTTGTCAACTGTCTCTCTACCTCAGCCACCACCTTTCTCGCCAGCACCGAATCCGCCGTCAGCAAAATCGCCGACGCCATCGAATCGTGTTCGGCTTGCGCCAACATATCCGCAGCTACGTGTACGGGATTCGCCGAACTATCAGCAATAATCAGCACCTCCGACGGCCCCGCCAGAGAATCGATTCCCACCGTTCCATAAACCAGTTTTTTCGCTAGCGTCACGTAAATATTTCCCGGCCCGGTGATTAAATCCACCTTGGAAATACTTTCCGTACCATAGGCCAAAGCCGCGATCGCCTGTGCCCCGCCCACTCGATAAATCTCATCAACTCCCGCTTCCTGAGCCGCTACAAGCACCGCAGGATTCATTTTCTTCTCTTGTCCGGGGGGAGTACACATCACCACTCTCGGAACTTTAGCGACCTTTGCAGGTACCGCATTCATGATTACCGAGCTAGGATAGGACGCTTGACCGCCAGGAATGTAAATTCCCGCGCGATCGACCGGTGTGTAGCGCTTGCCCAAAACAATTTCGTCATCACCAAACTGCACCCAAGACTTGGGTACGCGCTGTCGGTGAAACGCCTCTACCTGTTTGCAAGCTGTGCGGATCGCATTTAATAATTCTTTCGACACCTGTTGGTAAGCAGCATCCAATTCGGCGCCGCTCACCCGCAAATCTTCCACATTTAGAGTCATGCGATCGAATTCAGCAGTGTAGTGAAGCAGGGCCAAATCGCCTCTACGCCTTACAGCTTGCAGCACCTCCCGCACGGTGGCTTCTTTATGAACAATAAGTTCGTCATGGGTGCGATCGCAGATTCGTCGCAGTTCAGCTTGCGCCTCAACCCACTGAGTAATAATTCGCAGCATGGAGATTAGGAATGCCGTCAATAATTCAGTGACGCTCCCACACCATACCCTTCGGGTTGGTGTGGGCTTCAGAGTCCGGTTAAGGATATCTAGAACTTCATTCAAGGTACTCCAATTGTTTCCCTCTACTGCGTTTTATAGTGAGGAACACGTCCCGCCCCACTTGTCACATGAAAAGTTTTTTACTTAGACCCAGATTGTTATTCTTGGATCCAAGATATGAATATTCTACCAGAATTATTACAATTAGTGCTGGTTTTTCATTTTAACACCAATCCGAAACGGTTATGGTTTGGGGATTCCCGCCTGTATAGCTAACATTTGCTTGACAATTTGGGATTTTTGTGAATATATCCTAGAAAAGTATGCCACCACCAGTCCACAAGCTTAAACTGCCAGACTCGTGGCATTTTCACAGGCTTCAATGCAGCGCTTAAATCTCTGTCGGGATTTTGCAACACCGAGGACAAGCCACAACCTTCCTGGGAAATTGCTCGCCAGAGAACCGGGTGCGGAGGGAGAGGGGGAGAATCTAGAGGGACAGAGGGACACAGAGGAGGGGAGAGGGGGATTTTTTCCCTCTTCCTTCTTCCCTCTTCCTTCTTCCCCCTTCCTTCTTCCCCCTTCCGACGGACTTACATCCGTTACATCCCGTACATTGCTCGTTGCCGAACTTCCCTCTTCCCTCTTCACTCTTCCGACGGACTTACATCCGTTACATCCCGTACATTGCTCGTTGCCGAACTTCCCTCTTCCTTCTTCCCTTTTCCTTCTTCCTTCTTCCTTCGATTCGATGAGTGATCCAGCAAGAAGCCCAAATAACCCGTATTCTTTGTTATAGTTTAACTTGGATTTTTCCGGGAATTGGGATTTTAAGCAGAATAGATGCTATATTAGTTTTTCAAACACCAGATAGTTTTTTTTATAGAAAAACGCCAAATTATTGTATAATTGAAAATTGCGTGTCAGAAACCGTAACTTTAACTCGTGACGGTCGATCGCCCGCAACTAGCCTGTGTAACACCTGTATCATACCTTTGGGTATCGTCAGGGATAAAAAATTGGCAGTTAAATGAGTCAATAAAAAATTATTGCGTCGCCCGAAAGTACCCACAGACTCAGCTCAATCTGAGCTAGCGGTAGTGGCTGTCCGACCCGCCCAAAAACGGAAGCCCCCGACACTCGCCTGGTCGTGAGTCGTGGAGAACTCAAAATTTTAGACTTTGGTTCGAGATCTCAGGTTCACCTGCGGACTAAATCTAAAATTTTCAACCTCAAATCAACAGACTCAGCTTTTAAAAATCAAGCTTTTTGTGGCTCGCTCCCGAAAAGCTTGTCGCAAAATTCCCGTGTCTGGAGACTTTCTCCAGACGGGGATGTATCAATGAATACCTACTTCCAGCAACTGACATTATGGCAAATATTAAGTCCGCAATCAAACGAGTCAAAATCGCCGAGCGCAACCGCTTGTACAACAAGTCTTACAAGTCAGCGGTCAAAACTTTGATGAAGAAGTATTTTGTAGCCGTCGAAAAGTACGCCGCAACTCCTTCTCCTGAATTGATGCAAGAAGTTCAGCAGCGGATGTCTGAGGCATACAGCAAAATTGACAAAGCTGTCAAAAAAGGCGTACTCCACCGCAACAACGGCGATCGCAAAAAGTCCCGCTTGGCAAGAACCCTAAAGCCTCACGAAACACAAGCAGCATCCTAAGATAAGGAAGAAGGAAGAGGGAAGAAGGAAGAAGGAAGAGGGAAGAGGGAAGTTCGGCAACGAGCAATGTACGGGATGTAACGGATGTAACGGATGTAAGTCCGTCGGAAGAAGGAAGAAGGAAGAGGGAAGAGGGAAGAGGGAAGAAGGAAGAAAGAGAATTTTTCCCACTCTCCCCATCTCCCCATCTCCCACTCTCCCACTCTCCCATTCCCCCACTCTCCCACTCTCCCACTCTCCCACTCTCCCACTCTCCCCATCTCCCCTTCTCCCCATCCCCCACTCTCCCGTCAACAACTCGGATGCTCTGGTATCAAATCTAATCTGCTTCCCCCATGCAGCTCATTGACACTCACGTTCATATCAACTTTGAGACTTACAAGTCTGAATTAGAAACTATTCGACAACGCTGGCGCGAAGCTGGTGTGGTTCGGCTAGTTCATTCTTGTGTGGAACCTGCAGAGTTTGCCTCAATTCAAGCAATTGCCGATCAATTTCCAGAAGTCTCGTTTGCGGTGGGGCTTCACCCCCTAGATGCCGCCAAGTGGAAAGACGAAACTGCGAATATGATTCGCGAAAAGGCAAGTTCTGACTCTAGGGTAGTGGCGATCGGCGAAACCGGACTCGACTTTTTTAAAGCTGACGATCGCGAACACCAGTTTAAAGTGTTTGAGGCACAGCTTGAAATCGCCAGGGAACTTGACAAACCAGTCATCATCCACTGTCGCGACGCTGCCGCCCCAATGGCCGAAATGCTGCGGAACTTTTGGGAAAAACGCGGCCCGGTGCGGGGAGTGATGCACTGCTGGGGAGGTACGCCCGAAGAAACCCAGTGGTTTTTAGACTTGGGTTTCTACATCAGTTTTAGCGGCACAGTCACCTTTAAAAAAGCCTTGCAAATACAAGAATCAGCTTGTATGGTAAATAGCGATCGCATCCTAGTTGAGACAGATTGCCCTTTTCTCGCCCCCGCACCCCAGCGGGGAAAACGTAATGAACCAGCTTACGTATACTACGTAGCCGAGCAAGTTGCGAAATTGAGAGGAGTTTCTCTTTTAACTTTGTCGCGGCAGACAACCGAAAATGCCTGTCAGCTATTTGGCCTTTCACTCGCTATAGAACAAGGAAACGAGGAAAACTAATCGATTTAGAGGCAAGCCTTCGGGGTAAGGGGTAATCTCATCTATATTTTGTTTGCCCTAAAAACCGGATTCATCCTCACCCTGAGATTCCTTTGACGTTGACGGCACGCGATCGAATTTGCGTCCTATAATAATAGAACCAGCCGATCGAGCTTTGGCTGACTATCCCCGCGATCGCAGCAGTCGGCGAACTGCCAGCAATCGGGCCAGCACGCCGTCCCAACGCTAGCCAAAACTTCCAGCAAAAACTCTTTCCTTACACAGTCAAATTTACAGACAGGGAGACACTTGGAACCTCAGTAATTTGGCAATAGCTTTCGAGTCAATTTGAGGAGTCGAATGTATGGGGAGTTTACCCTGAAACAGCAAAATATCGGTTCTAAAAACATCTCAATCAAGCGTAAATCCGCACAAAACGAATGCGAGCAACCCGCACAAATAACAGTTGCAAAAGTCGGATCGCGATCCAAAATATCATATACATTCTCTCACACAATCCATCAAAAAAACACAACAAAGTAAAAACGCCAAGCCTTGGCGCAATGTAAAAAGCTAGAGCCACAGCGGAAAAAGGACACCCATGATCACTAAAGATTACACAGAATTCGCGTTCACCTTGCCCGACCTGATCGAAATCCAGCGGGCAAGTTTTCGCTGGTTCTTAGAAGCCGGACTGATCGAAGAACTCGACAGCTTCTCCCCGATCTCAGACTACACCGGCAAACTAGAACTGCACTTCATGGGCAAAGACTTCAAACTCAAGCGCCCGAAATACGACGTGGACGAAGCCAAGCGCCGGGACAGCACCTACTCGGTACAAATGTACGTACCAACCCGCCTGATCAACAAAGAAACAGGCGAAATTAAAGAACAAGAAGTCTTCATCGGCGACTTGCCATTGATGACAGAACGGGGAACCTTCATCATCAACGGCGCGGAACGAGTAATCGTCAACCAAATCGTCCGTTCCCCCGGCGTATACTACAAATCGGAAACCGACAAAAACGGCCGCCGCACCTACAACGCCAGTCTCATCCCCAACCGTGGCGCGTGGCTCAAATTCGAGACCGACAAAAACGATTTAGTCTGGGTCAGAATCGACAAAACCCGCAAACTATCGGCCCAAGTCCTCCTCAAAGCCCTAGGGCTCACAGACGGCGAAATCTACGACAGTTTGCGCCACCCCGAATACTTCCAAAAAACCATCGAAAAAGAAGGACAGTTCGGCGAAGAGGAAGCTCTAATGGAGCTCTACCGCAAACTGCGACCGGGCGAACCCCCCACCGTAGCCGGAGGAGAACAGCTCCTCAATTCCCGCTTTTTCGACCCCAAACGCTACGATTTAGGCAAAGTCGGCCGGTACAAACTCAACAAAAAACTGCGGTTGACAGTCCCCGACACGGTGCGAGTGCTGACATCCCAAGATATCTTGACGGCGATCGACTATTTGATCAACCTCGAATTCGACATCGGCTCGACGGATGACATCGACCACTTAGGAAACCGTCGCGTCCGCAGCGTCGGCGAACTGCTGCAAAACCAAGTCAGAGTAGGACTCAACCGCCTAGAACGGATCATCCGCGAACGCATGACAGTCTCCGACGCAGACTCCCTCACCCCCGCCTCCCTAGTCAACCCCAAACCCCTGGTAGCAGCAATCAAGGAATTTTTTGGTTCCTCGCAGCTATCGCAGTTCATGGATCAAACCAATCCCCTCGCAGAACTGACCCACAAACGCCGGCTTTCCGCCCTCGGCCCTGGAGGTCTGACCCGCGAACGCGCAGGTTTCGCAGTGCGGGACATTCACCCGTCCCACTACGGCCGGATTTGCCCGATCGAAACACCAGAAGGCCCCAACGCCGGACTGATCGGTTCCCTAGCAACCCACGCCCGCGTCAACCCCTACGGCTTCATCGAAACACCATTCTACCCAGTAGAAAAAGGACAGGTGCTGCGGGACAAAGCCCCCATCTACATGACAGCCGATGAAGAAGACGACTTGCGCGTCGCCCCCGGAGACATCAGCCTCGACGAAAACAACAACCTCTTGGGCGAAACCGTAGCCGTCCGCTACCGCCAAGAATTCACCACCACCACCCCGATGCAGGTGGACTACATGGCGATTTCACCCGTACAAATCGTCTCCGTCGCCACCTCCCTGATCCCGTTCTTGGAACACGACGACGCCAACCGCGCTCTGATGGGGTCGAATATGCAGCGGCAAGCCGTGCCGCTGCTCAAACCCGAACGCCCCCTCGTCGGTACAGGTCTCGAAGCTCAGGCCGCGCGAGATTCCGGGATGGTGGTAGTTTCCCGGATTGACGGCGAAGTCATTTACATCGATGCGACCCGGATTATTGTCAAGCCCCTGGCACCAGATGCCGAGTCTAATTCCAGCGAAGAACATTTCCTGATTCGTGAGTACGACGAACTCAAAGTCAGACAGCCTTCGGTTTGGAAGCAAAAATACGCCGGCTGCATCGAACACGAACTGCAAAAATACCAGCGATCGAACCAAGATACCTGCTTGAACCAGCGCCCCCTAATCTATGAGGGCGATCGTGTCGTAGCAGGTCAAGTCCTCGCCGACGGTTCCTCCACCGAAGGCGCAGAACTCGCCCTCGGTCACAACATCCTCGTAGCCTATATGCCTTGGGAAGGATACAACTACGAAGACGCAATGCTTATCAGCGAGCGATTGGTGTACGAAGACGTATACACCAGCATCCACATCGAGAAATACGAAATCGAAGCCCGCCAAACCAAACTAGGCCCCGAAGAAATCACCCGCGAAATTCCCAACGTCGGCGAAGACGCCCTGCGCCAGCTAGACGAAGGAGGCATCATCCGCAAAGGCGCTTGGGTAGAATCTGGCGATATCTTAGTCGGCAAAGTCACCCCCAAAGGCGAATCCGACCAACCCCCCGAAGAAAAACTGCTCAGAGCAATCTTCGGTGAAAAAGCTCGCGACGTGCGCGACAACTCGCTGCGCGTTCCCAACGGAGAAAAAGGCCGCGTCGTAGATGTGCGGGTTTTTACCCGCGAACAAGGCGATGAACTGCCCCCCGGCGCTAACATGGTCGTCCGCGTCTACGTCGCCCAAAAACGAAAAATTCAAGTCGGCGACAAAATGGCCGGCCGCCACGGCAACAAAGGCATCGTATCCCGGATTCTGCCGAAGGAAGATATGCCCTACTTGCCCGATGGCACTCCGATTGACATCGTGCTCAACCCCTTGGGCGTACCGTCGCGGATGAACGTCGGTCAAATTTTCGAGTGCTTGCTAGGCTGGGCGGGCGAAAATCTGTCGATGCGGTTCAAGATGGTGCCGTTTGACGAAATGCACGGCGCTGAAAAGTCGCGGGAAACCGTTCACGGCAAGTTGGAAGAGGCGCGGGAAAAAACTGGCAAGCCTTGGGTGTTTAACGAAAAACACCCAGGCAAGACTATAGTTTATGACGGCAGAACTGGGGAAGCGTTCGATCGCCCAATCACAGTCGGCATCGCCTATATGCTCAAACTCGTCCACTTGGTAGATGACAAAATCCACGCCCGCAGCACCGGGCCTTACTCCTTGGTGACGCAGCAGCCTTTGGGCGGCAAAGCGCAGCAGGGTGGACAGCGGTTCGGGGAAATGGAAGTCTGGGCCTTGGAGGCCTTTGGCTGCGCTTACACCTTGCAGGAGTTGCTGACAGTCAAGTCGGACGATATGCAGGGCAGAAACGAGGCTTTAAACGCGATCGTCAAGGGCAAATCCATCCCGCGCCCCGGTACGCCGGAATCGTTCAAAGTGTTGATGCGGGAGTTGCAGTCTTTGTGTTTGGACATTGCCGTGCACAAAGTGAATACGAACGACGAAGGCAGCGAGCACGTTGAGGTGGATTTGATGGCGGATGCTGGCGGGCGGCGATCGCCCTCCAGGCCTACTTACGAATCGCTTTCTCGCGACGAAGACGAAGATTAGGGATTTGAGATTTTTCGATTTTAAATTTTAGATTTTTTAGTAATATTTAATCTAAAATTTAAAATCGACAATCTCGAATAAAAATGCCTCAGCAGTGTTCGTACCACTACTGAGGCGAATCAACGCTCTAACAAGGAGATGCGCTGACATGATTATTTTAACAGTTATCCCCGGAATTGAAGGAGAATTCGATCGGGAGACAGGCTGTATTAACTGGCAAAGTAGTAAGTTTGGCAATGGTTACGGGCGTAAGTGGATGTCGGGGAAAACGGTATTAGTCCACCGATTAGTCCTCGAATCAAAAATAGCAGGATTCCTAGATTCCGGTTATTTTGCTTACCACACCTGCGACAACCCAAGCTGCATCAACCCGGAACATCTTGTAGCGGGGTCTGCCGCTGAGAACAGGGGACATATGATGGGGCGCGATCCTCTTCGAGGGCTGCGCTAACGCCAAACTCCCAGACGCAAAAGTATTCCGGGAATTGATAAATTGTCGATCGTACAACTGCGAGAAATTCAGACTAAATATTTATCGGAAAAAGTCAAGAACCACCTAGCAAAAGAGTATGGGGTACAACATGAAACTATTACTAAGATCGTTCAGACAAATATTCCTGATAACTTCACCACAGTTTCTCCACATTTTTTAGGAGAAATTCAAGACAACGGCTGCATAATTTTTCAAGGCGGAAAAGATTGTTCAGGCTATGGCAGATATTGGAAAAATGGGAATTTGAAATCAGTTACTCGTGCTGTTTTAGCAGAGAAATTAGGATATGAAGTTCCCACATATATAGATGCTTGTCATACCTGCGATACTCCCAGTTGTATAAATCCAGAACACCTCTGGGCTGGTACTCGTTCCCAAAAGGCCTTAGATGCTTCAAAAAAAGGACGCACCCAAGGAAAAAGTCATCCCCTTTCCAATGCAAAATTAGACTGGGAAAAGGTGCGAGAAATCCGGCAAAAACTAGCAGCAGGAGAGAGAATGAAGGATCTAGCTGAAGCATACAGCGTAAATCCGATAACTATACACAATATTAAGTATCACCTGACATGGAAGGAAGAAGGCGAAGAGATTCCGATTCCTCACATGGGTGGATATCTCGATCGCAAACTGACTTTTGCTCAAGCACAGGATGTGCGAGAACGCATTAAAGCTGGAGAATCTCTTGCTAACTAAGATTTCTCGCGAATTGGGAGCATCCAAAAATGTCATTTATGACATTAAAACTAATGCCACATATAAAGGAGTCTGACATTGATTTAAGCGCCAAACAATCAATCAAAACAGATAAATTACAGCAAATAATTTCAAGTAAATCATCGATTGGAGTCAAGAATGGCTAAGATAGAACAACGATTTGATTATGTAAAGATTGGGTTAGCTTCACCTGAAAGAATTCGACAATGGGGAGAGAGAACTTTACCCAATGGTCAGCTAACTGGCGAAGTCATAAAACCAGAAACCATAAATTACAGAACATTAAAGCCGGAAATGGACGGGTTGTTTTGTGAGCGAATTTTTGGGCCTGCAAAAGATTGGGAATGTCATTGTGGCAAGTACAAAAGAGTTCGTCATAGAGGCATTGTTTGCGAGAGATGCGGTGTTGAAGTAACAGAATCTCGCGTCCGTCGCCACCGCATGGGATTTATCAAATTAGCAGCTCCAGTTGCTCACGTTTGGTATCTCAAAGGTATCCCCAGTTACATGGCGATTCTGTTAGATATGCCGCTGCGAGATGTCGAACAAATTGTCTATTTCAATGCCTATGTTGTGTTGAATGCTGGCAATGCTGAAAAGCTGCAATACAAGCAATTGCTCACAGAAGATGCTTGGCTGGAAATAGAAGATGAACTTTACAGCGAAGATTCCACGCTGACCGGCGTAGAAGTAGGAATCGGTGCTGAAGCTTTGCAAGTTTTGCTGCAAAATATTCCGCTAGAAAGCGAAGCGGAAAAGCTGCGCGAAGATATTGCTAATGCTAAAGGTCAAAAACGAGCGAAGTTAATCAAACGTTTGCGGGTAATTGACAACTTTATCGCTACGGGTTCTCATCCCGATTGGATGGTGCTGTCGGTGATTCCGGTGATTCCCCCAGACTTGCGGCCAATGGTACAGCTAGACGGCGGGCGTTTTGCGACAAGCGACCTCAACGACCTTTATCGGAGAGTGATTAACCGCAACAACCGCTTGGCGAGATTGCAAGAAATCCTAGCGCCGGAAATTATCATCCGCAACGAAAAACGGATGCTGCAAGAAGCTGTGGATGCGCTGATTGACAACGGCCGCCGCGGCCGGACTGTTGTGGGCGCAAACAACCGCCCGCTGAAATCTCTGTCGGACATTATTGAAGGGAAACAAGGCCGCTTCCGGCAAAACTTGCTCGGGAAACGGGTTGACTATTCTGGACGTTCGGTGATTGTGGTGGGGCCGAAACTGAAAATTCATCAGTGCGGTTTACCGAGGGAAATGGCGATCGAACTTTTCCAGCCCTTTGTCATCCACCGCCTCATCCGCCAAGGATTGGTCAATAACATCAAAGCTGCCAAAAAATTGATCCAGCGCAGCGACCCAAGCATCTGGGAGGTGCTTCAAGAAGTGATTGAAGGACACCCAGTCATGCTGAACCGGGCCCCCACCCTGCACCGTTTGGGAATTCAAGCCTTCGAACCCATTTTGGTAGACGGGAGGGCGATTCAGCTTCACCCGCTAGTTTGTCCGGCTTTTAACGCTGACTTTGACGGCGACCAAATGGCCGTGCACGTGCCCTTGTCTCTGGAATCTCAGGCGGAAGCCCGCTTGCTGATGCTGGCTTCTAATAACATTATGTCGCCCGCAACCGGAAGACCAATTGTCACTCCTTCGCAAGATATGGTGCTCGGTTGCTATTACTTGACAGCGGAAAATCGCGACGCTCAAAAAGGAGCAGGTCACTATTTCTCTAACCTCACCGATGCGGTTGTAGCCTACGAACAAGGAGTTGTTGACTTGCATTCCTACGTGTGGGTGAGATTTCAAGGCCCGATAGAAAATATAGAACCAGAAGGAGAACCGCTGAAACTAGAACGATCGACCGACGGTACGGTCACGAAAGAATTCAAGTTCCGCCGGATTCGAGAAGACAAAGAAGGCAACTTGCTCAATCAGTTTATTCGCACTACTCCCGGTCGAATTATCTATCACCAAACGATCGAATCGGTCATTAATAACTAGGAATAGGAAAATTGGGAAATAACAGCGGGTAATAGGCGATCGGTCAGTCGAGGAGCGAGAAACTAGGTTTCTAAGGGTTGGGTTATGTGACCAAAAATATTCTCAGAAACCCGGTTTTACTCCCACGACCGATGACCCATGTCCCAGAAGCGAGAAACTAGGTTTCTAAGGGTTGGGTTATGTGACCAAAAATATTCTCAGAAACCCGGTTTCTGAACTGATGACCGATGAGTGATGTGCCAGGAGCGAGAAACCGGGTTTCTACAGGTTGGGCTTGGTGAGGAGAAATATTCTCAGAAACCCGGTTTCTAAACTGATGACTGACGAGTAAATTACTAACAGCAAACAAATGACTGAATACAAAGAAAATAAAGAAATTGTTTTTCGCAACCGAGTTGTTGACAAAGGTCAGCTCAAAAAATTAATCTCTTGGTCGTTCATGGAATACGGAACTGCCCGCACCGCGCAAATGGCAGATAAACTCAAAGACTTGGGTTTTCGCTTTGCTACGCGCGCCGGAGTTTCCATCAGCGTAGACGACCTGCAAGTACCACCAATCAAACGACAACTCTTAGATGCAGCCGAAGAAGAAATCCGCATCACCGAACAGCGGTACACCAGAGGCGAAATCACCGAAGTCGAACGCTTCCAAAAAGTAATCGACACTTGGAACAGCACCTCAGAAGACCTCAAAGACGAAGTAGTCAAAAACTTCCGAGCCACAGACCCCCTCAACTCGGTCTACATGATGGCCTTCTCCGGTGCCCGGGGAAATATCTCCCAAGTGCGGCAGCTTGTCGGAATGCGCGGATTGATGGCAGACCCCCAGGGAGAAATCATCGACTTACCAATTAAAACCAACTTCCGAGAAGGTCTCACTGTCACGGAATACATTATTTCTTCCTACGGAGCGCGCAAAGGACTGGTCGATACGGCCCTCCGCACCGCCGACTCCGGCTACCTGACCCGCCGCCTGGTAGACGTGTCCCAAGACGTAATCGTCCGCGAAGTAGATTGTGGCACCCAACGCGGCATTCGAGTCCGGCCGATGACCGACGGAGCTACCGTGCTGATACCCCTGAAAGACAGGCTGCTCGGCCGGGTGTTTGCAAAAGACGTGGTGCACCCCAAAACCAAAGAAATCGTAAGGTTCGGCAACATCATGGCAGTCCGCAACCAGCCAATTAGTGAAGAGCTCGCAGACGCGATCGGCGCTTCAGGAGTTGGCGAGGTGTATTTGCGATCGCCCCTAACCTGCGAAGCCACCCGTTCCGTCTGTCAGTGCTGCTACGGCTGGAGCCTCGCCCACCTGAAAATGGTAGACATGGGAGAAGCGATCGGGATTATTGCCGCCCAGTCGATCGGCGAACCCGGAACCCAGCTCACCATGCGTACTTTCCACACCGGAGGCGTGTTCACTGGAGAAGTCGCCAAACAAGAACGCGCCCCATTCCCGGGCGTGGCAAAGTTTAAGAACTTGCGAACCCGTTCCTTCCGCACTTCTCACGGCGAAGAAGCCCTGATCGCCGAAAACGGCGGCAAGCTCGTATTCGAGGGCGACGGCTTCGAGGAAGGCAAATCGGGAGCCAAAAATCAGAAACTAAAGATTGAACTGGCGATCGCCCAAGGTTCCACGCTCATGGTCAAAGACGGACAGCGCGCCATCCAAGGTCAAATATTGGCTCAAGTGCCGATCGTCGGACGCGCAGCCCGCAAAACCACCGAAAAAGTCACCACAGACGTAGCCTCAGACTTAGCCGGCGAAGCCAAATTTGCCGACATCGTACCCGAAGAAAAAACCGACCGCCAAGGTAACACCACCCGCACCGCCAGCCGGGGCGGACTGATTTGGATACTCTCGGGAGAAGTCTACAACCTCCCTCCCGGCGCGGAACCGGCAGTCAAAAACGGCTCCCGAATTCCAGAAAACAGCGTCATCGCCGAAACCAAACTCGTCTCCGAACACGGGGGCGTAGTCCGCATCGCCGACGAGCGAGAAATTGAAATCATCACCGCTCAAGTATTGCTCGATCAAGCCATCGTCCGAGCCGAAAGCACCGGCGGCCGAGAATATTACACGATCGAAACAACTTCCAACCAGCGGTTCTCGCTCAAAACAACTCCCGGAAGCAAAGTCATCAACGGCGAAGTCGTAGCCGAACTGCTCGACGACACCTACCGCACCGCCACCGGAGGCATTGTCAAATACGCCGGCGTCGAAGTCCAAAAGCGCGGCAAAGCCAAACAAGGACTCGAAGTCATCAAGGGCGGCACCCTGCTGTGGATACCGGAAGAATGCCACGAAGTCAACAAAGACATCTCTCTATTGCTAGTCGAAGATGGCCAGTACGTCGAAGCCGGCACTGAAGTAGTCAAAGATATCTTCTGCCAAACCAGCGGTGCAGTAGAAGTAACGCAAAAAAATGATATTTTGCGGGAAATTGTCATCAAACCTGGAACCCTGCACCTCGTTGACCGCCCCCCACTTTCGGCAACCGAAGGTCAAATTGTCAACGCGGGTCAAGAAATCTTCCCCGGCTTAGTTGCTGAAGAACTCGCCTATGCGGAATACATCGAAACACCCGAAGGCCCAGCATTGCTGCTGCGGCCAGTCGTAGAGTTTCCTGTTCCCGACAAGCCGCCGGTGCCTTCCCAGACTGCGCTCAACGAGTCGATCGCCCTCAAAGCAGTCCAGCGCCTCCCCTACAAAGACGGAGAGCGCGTCAAATCAGTAGAAGGACTCGAACTCCTGCGGACTCAGCTCATCCTAGAAATTGGTTCAGGAGCTCCGCAACTGGCAGCAGATATCGAACTTTTGCCAGACCCAGAAGATGATACCGCCTTGTCGGACAACGATTATGACTCCCCAGCAGCAGTCTCCGACTCCACCGCCCTCTCTCAAGAATTGGCAGGAGAAAGCGACGAAGCACCGCCGGTTTCCAAAACCTTCCGCCTGCAGTTAGTGATTTTAGAATCCCTCGTAGTTCGGCGCGACGTGTCGGCAGACCCCACCCAGGGCAGCACTCAGACGCGGCTTTTGGTAGAAGACGGACAGTCGATCGCTCCGGGCGCAGTAGTAGCCCGCACCGAAATTCTCTGCAAAGAAGCAGGGACGGTTCGGGGCATCCGCGAAGGACAAAACGAGCCGGTGCGCCGCCTCTTGGTCATGCGGGAAGCCGACTCGATTTCGATCGACCTCCCCGTCGCCCCAGATTTCAGTCCCGGTCAACTGCTAGTAGCCGGTACGGAAATCGCCCCCGGCACGTTTTTGGAAGAATCCGGCCAAGTAGTCAAGGTCGTACCCTCGAACGGCTCGGAACCTGCAAAAATCGTGCTCAGAATAGCTCGTCCTTACCGGGTTTCCGCCGGTGCAGTCCTCCACGTCGATGACGGCGACTTGGTGCAGCGGGGCGACAACTTAGTCATCCTGGTGTTCGAGCGGGCGAAAACAGGCGACATCATCCAGGGTTTGCCCCGGATTGAAGAACTCCTGGAAGGGCGCAAGCCGAAGGAAGCCTGCATTTTGGCCCACCGTCCGGGGACTGCCCGCGTATCCACCGAGGAAGATATGGTCGAACTGGCTGTAGTTGAAGATGACGGCCGCATCGAAGCATATCCTTTGCTACCGGGGCAGAATCCGATCGTCTCCGACGGACAGCGAGTAGGTGTAGCCGAAGCCCTGACTGACGGGCCCGCCAACCCCCATGAAATTCTCGAAGTTTTCTTCCAAGCTCTCAAAGAGCGCCAGTCCACATTTGAAGCAGCTTTGGAAAGTTTCCAGCAGGTGCAAACCCTCTTGGTAAACGAAGTGCAATCTGTCTATCAATCCCAAGGGGTAGATATTTCTGACAAGCACATTGAGGTAATTGTGCGGCAGATGACCAACAAAGTCCGCGTAGAAGACGGCGGCGACACTACGATGCTACCGGGCGAGCTGGTAGAGCTGCGGCAGGTAGAGCAGGTGAACGAGGCAATGTCGATTACCGGCGGGGCTCCGGCAGATTACACTCCGGTGCTACTGGGAATTACTAAGGCTTCGCTCAATACTGACAGTTTCATTTCTGCGGCTTCTTTCCAAGAAACCACCAGGGTGCTGACGGAAGCGGCGATCGAAGGCAAGTCCGACTGGCTCCGAGGCCTCAAAGAAAACGTCATCATCGGCCGCTTGATTCCCGCCGGTACTGGTTTCAATGCTTACGAAGATGCCAGCGTTCAGGATGCGGGTTTTGAAGGTGCCGTGTTTGATGACGATTTCCAAGATTTGCAGGAGGATGTGGTACTTGATGACCGTACTGCCCGCCGCAAATATACGCTCGAAAGCAGTTTCGATACCGCAGCAGTTTCTGACCTTGAGCCTGATGAAGAGTTTGAGGAAATTGAAGTTGATGAAGACGATTTTGTCGGCTCAAGTGATGACGGTTCGTTAGAAGTTTTGGCTGACGACGAGGACGATGATATCGGTTTCGATTTCGACGAAGACGAAGAGTAATACAGGACTTACTCGCGGGTGGTCAGAAACCGGGTTTTTTCGACAATTTTTCCCACTCGCTCACTGATTTGGTAAAAAACCCGGTTTCTTTAGCCTTAACCAATTTAGGGCTGTAATCTTAGTTATGAAATTGTCGCGCACGCCCGTAATACCGGGCGGCGTGGCATTTTTTTTCGGTTTCGGCACTGGTGTAAAAATATTAAGTTTGTTTCTTTAAAGCTTGGTGTTCTCCACAGGCAAATTCGCTACCAAAAGCGCGATCGGACTTTAAACAAGGAAAAAAGAAAGCAATAGGTGTATTCGTCAAAAAATATAAGTCAGAATTCAATAAAAATTTATAATTCCGAGGTTTTAAGTGTTTGATATGACAAATAGTGAAAGGGAGCATCTGTGGCTTTTCAACAAAAAGCTTTTTTTTAATATCCTGTCCGGTAGATTGACCGATATAATATTCTATCGCTATCGATCGCACCGCTGGTTACATACAGCCCGTGCAAACTCGATAGCGAGCTGTTGCTACAAATGTAGCATTGAGATCCAATGCAATTAAAATTCCTTCTTCCTTCTTCTTCCTTCTTCCTTCTTCCTTCTTCCTTCTTCTTTCTTTCTTCTTCCTTCTTCCTTACATTCGTTATATCGGCTACACAATCTGTTGCCGAACTTCCTCCTTCCTTACATCCGTTACATCCGTTACATAATCCGTTGCCGAACTTCCTTCTTCCTTACATCCGTTACATAATCCGTTGCCGAACTTCCTTCTTCCTTACATCCGTTAGATCAGCTACACAATCCGTTGTCCAACTTCCTCCTTCATGTATAGCGGTTCTCAAACTTGGTGAGGCGGGATCTTTCCACTCCTGCCTATGCGCGGTTTGGCCTATCCCCTATGCCCACTCCTAGCACCTCATGTTACCGAGAAAGGCTATATATTTCACTCAATCAGGGAGCAAAGCCTTGATCTGAGCGACAAACTCTTGATGGTCTACCACGGGTTTAGAGATGTAACCGTCCGCACCACTTTGATTTAGAAAAGTTTCTCTATCACCGGCCATCGCGTGAGCTGTTACCAAAATAATTGGTAGCGAGGCCGTTTGCGGGTCTGCTTTCAGCAGTTGAGTAATTTTAATACCGTCAACAGCTTTTCCTTGATAGACGCTGCGTGAAAGAGACACATCCATTAAAATCAAATCAGCTTCTCCAGACGCGGCAATCTGCATCACCTCTTCAACATTTTCTGTGTGCTTCACGGCTAAGCCACCCCGCTTAGTCAGAATTTTAGAAAAAACTCTAGCGTTAACCAAATCGTCCTCTACAATCAGAACGGTTTTCATCTTTGCGATCTCCTAGATACCAGCTTCCAAGGCGCTTTACTCAGCACGGGGAAGGCGAGAGGAAAGGATGGGCAACAATACGGCTGCATACAAATAGCCATCTTTTTTGTGAATGTGTTTGCAATACTTTTGACATCTGCCCCGCCGTAAAATGGACGGGGATTTCATCTATGTCAAAACTTGTTTCATCAAGCTAGTTATATCACAGATGGCACTAGGTGGCTCCGATCGGCGAATTGCGTTTCCCTTCAACTCGGTTGTCTTGGGCCCGCTGGTTTGTAGGCGAAATGGCCTACAGATGCCTAAAAGTTTCCAGGGAGTATCTCATTTATGTCGCCAAGCATTTTTTTGCGAGTGCAAGGCGGTGGCGATCGACCTATATAATACTCAATCGCCAGACAGCACTATAAATGGGCTGTCAAAAAAACACTTACTGCATTGATTGAGGTGTTCCCCCTGACACTGACAACAGTTTCAAAATTCTTCATTAGCAGGTTTTTAGGATTTTTTTCTGGGTCAAGCCTGCGATTTATAGTCGTGGTAGTGTGACAATTGTTTTATGTGCTGCCCTTAAAATCAAGCAATGTTGTTTCAGGTACTGCCGCTGAAGCATTCGGAGTAGGGAACATAGCGGGGATTGTTAAGGATGGGCAATTCTTAGTTTAGACCGATCGACATTGCTTTAAAATATCGACGCTTCGATCGATCGCAGGTCAGACTAGGACAGCTCATGAGAAAAGCTTTTGACTGCTGAATTCTCAAAGATCGGCATTTGTGAGCGATTATAAATAAAAGCATGACTGTAAATCAACCTTCTCGCGGCGGACGGTAAATAGACAGGTAATCGCAACGGTCGGCAATATAGAGGTTAGGGTAAGAGTGGAGAGTAAGAGGCAAGTGTTGTCTGTCTTCGGCACTCTGATTTTGCTTTAACCTGTTAAATTTATTTTTATCCTCCTGCTGGGCGGTTTTATCGAACTATCGGTTTGCTTGAAGGCAAACGCTTTTCATTCGAGACAGGCAACCTGAGCATTATTGACAGAGGCTGTCTTCACTCAGGAATTAACGGACACAAGAACTCATGGCCAAACAACTAAACCTACTTTCCGGGCAAGTAATTTCTACGCCTCTGCACGCCGAGATGCAGCAATCGTACCTCGAATATGCCATGAGTGTGATCGTCGGGCGAGCTTTGCCTGATGTCCGCGACGGTTTAAAACCCGTGCACCGTCGAATTTTGTATGCGATGCACGAACTCGGTTTGACACCAGACAGACCTTACCGCAAGTGCGCCCGGGTAGTTGGAGATGTTTTGGGAAAATATCACCCCCACGGCGACCAATCGGTTTACGACGCTCTGGTGCGGATGGTTCAGGAGTTTTCGAGCCGCTATCCTTTGCTGGCGGGTCACGGCAATTTCGGTTCGGTGGACAATGACCCGGCTGCTGCGATGCGCTACACGGAAACTAGGCTCGCACCGATCGCCCACGAAGCTATGCTAACCCAAGTCGGCGATGCAACTGTTGATTTTGCAGCTAACTTTGACAGTTCCGAACAGGAACCGACAGCACTACCGGCTCAGTTGCCGTTTCTGTTACTCAATGGCTGTACTGGGATTGCTGTGGGGATGGCAACTAATATTCCGCCGCACAATTTGGGAGAGGTGGTAGACGGTTTAATTGCTTTGATTGAAAATCCCGAAGTCTCGGACGAGAAGTTGATTGAACTGATTCCGGGCCCGGATTTCCCGACGGGAGGGGAAATCGTCGCTACAGAGGGCATTGTTGATGCCTACACTAAGGGTCGAGGCAGCATTGCGGTCAGGGGTGTGGCTGGGGTGGAAGAAGTGCCTGGTAATCGCAAGGTGCGGACTAAAACGGCGATCGTGGTGACGGAGTTTCCGTTTCAGGTGAATAAGGCGAGTTGGATTGAAAAGGTGGCGGATTTGGTGAATGCCGGCCGTCTCGACGGTATTTCTGATTTGCGCGATGAGAGCGATCGCGATGGCATTCGAGTTGTGATTGAACTCAAGCGGGAATTTACTCCCGAAGCGGTGCTAGCTCGTCTTTACCAACAAACTGACCTGCAAACAAATTTTGGTGCGATTTTGCTGGCAATTGTCAACGGTCAACCCCGACAGTTGACGCTCAGACAATTGTTGCAGGAATTTCTGGATTTCCGAGAAGTGACTATCACCAGGCGCTACAATTACGAGTTGCAGGTGGCAGAACGTCGGTGTCACATTGTCCAAGGCTTAATGTTGGCTTTGACAAATCTCGATACTACGATCGACATTCTCAGAAATTCTCCTGATGGTACTACTGCTAAGCAAACTTTCCAAGTTCGCCTCGATTTGAGCGAAAGTCAATCTGATGCGATTTTGGCGATGCCGATGCGCCGGCTGACTGGTTTGGAAAGGCAACATTTGCAAGCCGAACTGGATGAGTTGACGGGAAATATTCAAGAATTGCAGCGGTTGTTGAGCGACAGGCGCGAACTTTTAAAGGCTTTAAAGAAGGAATTGCGATCGCTCAAACGCAAGTACGCTGACCCCCGCCGCACTAAATTTGCTAGGGAAACAGGACGCGCGGCCAAGACAGACACACAATTTGCTGGTAAGAAAAATTCTGGACTCAAGCAGTTATCGCCGGCAACAATTCAGCCTAACTTATTGCCTGTTCTAGAGCCTGAAGAAACAATTGTTGAATTTTCGCACAAGCAGTACGTGCGGCGCTTGCCGGCTAACGATCGCCCGCGCTCGAAAAGTCGCGAAAAATCGGTTTCAGCTTTAGAAAAAAATGAAGATTTTATTGTGACTGCAGAGCTGACTAAAACCGATCGCACTTTGGTAGTCTTAACTCCTAACGGCAAAGCTTACCCGCTGAAAGTGGCTGATATTCCTAGCAGCAATCCAAAAGACCGAGGAAAGCCGATTGTCGGTTTGTTATCCCCTAGTGCTACTAAAGACAGTACGGATCGCGCTTTGTCGGAAATTACTATCGCACACTTTATTTTGCCGGAAAATTCGGAGGGGGTGGATTTAGTAACTATGACTGAGCAAGGCAAAATTAAACGTTTGCCGGTGCAGGAATTGGCTGATGTGACTAATCGCGGCATGACTGTTGTTAAACTCAAGGAGGACGATCGGCTTCGCAGCGCTAGTCTGAGCAAAGTTGGCGAGCAAGTGGCCGTCGCAACTTCGGGAGGCCGAGTTCTCCGGTTTGATGTTAATGACGAACAACTGCCGCCAATGGGTCGCAGCGCCCTAGGTTCTCAAGTAACCAGGTTGCGGAAGCAGGAAGTTTTGGTGGGTTGTATTACGATCGATCCCGAAGACAGTCTGGTGCTATTTTCGGAGTTGGGTTGGGCTAAACGAATGCCCGCAGGTTCTGTCAGACTTACTAATCGCGGCGAAATTGGCACTCAAGCTTTTCGTTTCGCAGAACCTAAAGATGCTTTGGTTGGCTTGCTGCGATCTGTTCCGGGTACGGATGTTAAACTTTTTACTACTTCTGGCCGCTTGCTGCGATCGACTACTGATGCTATAGCTTTTTGGGGGAAAGATGCTCCGGGCGATCGAGTTTTTGACCTCACTCCCGGTGAAAAAATTATTAAGGTTATTACCAGTCAATAGTCAGCAGTCAGTAGTCAGTAGTCATTAGTCAATAGTCATAAGACTTGTTCCCAGGCAGAGCCTGGGAATACATACCTGGAGGCTCTGCCTCGAATTCCCCCAATTCCCAATCTAAAATATAAAATCTAAAATTGTTTGATGGCGAAAGTTGTATTAGAAAATATCTACAAAAGTTTTCCACTCCGCCAAGGAGAACAGGAAAAAAAAGCAAACAACGTCGCAGAAAGTGTCTCGCCCGAAGCCTCTAGTTCAACTTCTAACAGCGTTTTGCGGCGGATTAACTTGACGGTCGAAGACGGGGAATTTATGGTGCTGGTGGGGCCTTCTGGCTGCGGAAAAAGCACTCTGCTGCGATCGATCGCCGGTTTGGAAGTTTTGACTGCCGGCAATATTTGGATTGGCGATCGTCTCCTCAACGATTTGCCCCCCAAAGACCGAAATATCGCTATGGTGTTTCAAAATTATGCTCTCTATCCTCACTTAACAGTTTACGATAATCTCGCCTTTGGATTGCGTCGCTCTCAGAAGAAAGAAGGAAGAGGGAAGAAGGAAGAAGGAAGAAGGAAGAGGGAAGAAGGAAGAAGGAAGAGGAAAGAAGAGACAGAGACAGAGACAGAGGTAGAAAAAAGCAGCTTGGTGCAGGCAGAAAAAATAAAAAATCAGTTAAAAGAGTTGATTAATTATTTGGCTTCTAATACTTTAAACAAAGAGCAAATATATACTTTGGGGGAGGACTTTTTAGTTGGAGCAACTCGCAAGCTTCCTCCGGGTTTGCGCTATTTTTCGGAACGGGAAAAGGCTGTAGGCAAAAGAGTTAGGGCGGTAGCTCAATTATTGCAAATAGAACCGCTTTTAAATCGCTTGCCGAAACAACTTTCGGGAGGACAAAAGCAGCGAGTAGCTTTGGGTAGGGCGATGGCTCGAAATCCTGAAGTTTTTTTGATGGACGAACCGCTATCTAATCTTGATGCGAAATTGAGGGCGGAAACTCGATCGCAAATTGTGCAGTTGCAGCGACAGTTGGGAACTACGACTATTTATGTGACTCACGACCAGACTGAGGCGATGACTATGGGCGATCGCATTGCGATTATGAATGCAGGTCAGCTTCAGCAAGTCGCTCAACCTCTGGAGCTTTACAACAAGCCCGCTAATCTATTTGTGGCTGAGTTTATCGGTTCTCCGCCGATGAATTTTTTGCCGGTGCAGTTTACAGCCCCGCTGTTGATTTCTCACCCGCAATTTCGCTTTACTTTACCGGATATTTGGGCAAAAAACCTACAGCAATATGACGGGCGAGAGCTAATTTTGGGCATCCGGCCCGAACATCTGAGCATTCACCCTCCTGCTACCAAAAATCTGTCTGTACAAGTGGAAATTGTGGAGGCTTTGGGGCACGAAACTTATTTGCGGGTGTGTTTGACTGATGCTCCGGCTGTGCGGATGCAGGTGCGGGTTCCTCCTGAGCGATCGATCCGTGTTGGCGAGGAGCTTTGGCTGGCCGTCGCCCATGACAAGATTCACTTGTTTGACCCGGATACGGAGTTGGCTATTTTCCCTCGTTAGGCGAAATTCTCAAGGTCGATGGGCCTTTGCGATCGATCTCACACATCATAAACTTGCATTTTTTTCAAGTTTCTGTTATATTAATTTACATAAGCCTTACAAAAGTTAACAAAAAGAGTTCGCACTATGCAAGAACAAAAACGCAACGCTTGGAACTGGGGCTTCAGCGAAGGAGCTGAAAATTGGAACGGTCGTTTAGCGATGATTGGTTTCTCTGCCGCTGTGATTATCGAATTGGTTTCCGGTCAAGGCCTGCTTCACTTCTGGGGCGTGATCTAGTACGATTTTAGATTGGAGATTGGAGGATTGGGACGCCATTCTTTTCTCGATCTGACTAAGATTAAAAAACCCGGTTTCTTTGACGCGAGTAGCTGCTCTTCGAGTGACTCCGATCGAGAAACCCGGTTTTTGAACTGCAGTGCGCGAGCAAAATGCTTTAAACTAATCTAATTTTTCACTTGAGATTGTTTAGACAATAGAAAGCTTGGGAGTCCCCAAAAGAACTCCCAAAATTTTGCCCGCGCGCTTTTAGCAGCGCAATTTACCAGCAGCAAATAGCTATCTCATATCCGTTCGATTGACCACACTACGAACCGTTTTTGTGATGCTAATCGACCCGACATAATATGATATCAAATCCTCTCTTCATCGGAATAGTAAATTCACTGTTAACAGTTAACAGTTAACAGTTAACATCATGTATGAGTGCAACCGGAATTGATATGACTCGCAGTGCAGCGAACACAAAAAGTTTAACAACCATCGCTTCCAAAAAAGCTATGGTTCGATCCCCAAAAGAGCCAATCACTCTTTTGGGTGATGCCAGACAAATACTCTAGCGGATATATTCTTTTAAGATGCTGTTGCGGTTGGGATGGCGCAGCTTCCGCAGCGCTTTAGCCTCGATTTGACGAATCCGCTCGCGAGTGACGTTAAAGATTTGACCAATTTCCTCCAAGGTCTTCATCCGTCCGTCATCTAAGCCGTAACGCAGTCGCAATACATCTCGTTCTCTAGGGCTTAGAGTATCCAAAACGCTCTCTAAATCTTCTCTTAGCAAGTTTTTAGAGACTTGATCTTCTGGCGTTTCTCCGTCAGATTCAATAAAGTCTCCCAGACGCGAGTCTTCTTCTTTGCCGATCGGAGTTTCTAAAGAAATAGGCAACTGTGCGGATTTAGCAATGAAACGCAACTTCTCGATCGTCATCTCCATTTTAGTCGCGATTTCTTCTTCCGTAGGCTTGCGGCCCATTTCCTGAGAAAGAAGTTTGGTAGTTTTCTTAATCCGCGAGATGGTTTCGTAAAGATGAACCGGTAGGCGGATAGTCCGGGATTGATCGGCGATTGCTCTGGTGATGGCTTGACGTATCCACCAAGTTGCATAGGTGGAAAATTTGTAGCCTTTTTCGTGATCGAATTTTTCAGCGGCCCGGATCAGACCCAAAGAGCCTTCCTGAATCAAATCTTGGAAAGACAAACCGCGATTCATGTACTTTTTGGCGATCGACACCACCAAACGCAGGTTTGACTGTACCATCTTCTCCTTAGCCCGCCGACCGACGTGGAGTCTGTGACGGAATGCCGGCAGTGCCATATCTACAGCATTAGCCCATTCGTTATCTTTGGGTTCGCGGTCTAACTCTTCGAGGAGTTGTTCTCGAACTCGCTCTAATTCCAGCAAATCGGCAATCTTGCGGGCGAGTTCAATCTCTTCGTCGGCTCGCAGCAGTCGAATTCTACCAATTTCTTGGAGGTAAAGACGAATAGAGTCTTCTGTATAATGCTTTTTCTTGGCTTGGGCCCGACGGCGGGCTTTGACACCTTTGCCAACTTTAGTATCGTCTTCTTCAGATGGGCTGTCTAGAAAATCTTCTCGATCGTCGTCTTCGTCGATAAAAAGTTCCAACTCGCTTTCGGGTAGAACGCTTTTGGCGTTCCTAAGCAACTCGATGGTTTCCATTTCGGGTGTGATTGTGGTTTCGAGTACGGTGTTAGCCTGGGTCATGCCGCCTTCCTCATGCTCCTGAATTAAAGAATAAATAACAGTGGAATAGTGTCTGTTTGTAGTTTAGACAAGTTAGCCAGTATTGGCATTTCCGCAGTAAGAAATAGTGGGCTTTTCAGTTTGCTAAATGAAGCATTGACCGAAACAGCACCAGTTTTACAAGTCAAATTTCGACTTCTGGTTGAAAGAAGCAGCGAGTACATTCAATCTATCGCATATTTTTAACGTTGCAACCTATATTGAGGGTGCAGCTTTTTCTTTCACAGCGAGTTATCGCCTCATCTGCGATACCTTACCCAGAAAAACGAATGCCAGAGATGCGACGATCGCACGCAGGTCAAAATACTGGCTTTTTTTTACCCGGTACTTCGATCTTTTACCCGTACCAGTTTTCTGGTACTGAGCCCTCTAACTTTTGTGTTTGAGGTGTCGAACTTTTGAGAAAGCCGGCAGCGTGCGAGTGACGATGTTGTCAGACATGATAGTTGCACGGCTAATTTTCGCCATCTCGGATGTAAGTTTGCTGCTTCCAACGCAACAGCAGAGAGTCGTAGCACCAAATGGTGAGAATCGGATCTGGCAAAGACCCTTCCGATTGTAGCCGTTCTCACAAAAAATGGAAGTTATTTTCAATTTTTGTCAAGAACTCGGAAAACTTTGTCAGCTTAGCTTGACAATAGTGACTCATGGCCGATTCCGATCAATCCTGAGAAAGGCCCCTAAAAACCTGGGTACGATCGAACGGCGCTGTTTTTTTGTGCTGATGTGGGTGAACGGCTGCGGCGCAGTCTGCCAGAGAGTTAGCAGACAATTTTTGATTTGCTGGAATTGAAACCAATAAAATCTTTGTAGATGCACCCATCATTACCCTGTTTCCCTGAATTGAATCATACACAATCTGCGATCTAATAAAGCTTGCGAACTTGAGTTGTAAGTCGGCCGCTCTGAAGTAGAAACCGACGATTTCCCCCAATGAAGCGTTGCGGGTTTAATAGTGCAACAGGGGCTTTCTTTGTTAAGTTAGCTCAAATCCCAGAAATTGGGTTTAATTTCGACATTAAATCACATTAAGTTATTAGCGTCACATTCTCATTTAAGCAGTGGGACACGAGTTTATGGCAGAGCGTGGCAAAAACCACCCGGATAAATTCTACTGAGAGTTAACCCGTCGCGCAACTCCCGGCAGCAAATGTCTCTAAAATTTGCTGGCTTTCGGCTCGCACTTGCGCGATCCTCTTCGAGGGCTTCGCTAACGCCCATTTTCACAAGCAAGACAATTCGCTATTTCCCGAAAGCACAACTTCACATTTACTTTAAATATATCCTAACAGTGTGAAGCTTTGACAAAGCAAATTCATCAATTTTAAGTAAAATTACTGGTGTTGTGTGGAAGATTTCCAGCAGATAGAACAAAACCCCAGCAGACTTTGCTACAAGGGAGGGCGGAGGATCGCTTAAAAAAAAAGAAACTTACCGAGTGTAGTGATGTGCTTGCTGTTTGGCGAT
The DNA here is from genome assembly GCF_036700765.1 of Microcoleus sp. S1D4. Classification (NCBI taxonomy): domain Bacteria; kingdom Bacillati; phylum Cyanobacteriota; class Cyanophyceae; order Oscillatoriales; family Microcoleaceae; genus Microcoleus; species Microcoleus sp. S1D4. Next base: position 554,087 of record NZ_JAUBPP010000001.1, read on the forward strand.
CGTCCAAAAGCTGCCGAGTTCGTTCAAAGCTGTTAAACAATAGGACTCTGGTGCTATGTGAAGATTTTTGTTACATTTATTTACAGCCCTTCCTCCGAAAGCAGGTATCCGGGGTCGATACCCCACTCTGGTTTAAATCATGCGGCTCGATAGCTAGGGTATTTCGCTATCAGGATAAATTTCCGCTCCACATCTGTCTTGAGAACGCCGGCAAAGTTAATTGTACCTGCTGATTATTGATGCTGCATATCCCTTAAATTTTTAATTTATTCGTTGCTTTTCTGTTTCTTTTTCAGGTTTTTGAACTACTAAGATGGGTTTTCCCTGAGACGATCGCCTAGAGCGTCCAACCAACTGATAGAAGTTGTTTCAGTTTCATCGGCATTCGTCTAAATACACTACATACATTGCAGGTACATAAAAAAGTGAACTGTCTCCTGTAGACTCAAACAGTAGCTAAGCTCTCAATTTCTGTGAGGAAAGCGAGTTTATTGGAGGAGTATCAATGATGGAGTGGATTATAGCGCAACAGACCCCCTTGGGCAACAATCCTGCAACAGATAGCCAAGCGGCAGGGAACATTCCTGAATTAGTCATTATCCTAATCATTCTGCTGATGATTGCAACAGCGGTTGCCCTGATCGCTCAGCGACTGCGAATTCCCTATGTTACGGGTTTAGTGCTAGCAGGTCTGCCAATTACAGAACTCTTGTCGCGTCGAATTGGTTTAGACCCTTCTTTAGTGTTGAATCTTTTTTTGCCCATTCTGATTTTTGAAGCGGCAATCAATACGGATATCAGCCGTCTCCGCAGCACCTTTAAAGCGATCGCAATTCTAGCGGGCCCAGGCTCGATCTTTTCCTCGGCAATTATCGCTGTTCTGGTTAAATTTGGACTGGGGCTAGACTGGATTCCCGCATTGCTGATCGGAGTCATTTTGGCAAACACTGATACTGTCTCGATGATTGCGGTTTTTAAGGATATCCGTGTACCTTCGCGATTATCCACCATTGTCGAAGGAGAAACCCTGTTCAACGATGCGGCTGCTCTGATTTCATTCAATTTGGTTTTGGTCATTTATGCGACAGGATCTCTCACCGCAGTGCAAGGCCTGAAGGAACTGCTCCTAGTCGCCTTGGGTGGGGGACTCGTCGGTGCCATCTTCGGCTACTTGAGCCTACCGATATTTGTTCGTTTAAACGATCGGTTGAGTAGTCTCTTACTAACCGTCGCTCTAGCATTAGGAACCTTCCAGATCGGGCAATTTTTGGGAGTGTCAGGTGCGGTGGCTGTGGTCATCGCCGGACTCATTTTTGGCAACCTTGGGCTTCCTCGCAGTTCGTCTGCCTCGGATCGAATCACGTTATTGAGTTTCTGGGAATATGCGGGGTTTAGTGTCAACACCTTTATTTTTCTGCTCATCGGCATCGAAATTAACCCAGGCACTTTGTGGAGCATTTTGCCATCTATTATGTTCGTCATCCTAGCCTATCAACTGGGACGGATTCTTTCGGTCTATCCGTTGTTAGCTGGTCTGCGGTGGTTCGATCGTCCGATTCCCCTACGCTGGCAGCATATTTTGTTTTTAGGAAACATTAAAGGCTCTCTTTCAATGGCATTGGCTGTAAGTATTCCGCTGACTGTACCAGGACGGGATAACATTATTGCGCTAGTTTTCGGTGCCGTTCTGTTCTCTCTGGTTGGGCAGGGATTAAGTTTACCTTGGCTTGTCAAACGGCTGAAAATTAGCCGTGTTTCTGATATCATGCAGGAAGCTGGACAGTTACAGATTCAGTTGATTGCTTGCAAGGCCGCTCAAGACGAGCTAGATAGTTTGCTGAAATCAGGCGTATTGCCCAAGGCAGTCTACGAAGAGCTATGGGCATCCTATCAGGCACGGGTGGCACAGTCCGAGCGTGTGCTGCGCGAATTCTACAATCAACATCGAGCAAGTCACACAAAGGGCGATCGGGCTGGGTTAGATACTATTCGACGGCGATTGCTTTTAGCGGAAAAGGGGGCCGTTAGCGATGCGCTACGGAAGCGCATCATTCCCGAAAACCTGGTTGATCCCTACATCAAAGATTTGGATGAGAAACTTCTAAAATTGGAAGATGACTAGCGCGAAGGCCCAAATAATCAATCATGGGGTGAACTAGCTCAGGACGGGTAACAACCAGGATCGTAGAACCTGCTTCCAGAACGGTGTTGCCGTTTGGAATCTCCAAATTGGCGCAGGCATGGCATTGATAACCAATGATCAGCGAACCCGTTGGAAAACGGGGGTCTTGAGCAATGTGAGCAACGGTGCGACCGGCCACATAACAATCGCCTGGAACGGGCAGTTTCAGCACCTCCACTTGTCCTTGCTCAAAGTGCATCATCGACTCAACTTCCGGGTATTCGATCGCATTTGCCATTGTTGCGACTGCTAAATCAGTGGTGCTGATAATGTGGCTGGCTTGAGCGAGGCGATAGGCTTCCAAAAATTCGCGATCGCGCATTCGCACCACAATATGGGAAATGCCATAGCTTCTGGACAAGGTGATCAACGCTAAATTCAAGGCATCATCTCTGAGGGCTGAAACGACTGCGTTTGCTTGTTTGATTCCTGCTTCGAGGAGAACCGTTGTGCTGACTGCGCTGCCCTCAAATGCCATCACCCCAATTTTTTCACGGGCAAAGCGACACGCAAGGGGGTCGGTATCGACGATCGCAACTGTGTGACCGAGTTTTAATAACTGCTGGGCTAAATCCAGCCCCATCATTCCTGCTCCACCAATTAATACATACATAAGTAACTATCGCCTTAAAAATGAACACTACAGATTTAGCACTATAAGCTTCTGAATGGTGCAAGTCACAGCGGGCAAATTTTACCCCTTTCACTTGAGACACGACTACCTGCTTCGCTTTGCTCAAGTTAGAGTCGATCGTTTTTGGGAAGTAGAGACTTCTTGCTTAAGTCAGGGGATCGATATACAAACCGCAGATGTAAGATAGATAAACACAGATAAACGCAGATATTTTTCACGATAGGCGAGGTTGGAAATGGAAGAGGTATAATGAAATAATTTTTATTTTTGAGCAAAATTTTTGATTTATTTGATAATATTTTGATAGATAGATTGACGGTATGTAAACGCAGATGTTTGTCAAGTTGATTTATGATTTTTGTAATAAGTTTATTGTTAATATTATGGTATTATATGATTATATATAGTTGATTTTGTCAGTATCCTTTCCAACTGATTGGTGTTTTTTGTAGATAATATCGTTTCCGGTTGCATCGGAATAATAAAATCGAGTCAACAGTCAACAATAATAAGAAGTGCAACTGGAATTGATATAAAAACTATTCCGTCACCACTCCCAAAGTTTGGATGAGTGATAGCACTTTGACGATATAGCAATTTTCCACTGAGTGAGGTAAGGCTCGAAAACTTAATAACTTAAGCACCTCCTACAGTCATCTATGCTGTAAGTTGCGAGAGCGAAGGAGGTAGAGCCTGGTAACGAGCAATTCCTTAAGTTATTAAATTTTCATTCCTTAGCTGTGGCTCATATAGATTGTGTATGGCGATTTTAGATTGGTAATTGGATAATTAGTAATTAACTGGCGAGTAATTCACCTGATTATGATCCGCCAGAACGTTAAATAATACTTATTTAACGAACCGCGAAGACGCAAAGAGCGCGAAGGAAGAAAAGAGAAGAAGAAAAAATTAAATTCCTGACGGGAAATTAATTTAACCGCGAGACAAATTATTGTTGATTTCGCAGCCGAGGGTTAACAAATTCGTTCAATCCTTCTCCTACTAAAGATAGTCCGATTACCATTAAAGTCATTGCCAAACCGGGAAATAATGCTGTCCACCAAATGCCTGTAGGTAAAGCATCCAAGGCTAAACGCAAGTCGTGTCCCCATTCTGGGGTTTGTTCTGGAAGTCCCAAACCGAGAAATCCTAAGCCTCCTAATGTTAAAATGGCGTCGGCGGCGTTAAGGGCAAACAGCACGGGTACGCTTTGAATGACGTTGAGGAAGAGGTAGCGCGAAAGCACTGTCTGAGTATCTGCACCCATTGCTCGCGCGGCTTCGACAAATAATTCGGTTTTGATGCTGGCGGTGTGATTTCTGACTACGCGGTAGTATTGAGGGATGTAGGAAATGCTCAGGGCGATCGCAGCGTTGAATACTCCTCTTCCTACTACAAACGCCAGTGTCAAGGACAGCAGCAGCCCCGGCAAAGTATAAATTGTATCCATTAAAAATAACAGCGCTCGATCGAGCTTACCGCCCAAATAACCGCTAAGCAAACCTAGCGGTACGCCGATAAACAAGCTCAAACTTGTGGCTAAAATCACCACTTGCCAAGCAGCGCGAGAAGCAAACAGCGTGCGGGAAAAAACATCGTAGCCGCTGCGGCTGGTACCAAACCAATAATTCGCGGACGGCGGTTCGTGAATCGGATTAATCAAAGCATCGGTAGGATTTTGCAGCCATCCCCAAGCTTGCATGGCCGGAGACAAAGTGGCTACCAATACAAACACGGCAGTTATTGTCAAACCCGCCCACATCATTTTCATTGACAAGCTGGACTTTGAGGCAACATTGAGCAATCGCGGCAGTCGGAGGCGGCTTTGAGTCATATTTATGAAGGAAGAAGGAAGAGGGAAGAAGGAAGAAGGAAGAAGGAAGAAGTCATTAGTCATCAGTCATTAGTCATCAGTCATCAGTCATTAGTGCTGTCGCCTCTGAGCTTCCGTACAACGTCATCAGGAATAGGGATGAAAGGGTTTTAGCAATTAAGAATTTTCTAAGTGTCGGGCGCGGTTGCCATAATTGTGATCGACAAATATGAGACTTTTCGATTTTAGTAGCACCTAGGCTAAAAAACCCGCAATAGTCAAAAATTCTCTCCCTTAGTCGCCGAATACTAACTACCCGCTGCGACTCAAGAAACCGGGTTTTTTTGTGGGTTATCGAGCTACAACAGGTATTTTCGTGAAAAACCCGGTTTCTGGCAACCCGCGAGTAATATCAAAGCTCGTAGCATTGGAATTATATAATGCGAGCTTCCCCGAAGAGCGATCAACTTCGATCGATCGCGGGGACGCTCGCACTATCAATGATTAAAATATATAATTCCGATGCTATCGGAAACGATATAAGTCCTACAAATTACTGGCAATTAACTCGCGGTACTGACTTTTCGGCTTAACTCCTTTGAGTTCGACTACCAATTCTTTGTCTTTGAAATACTGAATCGTCGGCGTACCAGTCACGCCAGCATTTTCAGCAATTTCTGGATCTTCTTCAATGTCGATTTCTACATAGTGAATTTTGCCCTCGAACTCATCTACGACTTTGCTCAAAATCGGCTTGAGACTGTGACAAGGGCCGCAAGTCGGAGCGGAGTATTTAACCACAATTAGTCGATCGCTATCGTGGAACAACTTCCGCAAAGCATAACCTCCTTCATGCCGCGTGTCTTCGATATCAAAATTCTCATCGGTTTTGCGGACTTTTGGAGCTTCCGGCGCAGAGGCTGGCTGCTCGGATTCCTCGGTTTGATGGAATTCCTGGGTTAAAGCATTGACCGATAGCCAACGCTCTGCTAGCATCGCCCCCATGCAGCCGCTACCTGCTGCAGTAATGGCTTGGCGAAACTCGTGGTCTTGCACGTCGCCCACGGCGTAAACTCCCTCGACGCTGGTTTCTACCGTGCCGTGTTTGGTGGCGATGTAACCTATTTCGTCGAGTTCTAGCTGACCTTGGAACAGTTGAGTGTTGGGAGTGTGACCGATCGCGTAAAACAATCCCTTCACCTGCAAATCTGTTTCAGCGCCAGTCTCGACATTTCTAATTCTCAACCCATCCATTTTGCTCCCCGGCACTCCCAAAACATCTACAGCTTCGGTGTTCCAGTGCACGGTGATTTTGGGATTGCTCAGCACTCGGTCTTGCATGGCTTTGCTGGCGCGCATTCGATCGCGCCGCACCAGCATATTTACGTGAGAGCCGTATTTTGTCAAATAAATAGATTCTTCCGCTGCGGTATCGCCCGCGCCGATGACTGCTAAATCAACTCCTTTAAAAATTGGGGTAGCGCCGTCACAAATCGCACAGGCAGAAATGCCGTGACTCCAAAATACGTGTTCGCTAGGCAGACCCAACCTTTTTGCTGTTGCGCCTGTAGCGATTACTATGGTGTGGGTTTTGATTTCTCGGTCTTCCGATCGCACTGTAAATGGACGATTCGTTAAATCAACAGAAATTACATCTTCGGTGTATAATTGAGCACCCCAGCGTACTGCTTGAGCTTTCATCCGATCCATCAGTTGCGGCCCGGTGATGCCTTCGGGAAAGCCGGGGAAGTTTTCGACTTCTGTGGTGGTCATCAGTTGACCGCCGGGGACGCCTCCCGCTTGGTAGCCTTCAAACACTACGGGTTTCAGGTTGGCCCTCCCGGCGTAGATGGCTGCGGTGTAGCCTGCGGGGCCTGAGCCGATAATCACTAAGTTTTCTACGGTTTGTTCGGTCATAGCTTTTAGTCAAACTCATAACGACTTCGTTTTATCAATTCTAGCAGAGAGCGAGCGTATTTCTATTTTTGAGGGCGATGAGGGCGATCGGCACAACTCAAGGCTGTTGGATAAGCAAAAATAATCAAACAACTAATCTTGTTTTAAATGTTCAATCAATCTCCGAAAAACCCCAAAAATAGGCCCCCTTGACTATTGATTCCATTCTCATTTACTTGACGAATTTGCGCCGTTTGAGCTATTATACAATTCCGATACTCAAGGGGTGCTATAACTATTTTTTGTACTTAGACGCTGAAACCTTTTAAAATCGTAGAATAAACGATCTCAACTAATGCGATTCATACAACTTTGCTATGCAAAATACGCATTTTATAGTTTAAGAATTATAACGAAAATTTAGGCGGATTTGACAAGATACAGTTTTTGTGATATGCAAGGTGCGGTGGGGGGAATTTGGATGAGGATTTTTCACCGCAGATGCAGCATTTATCAGAAAGATTAGGTGTCGCTTATTGGGCATCGGGCATCGGGCATAGGGCATAGGGCATCGGCAAAACAGGGCATACCTCACAACGCGATCGAGCCGTTATAAGATGGAATTTTGCTTTTTAAATTTGTGGATAATACCAAGATATTGTTTGTTTGCAGCCGGAATAAGTGGAGAAGTTTAACTGCCGAGAAGATATGCGAGAATGTTGGCGGCTTGAGTGTGCGATCGGCTGGAACGGAAAAAGGTGCCAGAATTAGAGTGACTGAGGGTTTGCTGGGTTGGGCGGATTTGATATTTGTGATGGAGAAGAAGCATGGCGATCGACTTGCTAGCAAGTTTCCCGCAAGTCTTAAAGGCAAAAAAGTTATTTGTCTGCAAATCGCCGATAATTACGAGTATATGGAACCGCAGTTGGTCGAAATTTTGCAGGCGAAGCTCGGTTCGTATCTGGTGGAAATGTCAGACAGTAGGACAGGTTTTATGCAGCGCGTTCTAGAGCCGGAGGTTATGGATTCTTGGGAAGAAGCTGTTGAGTATGACTCGATGGATTTTACTGAGGTGAATGCGGCTTTTGCTAAAAGTGCGATCGAATTAGGGCCGATGTCTGGGAAAATCTTAGATGCTGGGACTGGTACGGCGAGAATCCCGATCGCCATTGCTCAAATGCGCCCTGCTTGGGAGTTGACTTGCATCGATATGTCGGCAAATATGCTGAAATTAGGACTGGAAAATGTGTCTGAGGCGAATGTGCGATCGCAAATTAGTCTCGAATTAATTGATGCTAAGGCAATGCCGTATCCAGACAGTTATTTTGACATGGTGATTTCTAACAGCATTATCCACCATTTGCCCGATCCGCTGCCGTTTTTGCGCGAAGTTCGACGAGTCTTAAAACCGAATGGAGCAATATTTTTGCGGGATTTGTTCAGGCCTGAAGATGAAGCAATCAGGGATAATTTAGTTGAGATGTATGCGGGAGATTGCAACTCGCATCAAAAACAGTTATTCAGCGATTCGCTGCACGCGGCTTTTACTCTGGCTGAAATACAGACAATGATGGAAACTGCAGGATTGGAAGGTGTGAGGATTTATGAATCTTCGGACAGGCACTGGACGGCTGAGCGTGCTTGGTGCGAGACTTTGTAAACTGGGACGATCGGTTGCAAATATCTACTTTTGGGCAGGAAGAATTAGTATGATTGAACCGCGAAGACGCGAAGGACACGAAGGAAGAATAGGGAAGAAAAAGCCAGAATCAGCGTTAGGGTAATGGAATTATGCGGCGCATGAGGTTTCCCCTAATGTCTTCATCCAACCACTCAAGTGCATCGGGTTCCCAGTAGGCAGTTGCTAGTGGCAACCAACCAAAAAAAGAGCCATGTCCACCGCAAATGGAGCATCCGCCGTCTCCGCCTCGGACTGTATGTTTGTCGCTAATTACCTCGCCATCGTAAGGATTTTGAGCGATGTGGAGTCCGAAAAGGTTGGGCTGCAAGTGGAGTTTCCAGTCGGCTGCCTTGTCAGTTGGGTAGCAATCGCTAGGATTTAAGTCTCCCCAGCGAAATAGAGTGGTACTTCCGGCACCGCAAGCATACTCCCATTCGTCGAAAGTTAGCAAGCGCAGTCCTTCAGTCGCCAATTCAGTCGCGAGTTCTTCATGCGTTTTGCTCGTAATTTGCCAAGCCTCAATCGAGCCATCCTCAGCACGATCGAATCCGTATCTATCGTTACATATCATCCTCTGCCTGTCTGGAAACTCTTTTAATAAATTCTGGATTTTAAGTGACTCCGAACTAATTGCCTCAAGACCGATTTTTGTTGGTTTAATTTCTACAAGCATCGGCGAAAATGTCACCTTTCGAGGAGGTGTAGTGACGCTTTGGACGTAAGAGTATATATCTCGATCGATCTCATACACCTCGGCAGTATCTTGAAATGATTCAATTTGCTCGTCTGTCGGGCGAAAGTTGCCGACTTCGCATCCAATTTGAACCTCACCCCCTGGCATCAGAGAAAATAAAGCTCCTCCATACTCGAAAATGGCAATAGAGAGTTCGCTGCCACCATCAGGGTAAAATCGCAAACCTTTAAAAATTACTGACTGTGGCAGATGTGCTGCTAATTCCTGTGAGTAGCGATTTTTTTTTTCGTCGCTCAAGTTTTGCCATTCCTGCAATTCCATAAGCCAAATGTTCCTGAACTCAACCTCTTCTACTTATCTAATTTGATATTACCTAACATTACTCGATCGCGCCCTCGGCCTTTAGCTTCATAAAGCGAACGATCTGCAGATTCAATCAAATCTTTTTTTGAAATTTCCAGTTGAGGTACCGTACTCGATACTCCCAAACTCAGTGTAACATAACCAGAGTTTGGCGATTTAATATTTTTAATTTCAAGTTTTTTCACCCTGACTCGAATTTGCTCTGCAATCCAAACAGCTATTTCAGACGAAGTTCGGGGTAAAATTACCGCAAATTCTTCACCTCCGTAACGAGCCACCAGCGTCTCCCGCAAAACTTCCCCCGCTGAGAATTTTACCGCCTCAACAATAGTTTTGGCTACCTGTTGCAAACAAGCATCTCCCGCCTGATGTCCGTAAGTATCGTTGTATGTCTTAAAAAAGTCAATATCGCATAAAATTAAAGATATTTCTGCTGCTTCTTCTCCCAGATTTTGCCATTTTTCCTCTAAGTATTCATTAAAACATCGTCGGTTAGCAACCTGAGTTAAACCATCTGAATTTGCAAGGCGATACAATTCCAAATTAGCTGCTGTTAATTGAGAATTTGCTGCTTCTAACTCCGATTGCGTGACAGATAAATTATAATAAAGTTCGCTAATATACCAAGTAGCTTGTTGGTGGATTTGAGATAAAGCTACTAACACTTGATGCACGTCTAACAGTCGGTAAACTTGAGGCTCTAACTGCACGACAATCGGTTCGTAAAGCTGTTCCGGCTGTCGCTGCACTGCTCGCTGAGCTGCCATGACAATTAGGGCGACTCCTGGTAAAATCAAAATATCGGTTTTAGCTATTTGATACAAAGCCACAATCGGTCGGCAAGCAAATATATCTACTCCGTAAGGGCGACTCATGCGTTCCATAAATCGCCGGCGAGATATCATTCCTAAAAATTCGCCATTTACGGTCAAGATAACTCCCGGAAGCAGCGGGTGAGACTGAAACAACCGAGATACATCTTTGGCAATACATGAATGTTGAACCTGAACATTAAATACAGCTAGATCTTTAAGAGTAGACTCTAAAGATAAATTTTTAGGTAGTTTTTCGGGTTCTAGGGGTGGCGTGATAAATTTAGCAAACACAGCGCATATCCAAAATCAACTATAAAGCAGGAACAAATCTACTGTCAACATTTTTTCGAGATTAACTTAATATACTATAACTGGTTGTATTGTGAATTAAAATAAAAAAATGTCGCTTATCTCAGGAGTCTATTGATTCATTAATTGATATTCATGTAATTGTATAACAGTTAAATTATGGATCGTATTTAACTGTGAAATTTCACTGGAGAATATTAACCCCCATACTCTTCAAGAGTTGACTGTTGAGGGCGACTTCAGCCAGCGAATTTTTAGAAGAGTGCAGCCCAAGCAAGTCTTCGGGTTGACGAAACGACAGTTACCCGATAGTCGATCGCTTTTAAGATGGCCTGCGAGGGAAATTAATCGGGGAGCATCTCATTTTTGCAAAAAGGATTTTTTTTACAGTGCGAGGGGACGCTCGCACTACAAATGCAAAACACCAGATGCACCCAATTAATTGTTTCTTTCGCCTGACAATGAGAAGGCTTTCAACCGATTTTTTTGGCAAAAACTAGGTTGTTAGCACCACTATAGCGGTTCGATCGCGTGGTGAGGATAGCCCAATTCCCAATTCCCAATTCCCAATTCCCAATTCCCAATTCCCAATCCCCAATGCCCAAACTCAAAACTAATTCTCTCACCAACCCCAAGTTCCCATTCCTCCCTTAAACGGGCCGACAATATCTTTAGTAATCCAACCGCCGTAAAAATCTCCTGGTTGAGCTTGCACTAATTCTCCGTCCACATAACAGGCATCCATCTTGCTAGGATAAAAAGCCACATAATCTTTAATAGCTACAAAAATCTGATTTGGTTCGGGATAAAACCAAGCAGCATTTACTACTTCCTTTTCTCCCACCGTCAAAGTGTAATAACCTGCTTGTCCCTTCCACTCGCACCACGAGCCCCGTGAAGTTTTGTGCAAATATTGCATTTGGATGTCTTCGGGGGAGATATAGTAGACTGGAGGGTGACTTGTCTCCAACACCCGCTGAGGATGTCGCGTGTCGGCGATCGTCACTTCATTAAAAACAATCTGTACGTGTTTGGTCAATTCCTCAAGGCGAGGGGGACGAGGGTAATCCCAAACAGACTCTTGACCAATGCCCGGTTCTATGCGATCGAAGTTCACTTGCACAATCTCCCCTGCAAAAAAACAATTAGGGACTGAGCGTTATCAAGCTAGTCCTAGTCCAAATAGTGCCTTAATTTGACTGCAAAGTCAAGTTTTTACCTCTATTTTAGGATGCTTTACTCAAAATTTGCGGACAAATGCTTTACCTCAAAACACTAATTTGTGATTATATAGATTTCAGTAAACTCGCTCGCGGTTTCGCAGACCAAGACAAAACTTTAGATGAGCTGCGACACAAAAATATCTGCGTCCATTAGTGTTAATCGGCTTGAAATCTGCGGTTTATCCATCAATCAAATGTTTTTGCAACTCAAGCCTGCTGTCCCAATTGTCCGATTTAACTGATATCTACCTTTCAAGCGTTGAAAAAACAGAGATTAAACCATTTTTTCAGAGCACCCAATTCCTAACTATACCCTTTTTTAAGAATGTGAGAAGTTAGTGGATTTTAGATACTTCGGCTTGCTTCGGCTCCCTTCGACTACGCTCAGGACAAGACGCTGGCTCACAAGTCGCGATCGTACAAGTTTTAGATTGGGGAATTGAGGGATTGAGGGATTGAGGGATTGAGGAATAGCTGGCTGGATGCCTCATTTTTTGCTAGAACTACTATACCAATCAATCTTATTTGTGCGAGGTACAGATTGGGAATTAGTAATTCTCAGGAATTATCAAATATTTGCCGAATTATAACCTAATTTTAGCCATTGAGCCTAAAAGCCTTCAACTTTCAGCCTTTGGGAATCTACTTTCAGAAGGAGCTACTGGCATCTTTGACGCTAAGAGAATTATCTGATAAAGTTATAGCCAATATTAAGGTTTTTTAATCTTATTAGCAAAAATCTAGGGTCGTGCCGAGTTTGTAGGGGCGCAAAATCTAGCGCCTGTAATCACATAACCCCCGATCGCACTTTGAAAACGGATAGGGCAGCCTGTCATAATTAGATCTATGGAAACCCCCTTTAACATCACCCTGTTGATGGTCATGACCGTCACCTGTGGCATCAGCGCTCAAGTTCTGGCCGCTTATCTGAAAGTTCCGGCGATCGTATTTTTGCTGCTGTTCGGCATTTTAGCAGGCCCGGATTGCTTGGGAATCCTGCATCCCAGTCTGTTGGGAAACGGCTTGGAAGTTATGGTATCCCTTTGCGTAGCCTTAATTCTGTTTGAAGGCGGCTTGAATTTAGAATTGCGAGACTTGGGCAAAGTTTCTGGAAGCATCCGCAATTTAGTTACTTTCGGCACTTTGATTACGCTAATTGGTGGCGGAATGGCCGCGCACTGGCTGGGGGAATTTCCCTGGCCGATCGCCTTTCTGTATGCTTCTCTAGTAGTCGTCACAGGCCCGACAGTCATCGGCCCTTTGCTCAAACAAGTATCCGTTGACAAAAAAGTCGCCGCCTTGCTAGAAGGCGAAGGTGTTTTAGTCGATCCCGTTGGGGCGATTCTGGCAGTATTGGTACTGAACGTGGTTTTAAACGGCAATACCGACTTGCTGATTTTGTTCAGAGATTTAATGGTGCGGCTTGGTGTTGGCACAGTTATCGGAGTTACCGGAGGTTGGCTGCTAGGCCTCATTCTCAAACGAGCGAAATTCCTGTCAGAAGACCTCAAAAATTTAGTAGTTTTAGCCGGTTTGTGGGGATTATTCGCGATTTCAGAACAAATCACCAGTGAATCGGGACTGATGGCGGCCGTACTATCGGGCATAGTGCTCAGAGCCGCTTCAGTGCCGGAAGAAAGGCTGCTGAGGAGGTTTAAAGGTCAGCTCACAGTCCTCTCTATATCCGTACTTTTCGTGCTGCTGGCGGCTGATTTATCCCTCGAAAGTGTGGTCGCCCTCGGTTGGGGGAGTGTGTTTACAGTTTTAGCTTTAATGTGGATAGTGAGACCGATTAACATTTGGCTTTGCACCATCAACAGCGGGCTAAACTGGAGGCAAAAATTATTTGCTTGTTGGGTAGCGCCGAGGGGAATTATTTCCGCTTCAATCGCCTCTTTATTTGCAATTTTGCTCACCCAGCGAGGAGTCACCGGCGGGGATTCAATTAAAGCCTTAGTTTTCCTCACAATAATTATCACAGTTTTTTTACAGGGATTGACTGCAGGCCCGATCGCTAAAATTTTGGACATCACCTTAAAATCAGCTACCGGTGCCATGATTGTGGGATCAAATCCTTTGAGCAGATTAATTGCTCGCTTGTTTCAAGAACGCGGAGAATCTGTCGCCATTATCGACACTGACCCGGAAGCTTGCGAACAAGCAGAAAAAGCAGGTTTGCGAGTGTTTTTAAGCAGTGCTCTGGATCACAGCATTTTAGAAGAAGCTGGACTTGATTCGATGGGAACTTTTTTGGCAATGACTAACAACGGTGAAGTAAACTTAGTGTTAGCTCAACGAGCAGCCGAGGAATTTGCACCGCCGAGGGTTTTAGCAATGTTTCCCAAAGATCCGCAGGGAAATGCGCCCGCAAATCAGAATAAAATAAATCAAGCTTTTGTCTCCGATTTGCCGCTGAAGGATTGGAATGAATATTTGAACAACAGCGAAGTAAAATTGGGAGAAACCGAGTTAAGAAGTGAGGGATTGAAGTTTCAGATTGCTCACTTGGAAGCTTTGGTGCAAGGCGGGGAATTAGCGCCGTTGCTAGTGGAAAGACAGGGATACTTGCAAGTAGTGTCTGCCGCCCAAATTTGGGAAGCGGGCGATCGAATTATTTATTTGCTGCACGATCCAACACCGAAATTGCTAAAAAGATTATCTGGTGGGTCGCAGTCTCGCTTAACTTTAGAAAAGCATCAGGTAGTCGAGAAAGTGCCGATTCCCGATCCGGTTTTAGAGCCTGTTTTGAAAGAAGCAGAAATAGTAAAAGAGGCTGAAATTTTGCCACCACCGCCAGTTTCGCGTTAGGGGCATTAACCTGAGACTTCGAGCGATAGAACAACCGCAAATGTGAGGCAGATAAACACTGATTAACGCAGATGCTTTTAAAGATGGTTTGTGACTTGTACGCGAAGTTTCATCGATGATATATATCTGTTGGCAGCCGTATTGCTGTAATATTTGTTTAACCGCGCGATCGGGAGCATCTGGTGTTTTGCAAAAAGCATTTTTTTGATTGTAGTGCGAGATGTCGCGAACTCGCACTATAAATGCAAAACACCAGATGTTCCCGCGCGATCGATATGCCACAAAATGGGCACTATCTACCGCCCGCCAAAAGTCGGCAACCCATCTCGCTTGCAAGCGAGGTACTGTTACAGTTGGAAAACCTCGATCGACTAGAGATTTTTCTAATTCCCGCTAGTCCGAAGCAGCAGCAAAATATTCAGGCAAAATCACAGTTGACAATGGCACGATCGATTTTAGATTCTTCGACTTCGCGATCGAACAAGTTTTAGATTTTAGATTTTAGGATTGGTGGCTCATCGATTCTAGATTTGAGATTGGCGATTGGTGGCGCGGGGTGGTAGGATTTGAGATTTGAGATTATTGGATTGGTGGCCAGGGGATGCTACGATATGTTTTTCAAGTTCACAAACGCTTGAAGAAGCACTCTTTGGATGGCTAACACCTGTCGCTGGTTAAACTTTTTGCTTGGGGAATATCTACTTCTATGGCTCGCGAGCCGATTCCAACATTGTATTTTACCCTAGTTGTCGTTCACTTAGAAGACCGTTTTCTACTGGTACAAGAGCGCAAGTACGATCGACAGTGGTATCTCCCAGCAGGGCGGGTGGAAAAAGGGGAGACGTTGCTCGATGCTGCTGTTCGCAATACCGTCCAAGAAGCGGGCATTTCTGTGATCGTGGAAGGAATTCTCAGGGTAGAGCATACGGTGATGCCTAGGGGGAACGTGCGCCTCCGAGTCATTTTTGTGGCTCGTCCTGAAGATAAAACACCGCCTAAGAGCAAGCCGGACGAGTATACTTTGTGTGCTGGTTGGTATTCTCTCAAAGAATTAGACCAGTTGTCGCTGCGGGGAGAGGAAGTTCGGGAGATGTTTCAGTATCTGGCAAGCGGGGCTCCTATTTATCCGATCGACTTGCTGAGCATTGAGGGAGCTCCTTTTAAAAATTACCGCTATCGCTGGTGAATCGAGGGAGTAGTTTTGAGATTCCAGCTACAGCCCCGAATTTTGAGTTGTGAGTTTTTGTGATGGCGTTTCCAATTCGGTTACGCCGATAAATCTGTGCGAGCGATCGTGTTTAATTGGTTCAGCCCACAGCAGGGGTATGACAACAGCGCAGTCTGTGCCATCACCTCCAGCAGCAATAGTTCTATGAATCCGCCAGATGGCCTGATGCCCCGAATACGATTCTCAGCAATAACTGAGAAACCCGGTACAGCATTCAGCCTCCAGCCTAAAAACAGCAGAATCGTCCTCAAAGTCGATCGGGCAATTTCAATGCCGACCGTGCTAAAATTATACCTTTGAATTCCAGAACAACCGCTTTTAAATCGGTAAAAATAAAAAAATATCAACTAATAACTATTAACCTCCTATTCCAAATTATCAATTCCCAAATTACCAGTTACCAATTACTTATTCCCTATGGTCATGACAGACTCTTCGTCCCTAGCCAACACCCTTTCTGAACCGGTGCGCCAGCCTTTTTGGTGGGCAGCCCTAGCCTCTGTCGGCGTTCACGGAATCCTCGGAGTAGGTGCCCCGACGATTTCAAACTTAATGAATGGTGGAAATTCCTCAAACAAAAATATCCCCGGTTCCGTCGGCTTCGTACAATTAACTCCGGCCCAAGCGGGGCGCTTGCCACAAACTATACCACCAAAGCCCTCCAATACACCGTTTTCGCTCGTCGCCCCTGTTCCTGTTCCCCTCACGCCCAAGTTAGCCCCGCCTTTACCCCCCGCACCTCCAAGCATTAACTTGCCCGCCATGCCTCCGGGAATGCCCCCTCCAGGGTTCTTTTCCCCTCTCCCTCCCTCTCTCGACCCCTTAACAGCCCCAACAGCCCCGCCGCTTCCCAAAACTCCAGCCCCAACTCTCAAAATCCCATCCCCCACAACACCCACTATCCTGCCGCCACTGCCTCCCGGCAGTGTAATTTTTCCACCCTTGCCCGGTAATTTCGATCGCAATATCCCACCGCCACCATCGCTGACAGAAGCGCCCCAGCTTCCCGGCGGGCCCTCGGAAGACGAGGCAGAAACGCTCAAAAAAATCATAGCTAGTAGAGGTGGACTGCCGCTATTTCCAGACGGAGCTCCAGTCTTCACGCCCGAATTTCCAATTGCCGGCAGGAATTCGGGAATCGAGGGAGGGCCAAAATTGACTCAAAAAGATCCGAATAAAAGGAATCTGATTGCAGAAACTCCCGAAGAAAGACTCAGGAGGCAACAATTTGACCAGGGACAGCAACAGCTAGAACAGCAGGGAGTTCCCGGTTCAAACTTGCCCCGCGACAGAGAGACACAGCTTGCTGCTGCAAATACCTATGTTGCTTTGTTTGAGAAATTCAAAAAAGCTTATCCCGACTTGGAAATGACCGGGCCTACTCCTGTGGATGTGGCTTATCCTGCTGCTGCTTGCTCGCAAAAACTCGAAGGAGTCGCAGTTTTTGGAGCAGTTATCAGCCCTCAAGGTTTGCTCAAAGCCGAGCCACAGGCGATCGTCCCCACGGGTTACAGTATTCTAGACAACACGGCTAAAACTGCGATTATCAACCCAGCTCTGACATTTCCAGCATCCAGCACGCACAAGCTTTACCAGGTAGCTGTCGCGTTTAAATACGACGAAAAAATTTGCCGCGGCATTCCTGTAACGCCATCCACCGCCCCAGCCAGTCCCCGACCAACAGGCCAGCAGCCGCCAGCCCTAGCGCCGACACAACCGAGTCCGACAAGCCAGCCATCCCCAGCACCTGCGGAAGTCAAACCCCAGTTTGAGAAGCCACCCGCCGGCCAAAACAAACCGCAGCCGGGTGCCAAACAGTCGCCGCCGGCACCTGCGCCCGCCACCAAACCGTCGCCCTCGCCTCAACCGAAACCATCCGGCGAAGTGTCGCCGTCGCCACAACCTGCTCCGTCGCCTCAACCTGCGCCTTCTCCCGCCGAAGTGTCGCCGTCTCCTGCTCCTGCTCCCGCCGAAGCCTCGCCGTCGCCGGAAGCTGTTCCCTCACCGTCTCCTGCGCCTGCTCCCGCCGAAGCCTCGCCGGAAGCTGCTCCGTCGCCGGAAGCTGCGCCTTCTCCCGCCGAAGTGTCGCCTTCTCCTCCTACCGAAAATTAATTGTTCGTGACTAATTGGGAATCGGTAATTGGGAATTACAGCACTTCCCGATGTTATGAGGTGCAATAGAATCGACTAAAAATAATGGTTCTTCCTTACTTGGGATGCTAAGGTACTCGCGGAAAAATAAAATACCAGTTAAAATGGGATAATCGTGATGTCCCATTTTTGTAAAGTTTCATAACGTTGCCATTCGCATAAAGGTAGTCCTGCATAGCAAGGAAAATTAAGGATTTTCATTGATAAATTGGCGTTATACTCATGAATAAAATGCCAAAGAGCTGCCAATATGATTGGAGAGTTTTTTAGAGAATGAAATAGTTTTTCTTGCCAATCGCGATATTCTTTGTATCATCGTATTATTAAATATTTCTATATAGTTTGTTAGATTAATCTCCTTTCCTACTGTATTGTATTTTTTATGAGGAAAAAATGTGACCGAGGCATTCCCAAAGTCTGTATAACTTACGGCATATTGACCATAAACGGGTGGCAAAGAATCCCATAATCCTTGAGCGCCTGCTCGATCTTTTTTACCAATATATACTCCTACAATTTATGAATGTTGAGGCATCATATTCGTTTCCGCTTGCATCGGAATGATTTAACCGGCGCTCGAACACAGAGTACACAAAGTCCGAGAATATATATCGGAATCATTCCGATGCTACCGGATTTGATATCAATTGCCAGCCAAATCTACTGCTTATTATCCTTATTACCTACAAATGACAACATTTAATCACATTGAATTGTTAGCTTCCCCCTTTTTTTTTGACTTCAGTTATACTTGTCTTTTTACAGTTCCTAATTTTTTATAAACACATAGTATTGCAACCACCGTTCCGAAACCCCAGTCGCCCTCACAATCCCAGCCAGAGATATAGCGGTTTTCACAAAAGTGAGAACCGCTATATACAGTTTACACAGCCAATCCAGAAGACCCGTTTTTACGCGATTTCTAGCTAAAAACGTAGATTTTTTGTCAAAAAAACCAGGTTTCTGACCGCCTGTGTATCAGTTCTAATCAAGTCTAAAAATTGAATAGGATTGCTATATCAAACTATAGCAATCCAGGTGTTTTAACAACTAGACAAATTTAACATCTAACTCAAGGTAGATTAATTTTATATTAATTTGAAAAATTATGGCGATCGCAGCATAAAACCCAACCGTGAAAAAACTAATCAGAAATTTCTAATTGCGAAATTGCATAGCGGGCGACAGTCAAACCAACTCTCGCCTGTTCTATTTCCGACAATTGCGCCCAAGGTCTTTTAGTCTCCACAGCCGCTTCCACCCCGGACGAATCACCCTCTCGCATGGCATAAGCCAAAGGACGCGCCAACACCTGCAAATCTTCCTCAGCCCACTGAGGTAAAATATTTAACACGCACTCTACCATTTGGTCAGCTAAAGATTGATACTTCACAGTTGCATTTTGGACGCTTTGAGCGATGCGGGTCAAAAAATCTTCAGGAACGCCAGCAAATTTATCGCCCAAAGACTTTTGCAGGGCGCTAGAAAGCCAAACTTGTTCTAATTGCGCGAATAAAACTCCCGACTTCAGGGCAATATCGCTGTCGCTGAAAGAGTCAGACAGTGAAAATTCCTGCTCTAAATCCGCCCAATAAGATTCTGATTCAAGCTGTGCCGGATTCCAGGGATAGGCAACATCAGTCTGAACAATTGTGGCGAGCAGTTCCATTTCGGCCTGAGAGAGAGAGTCGCGAAAATATTGAGAATCGGGAGATTGGGTAGCCATGATGTAATACCTAAGTGCTTCAAGGAAAGTACAGAAAGTGGATTCTACTAAGTGATAGTTGCGAGCGGCCTGCGGTGAGTAACTCTTTTAACTTCAGACTTGAGACTTAACGCTCAGAAGTTTGCTGTTTCGATCGCATTCATTAACTACACCCGCACCTTAATTGGTTCCGCAATCAGTCTC
Source organism: Microcoleus sp. S1D4 (assembly GCF_036700765.1). NCBI lineage: Bacteria > Bacillati > Cyanobacteriota > Cyanophyceae > Oscillatoriales > Microcoleaceae > Microcoleus > Microcoleus sp. S1D4. The sequence goes on from NZ_JAUBPP010000001.1 coordinate 573,793, forward strand.
ACTGTAGCCCGAACTTTTTGGAACCTCAATAGTAAACTCAAAAATCTGACCTTGAGAACTGCCAAATTTTAGCTGAGTGCCCGATTGCAACAGCAGTTCTTGGTGGTGAACTCTCACCCATCCCTGGGCCCCCAAAACTAAAGTCCCGTAACGAGAAAAATCGCGCAAAAAGTAGCTAGGTTCTTCCCGGCTATCTCTGATGCTGTTGCGGCAGAAAATCTCGGCGTGTTTCTGAGAAACCCACTGTTCTCGAATCACTACGTCGTTTTCTTCCCAGCGTCCGACTCGAACCATCCCGGCGCAAATCTGCCAAACCTGATTGGTTGATTCGGTGGATTTGACATTTGGTCGATCGCGCCCCCGCAAGTAAGCACAAGACGGCAAACGTCCCAGCCAAGTAGAAGAATTTAGAGGCAATTCCGTTTTCAGGTCATCTACCGGCTCAGTCAGTTCGCCGTCAAACTCTGGGTGCATATACAGCACGGGAAGCGTCCAAGCCGGTTGATTGAACTTGTAAAGCGTCAGTAGCTGCTGTCTGGCGACGGCGACGGCCCGATCGACCGACATCCGCCCGGCCAAAGCTCGAGCAAAAGTTTGGATAAAACTTAGGGCCTCGCGATCGGCGATCGAGTCCCGCATCCCCAACACCGCCGGCACCCCGTGATGGATCAGTACCTCAGCCAAACTGCTGCGGGCGATCGCCTGTTGCTGGCCGTTATTCGAGTGCAGCCTCTCCACCGCCGGCTGAGCTCCCCAACAGGCATTAAACACTGCCAGAGTCACGCGACACCGAACTAAAACCTGAGCCAGTTCAGTACCGTTCATCGTCGTGTCCGGCGCCAAAAACAGCAAGCCGCCGTCAGGCCCCGGTATCCCGTGGCCCGAGTAGAACAGAATGTTATAAGCTTGCGTTTCCAGCCGAGAAATTAGTTCGGCCGGAGTAGGTTCGATCAAAGTATCAACGCGAGTCGGAACGCTAATATCGAAATATTTGTCGCTGTCGTCGGTTTGAAAAGCACTTTCGAGAACCCCAGCGAGGGCGAGTGCTTCAGCTTCCAACTGCAAATGACGGTTATTGCTCGTAGAAAATTCAGAATTAGCACCGCGGCCTGGTTCTGCTTGTCCCAAAACTAGCAAAATGTTCAGCGACTCGGCAGGACGCAGGGGCGGCAAAGGCTCGACATTGCTGGTAGTGCGGCTGAACAGCAATTGCTGCGACAGAGAAATTGCCGGTTGACCGGCTTGAGGCTGCATAATTTCCCAAGGCAAAGCAATTAAATAGGGTTCGCGCAAATCTATGCGAACCCGCAGGGGTAGATTTTGCCCGATCGCGATACCTTTACTTTCCTGCAGACTGCCCTGAATCGGCCCTTCAAACAGCCACCGCCAAAGATCGATCCCCAAATGCTGCATCAGGCGGCTGCTGTAGCTTGCAGGTGGCTGCTGCAGGTTCGGCTCGCCCCTGTCGCCCCACCCCCCTTGACCGAGCTGAAGCGACACAGAGGGGAGCGGTGGAGGTAGTTGTAGCGACTTAGGAGTTCGTTTTTCAGTTTCTGCAAGTATATTCTGGTTGTTTTCCGGCGAGACGAAACTGCCATCAGGATGTAGGGGCAATTCGTGCATTGTCCCGGAGGGGGAAAACATTTCCTGCCAAGCTTTCCAGGATTGGGATAGGGTATGGGGCCACATACAGTCGTGGTGAACGTACCCGCTGGGATAGGGAGCTTGTAGAACCCAAGTGGCAAAATGGTTTGCCCCAGCGGTTCTCAGGCGAGCGATCGCTATACTGAGGCAAGGACTTTCAGGGCGCGCCATCTTACAACTCTGGATATAAGGGTGATCGAGTTTATCTATATCGTAGTTTATCGGGTTTGGGGCGCGATCGAGTGGGAGAGATTACTTTGTGAGTTTTTAATTTTACTTACTGCCCAAAAATTTATCTAAATTCGGTACATCCACCCACGTTCCCGTAGCATTTGACTCCTGAGTCAAATCCATCAACAACTGCGAGTAAACTCCTTCTTTGAGCGACGGTATCAAAGATTTCCCCGCATCTATTGCTTCTACCCACCTATCCACTACTCGAATAAACGGTGCAATTCTCCCGTCTGGATAAACTTGAGGAAACTCCAATCTTTGAGGAATCTTAATTTCAGCTAAAGGTTCTCCAGCTTGGGAACCCCACAAACGAAATCCGTGGACATAATCCTGCTGATTGTCGCTTCCCAATACCAAAGTACCCTTACTCCCGTAAATTTCGACCCAATGTCCCCGCCCTTGATAAGTAACCGAACTCAAACAAACTTGACAAGGCGTTCCCCCGGCCAATTCCAACATCAACGTGCAAGAATCATCAGCATCAACAGGTTTTAAATTTCCCGAATCCTTCGGATCTGGTCGCGCTGAAATTCCTGTAATCAATTGCCCAGAAAGCCTCTGCACGGGCCCGAACAGCCAGCTAAGATAATCAAAAACGTGGGAACCTGTCGCCCCCAAAACTCCGCCGCCTAGCTCTTTTTGCGCGTACCAATTCCAAGGGCGAGCAGCATCAGCGCGCCCAGACACCAACCAATCAATCTTAATTAAACGGTTTTCTCCGACATATCCTGCTGCTAATAATTCTGCTAGCATTCGCCATGCGGGGATGAAGCGAAACTCAAAGTCCATTGTGGCAATTGCTCTCGAACCACTGTTGTTAACATTAGTTTGAGATTCGCTGTTTGTTAATCGGTAAAGTTCCCTAGCTTCATAAGCTGTGAGGGCTGTAGGTTTTTCTAATAATAAATGTTTGCCTGCTTGCAAGACGGTTTTTGCCATTTCAAAATGCAAAAATGGCGGGGTGGAAATGCTGACTCCCGCTACTTCTGGGATGGCTGCTATATCTGCGATCGAGTTGCAAGCATAGGGGATGTTGTGGGTGCTGGCGATCGCCTGAGCTTTGTCTAAATTCCGGTGGTAAACAGCCACAACCTCTGTCCGGTGGTGTGCCTGGAATCCGGGAAGGTGCACTTTTTGACCGAAACCTGTACCGACTATTGCAACGCCAATTTTTGACATAATTTAATAATTGGGAATGGGGAATTGGGAATTGGGAATGGGGAATTGGGAATTGAGAATTGGGAATTGGGAATTGGTAGCAACTAACCAATAACTAATGACTTCAACATCGGCCTGACGCTCGATAATTAATCAGTGTATGTGTGTCCTAATCTGTGTCGTGCTTTCCTTTTTCCCTCATCCTTCTTCCTTCTTCCTTCTTCCTTCTTCCTTCTCCACCCATTCAATTACTTGTTTGCCCAAACTAACGCCGTCAAGCAAGTCAATTTCTCTGATCCCTGTAGGGCTGGTGACATTAACTTCGGTGAGATAACCGCCAATGATATCAATGCCAACAAAGTACAGTCCGTCCCGTTGCAGTACCGGTGCTAAGTCAGCGCAAATTTGATGTTCGCGATCGGTAATTTCTGTTTGTGCGACTCGGCCGCCGACGGCCATGTTGCCACGAAATTCGTTGCCTGTGGGAATGCGGTTGACAGCGCCGATGGGCTTGCCGTTTAAGAGGATGATTCGTTTATCTCCGTCTTTTGCTGCGGGCAGATATGTCTGAATCATCACTGGGATTTGCCCTTGTTGAGTGCTGATTTCGACTAGGGAGTTGAGATTGCGATCGCCCGCTTCCAATAACAAAATCCCCTCGCCAGCTTTCCCACCTAATGGTTTAAGAACTGCCGCTCCTTTTTTCTCAACAAATTGCCTAATTACCCGCTTGTTTTGAGAAACAATTGTTTCGGGGATCGAGTTCTCAAATTGCAAAGCATACATTTTTTCATTGGCTGCGCGCAATCCTTTGGGGCTGTTAACTACCAAAGTTTTAGCGGGATCGATGCCGTCTAGAAGGTAAGTAGCATAAAGGTAAGGAATATTGACAGGGGGGTCTGTCCGCATAAATACTGCGTCCATTGCTTCGAGAGGCCCGAAAGTAGGCTGTTCTACTTCGTACCACACCTGAGCTGCTTCCCAGCGTCCCTCTACGATTTTTACAGGGGTTAGGGCTACCCGGTAGAGGGTAGCCCAGGTTTTGCCGTCGATGACGCTTAATTCGTTGGCTTGAGTCGCCCAAACTTCGTGACCCAACTCTTGAGCGGCTTCCATCAGCGCTACGCTGGTATCGTGTCCTGGAATGAGTCGCGCGAGGGAATCGATGATGAATGCAAATTTCATTGTTCAGTTGGCACTTATGAATTGGTTTGAGGAAAATTTGGCAAGCGATGGACTAATGTTTATGTTGCCAGCAGCGGGTCAAGTTGGCCGCGAGCATCGAGTGCGTGGAGTTCGTCGCAGCCGCCTATGTGTTGGTCGTTAATGAAGATTTGGGGCAGGGTGCGGCCTCCGTTGGCTCGATCGCTCATTTTATCCCGTGCTGCTGCATCTCCATCGATGGCGTACTCTGTAAAATCTACCCCTTTTCGCTTCAGCAGTGCTTTGGCCCGAATGCAAAACGGGCAGGTTCTCCAAGTGTAAATTTCTACTTTAGGGGTCATCGGGCGCTCAAACAATAACAATATTTTTTTATTGTAATCTTAACTAATCTTATTTTTATTTTTATATAGTTGCAGCCAACGACTTGTAATGTTATTATTTATACAACTTTTTTTAAATTTGTCTAAAAATACCAAAATATCCGCCCTTCTTGAAACGGAGAGATTTTGACAATTAGCAGCACGATCGGTCTATCGCGACTGACCGACCTGCTTGTTTCGTTTTCTGCCGGAACCGATGATTCCTGCACCTGTCACTAGGAGTGCTACCACAGTGCCCGGTTCTGGGATAGATGTTGCTGCTCTCTGCGGGGTGGAGTTGTTGGTGTATATTTTTGTGAAGTTCGGCGATTGTGCCGGCGCTGGGTCTGGCGATTTCTCTACCTGGTCTGATGCTTGTGTCCCAGAGCGCAGAGATTCTATGGATGGGCTTGATGGTGCTTCCGGGCTTGGGGAATTGTCAGGGCTACAGGCGCTTGAAAAGTTTCCCGGCCCGCACACATCTACCTGTGCTGCACCCGGAGGGGCGGCAGCCAAATAGAAGAACCCTGTTGCCATTGTGGCAGAGAGTCCGATTGCTAGTTTTGCCAGTGGCGTACACATAACTATTTAGTTAAAAAGTGGTAAAATCGGAAATTAGAAATAGTGCTAGAGATGAGCGTTGCGGGGTTGGTAAGGATTTTAGAGTTATTACAATAGATGGATGCTTTTCTCGCGCCCGTATAGTATAGTATAGCGCTTGGGGAGGTCGCCCAAACACTTTAATAATCTTATTTTCTTACACCTTGAGGTCGAGAACTTCGTGGTTGGCACTACGTTACTTAGTGCTTTGCAGGGAGCGATCGAGCAACATCTTCTGGCAACATCTCCACCACCAGCAGTTACAGTCATTAACAAAGAGTGTTGTTACGAGTACCGCCACCTCCTGAAATTAATTATTTAATTCCTCGCAAACTAGCTCTGCTTTATCGTACTTGGCAATGCACAATCTGACTACTCTTTTATCGTCTCATGCTGCGATAGGAACTGTCCTCAGTATATGTACGTGTATTCCTGACTGTCAACTACTTAAAAGGAATATTTAAGTATTTACCGAGGATAGAGGGCGTATTCAATGAGTTGCGCTAATCGATCGCGCAGAGTTTCCAATCCGAGACCTTTGGCGGCCGAAATAAATACGGCTTGAGGAAACTCTTCTCGTGCGAGAGCGAGTCTATCTTCATCTACGGCATCGATTTTGTTGAAAACTACAAGAGCAGGCCCAGGAGTTACGGGCATATCTGTCAAAATATTCATGACGGATCGAATTTGGCTTTGCCATGCGGGATGGGAGAGATCGACGAGGTGCAGCAAAGCGTCGGCGTCTGTGACTTCTTCGAGGGTAGCCCGAAAAGCGTCGATCAGTGAGGGGGGCAGTTCGCGAATAAAGCCCACTGTGTCTGTGAGGACGAGCGACAAAAGTTCCCCGCCCTCGGCGCTAGGAATTGTCAGCTTGCGGGTGGTGGGGTCGAGGGTGGCAAATAACTGGTCGGCGGCGTAGACTTCGGAATTGGTGAGCAGGTTGAGCAGGGTCGATTTACCGGCGTTTGTGTAGCCGACGATGGCGACTGAGGGTACGTCATTGTGGTGCCGGTTCTGCCGTAGCCGGAAGCGGTGAGCGAGGAGTTGATTTACTTCTTGCTGCAATCGAGTAATGCGTTTGGCGATCGTCCGCCGTTCGGTTTCTAGTTTAGTTTCCCCAGGGCCTCTGGTACCGATGCCGCCGCCCTGCTTTGACATGGCCTGACCGATCCCTCTGAGCCGGGGCAGGGTGTATTGTAGCTGAGCTAGTTCGACTTGCAATTTACCTTCGCTAGATCGCGCTCTTTGGGCGAAAATGTCCAGAATTACCTCCGTGCGATCGACTACGCGAATGCCGAGGAGAGTTTCTAGGTTACGTATTTGTGCGGGTGCCAGATCGCGATCGAATACCACGAGGTTAGCGCTAACCGTCTGAGCGGTGAGAGCAATTTCTTGAACTTTGCCTTCGCCAACGACTGTCTGAGGATGGGGGCGCGATCGTTTTTGGCGCACTGTTTGCAGAACTTGACCCCCGGCGCTTTCCACCAGCCGCGTGATTTCTGCGAGTCCGTCCTCAAAATCCAGCAGAGTCATCTGCTGAGTCATTACACCCACCAGCAGAACCTTGTCTTGGTCTGCATCCACCTGCTTAGCGACAAACTCAGCTTGAAACTCTGCTTCTAGTCCTTCCACCAACTCCTGAAAATCTTGGTCTGCGAGGTCGTCCAAATTCAGCGGTTCTGAGATTGTCCAGGGAAAGTGTTGAGTTTTGATTGGTGAGTTTTGAACTGAAGACTCTTCTATTTCATCAGTTTCATCAGTTTCATCAGTTGCAGATTTTTGTAACTGAGCGCTTAACACGGAAAACTCAAAATTTGGTCGGTCTCCTTGAGGTATCAGGTGAACGAGATAAGTTTCTTGGATGTAACCTGTCGCACCGCCGCCGCGGCGCTGAAATCCTCCGCCGGTCAGCGTCAGCCACACTAGGGCATCTAGGCGCTGAATTGCCATTGCTGTGAGAGCTGCTTCGCTTGGGGTTTCTGGCTTCAGGTGGGTGGCGATGCAGCGAATGCCGCTGAGGCGACCTCCGCCGTATCGGGGCAATTCTAGGGGCGAAATTTGGGTTTGGCGGGGTGTACCTACGCCGACGCGAATTACTTGTCCGCGACGGTTGATGTAGGTGCAGATTGGTTTGTCGATTTCGGTGCTGATGGCTGCGACGCGCTGGGCGAATTCTGCCGTGGTGATGCGATCGCCCGGTAGTCGCTGGTGGTAAAGCTTTTCGAGTTGCTTGAGCTGGCTGGACTTTAAACCTTGAAGATTGCCGTAGATGGTTTCGATAACTGTTTCTCCCTCGCGATCTGTGAATCTTATATTTTACTTAACTCCGGGCGATCGTGTTGTGGTTTGAAGTTTAAATTTACCATTCCTACCATGAGACACTTCCTTTGACAACAGCAGTCTCAACTTGTACTTGTCTTTTGTATCGGCTGATACAGGCGATCGCTAAAAAAAACCTTAACAAAACTTAACACATATTTTTGTGTTTCAGAATCCTCCTTTAGACTTGTGTGTATCTTGAGCCTAGAGACAGATAGCAAACTAAAAATTAGGTCGCTACTATGATAAGCGAAACATTGTTAAGGAATGTAAAAACATGGAAACTCGTCCTACTAACGTACCTACAACCACTAATGCTTACAACGGCAAAGATCGCAATGCCTTTTTGTTTGGCTTTAACCCGCAAGCAGAACTTTGGAACGGCCGCTTAGCGATGATCGGCTTCTTAGCTTATTTGCTCTGGGACTTGGCTGGATATAGCGTTCTACGCGACATCCTTCACTTTCTGCCTACCTATATCGCTCGCTAATAACGAGCATTGTTTCCGGTCTGGCAGTATGAGTAAATGCCACAACTGCCAGATCGGCTAAAAGTTACAAATAGCAGCGAGTATAATTTAGTTCGTTTGTAGCTTGCGTTACTTTTGACTGGCATTAAAAGATTTATTGCTGTGATTTGATGATTGCAGTTGGGGCGCGATCGCTGGCGCAGTGAATATTAAGAGCAAAACAGATATTTATTCCTGAGATGCGATCGCCCCTGCTGTCTTTTTGGCAAGAAATTTCATCGATAACCTCTGATTGTATAGGAAAAATAGGAGCATCAACGATGATCAACTCAAATTTACTGGCAGTAGTAGAATCAGCTCTGACTGACACAGCATCAGGAAACTGGCAAAAGCCGATAGTGATGTTTGTTTGCAATATCTTAGCATTGCTAGTTCTGAGCCGCGTAATTTGGCATCCCCACGTCGGCCCGAAAATGCCTTTGCCTTTCCCATCTCTGTTTAACAATGTTAGCGTTCCCGCATTTTTGGCATCAATGAGCGCCGGTCACATTCTAGGAGTATTAATGATTTTGACGATCGGCATCGATAAGTATATTTAGGAGCAATTGCGCGGCTGTTTTGGGGAATTTTTCCTTTAATGGATAGAGTTAAATCCGCAGAAAGTTTGTAGGGGTTAGTGAAATGCACTCACCCCTAATTTTAGGTTTGTATCTAAACTTTGTCTCAAATCAGTAGTAGACTTCTTCATAAGTTTTCGTTCAATACATAAACCGCAGATGAAAGGCAGATGCAACATCGATTGACGCAGATAATTTTAGATGGATTTGTGCGTGAGTGCAAGAGTTACAGTATGGTGCATCAGATTGTTGGCTGGAAATAGCGGAGCAAATGTAAGGGTCTGACGGACGATACTATACTCTAAGTAATCGGAAAAAATTAATTACAAAAGGGCTTTGGACGCTTACAGACTTTTAGGTAAGATTTTATTAAATTAATTCTGTCCAGCTACTTAACTACTTTAGACAGACGCAGGAGCGCGGGAAAGAGAGATAGATTTTAAAGAATCGGGTTTTTTCAAAACAAAACGCCTGAGTGTAGGAGTTTCAGCGGTGAAGCAATCCACGCCGATCCAGAATTGGGGGAAGAAGATTTGTTGAATGCGAAAGCAATTCAAACTATTCAATGATAGCCCAACGGTGGGCATCGTGCCGCAGAACTGCCCGACTAGCGGCGTGAAAGCTGCTATTTTTCGATTAATAGATGAGGTTTAAAACAATGGATTCTAATTCGATCGCAAATTCTGACAAAGAAAACCAAACTAACACCGGCGAGACCGAACGCTGGGCTTCGTTAATTGGTGGCGGGGCGCTGGTGTTGTTTGGTTTGTCGCAGCGTTCTTTGAGAGGTGCTTTGCTGGCGGTTGCCGGTGGCGGTTTGGCGGCGCGCGGGCTGGGGGTTGCAGAGGGTTTGCAGTCGGCTGCAGATGCCAATCAAAGTATTAAAGTTGAAAAGACGGTGACGATCGACAAACCGGCTGATGAATTGTACCGTTTCTGGCGCGATTTTGAAAATTTACCTCGGTTTATGAAGCATCTCAAACACGTAACGGTAATAGATGACAAGCGTTCTCACTGGATTGCCAGCGCCCCGACCGGCAATAGTGTAGAATGGGATGCAGAAATTGTCCGCGAAGAAGAAAATCGATTAATTGCGTGGGTGTCTGTGGAAGGCGCGGATGTTGAGAATTCGGGTTTTGTGCGCTTTCAACCGGCACCAGCAGGACGCGGTACTGAGGTCAAAGTTGCGATCGAATACAACCCTCCGGGCGGTGCGATTGCTGGTGCAGCGGCTAAGCTATTTGGGGAAGTCCCAGAACAGCAAATTGCTGACGATTTGCGCCGTTTTAAGCAGTTTATGGAAGCTGGGGAAATAGCTACGACGGCCGGTCAATCTTCTGGCCGCAAGTAATAATTGCGATCGTGTCGGATAAATTAATTGTAATTCCCCTCCGGGGCGGGTTTTACCAACAATCCAAGATTCAAATCCACAATAGATTTCTGGCAAAAGTTTTTTTCATCAATTTATAGGGCCGGCGAGAAATCCCACAATAAAAAATGATTCTTGTGGGATGGGCCGGAAAGCCCGCCCTAGTTATTTTTGCAAGAGGTTATTAAGAATTCAGTTTAACTTCGGGAACTAAAACGCGGCCGCTGTAACCCGCACGCTGGTATCGATCGATCGCCTCTGCTGCGATAACATCCGTTTTACCTGTCTCGACGAGCGCAACGCAAGCACCGCCAAAACCTCCACCCGTCAGCCTTGCACCGAAGACTCGGGGGATTGACTGCAAGATGGCCGCCAGCGTGTCTGCAGCGGGCACTGAAACTTCGTAGTCGTCGCGCAAACTCGCGTGGGAAGCATTCATTAACTGGCCGAAACGCTTTGCAGACAAAGATTTTACTGCTTGCAGGACGCGGTTGTTTTCGGTAATGACGTGGCGAGCTCGCCTTCTGAGGGGTTCTGGCAATACTTCGACTGCTTTGGGATCGGCGATATCCCTGAGAGCTTTAACTCCCAATATTCGGGCGGATTCCTCGCACTCAGCACGCCGTTTGTTGTAGCCACTTCCTGCTGCTAGTTGGTGGCTTTCGCCGCTGTCAATTACTAAAATTTCGGTGTCTGGAGGAAAAGGTATCGGGCGATATTTGAGGCTGCGGGTGTCGAGAAATAGCATGGTGTTGGTGTCTGCTAAACTCGATGCCATTTGATCCATGATGCCGCAGTTCAAACCGGCGTACCGGATTTCGGCTAGCTGTCCGATTTGAGCTAGCCGCACGTCGTCTAGGGGGAGGTTGAGTAAAGCGCGCATTCCTCTGAGGGTGGCTATTTCTAAGGCGGCGCTGCTGGACAAACCGGCGCCGATCGGCACGTTGGAGGTAATGTAGAGATTTATTGGCGGTATTTTGTATCCTTCTTTTTCTAAAAGTCTGAGGCAGCCACAGATATAAGTGACGAATTTTTGCGGTATAGTATCGTCGTCTGAAAAATTTATGAGTTCGTCATATTCTGCTGAATAAAAATGGTGGCGCTCGTCGCTGCTGAAGCCAATTTGTACTGTTGTGCGCTGGGGAATTGCCGTCGGCAGTACAAATCCGTCGTTGTAGTCTGTGTGTTCGCCCAACAGGTTTACTCTTCCGGGCGCGCTGGCTTGGGTTTTGGGTAATGTACCAAATACTCGTTGGAATTTCATACCATTTAAGAATTTAAGAAGTGAAAAATTATAAATTACTTACTCCATAAAGGTTTGGAGGTTGCCAATAGTTGTTTTTTTTGGGGGAACTAATTTCATTTTTGGAGAATTGGGAATTGGGAATTGGGAATTGGGAAGAAATAAACTTATTTTTTCTCGTTTATTTTTTTATAGTGCCCAAGCTTTTTGCTGAATTCAACCCATGTTAACAAAAATCAACATGACTGTAGGTGAGGAAAAAATATGAGGTTGTGATAGAATAGCAGGCTAAGATTTCTTCCAGCAATTCAAAAAATGCGATCGACCAGACCCCGGAAACAGTTTGCTCAACATTGGCTCAAAAGCGAGAAAGCCTTAGATAAGATTGTCAAAGCAGCGAATTTGGATGGTTCTCGCGTCCTGGAAATCGGGCCGGGCACTGGAATTCTGACTCGGCGCTTGCTGCCGGAGGCTGAGTCTGTTGTTGCGGTGGAGATCGATCGAGATTTGTGCCTAAAACTAGCCAAGCAACTAGGCAAAACCGACAACTTTTTACTGCTACAGGGCGATTTTTTGGAAATAAACTTAGATGCTGAACTAACAGCCTTTCCAAAATTCCAAAATCCCAATAAAGTTGTTGCCAACATTCCCTATAATATCACCGGCCCGATCTTGCAAAAACTGCTGGGAACTATATCTGCGCCTGCTGCTAAACCCTTTGATGCGATCGTGCTGTTAGTACAGAAAGAAGTCGCCCAAAGACTTTACGCTAAACCGGGTTCTACAGCTTTTGGCGCTTTGTCGGTGCGGGTACAATATTTAGCAGAATGCGAGTTAGTTTGTGATGTGCCTTCTAGAGATTTTTATCCGCCTCCAAAAGTCGATTCTGCTGTGGTGCGGTTGCGTCCCAGACAGATAGAAACTGCGGCGGTTAATCCGCGCTATTTGGAGAATTTAATCAAGTTGGGATTTGGCAGCAAGCGCAAGATGCTGCGAAATAATTTGAAAGGATCTGTCGATTTAGATAAACTCCTTCAATTGTTAGAAAAATTACAGATAAATCCTCAATCTCGCGCTGAAGATTTGAGCGTGGATCAATGGGTAAATTTGAGCAATAATTTGTTTTCGGATGACCAATGACCAATCACTAATTATATCATATTCGGTAGATTAATCATAAAAACGTTTCGTTCGTACTGCGGAATGCGAGTCCGCAACTTGGATCGGACTCGCATTCCACACTACGAACTAATTTTAGATCGATCGACTGGACGCGATATGACTGCTGACTAATGACCAATGACTAATGACTGCCGATCCTGCATAATATTTCCTTTGAGTTGTGAGAAAATGGACTATGACTCGTATCAATTAATTTCAACCAGGTGTTTCTTTCACCTGCGGCTTAATCACCTATGCGTTCCTATTCTCTCTTAGCTTCGGCAAAAATCAATCTGTATTTGGAAATAATAGGCGATCGCCCCGACGGATATCACGAACTGGCGATGGTACTTCAAAGCATAGATTTGACCGATCGAATTGACTTGCGGGCGATCGGTACCGACACGATTCGCGTGCGCTGCGATCACCCGCAAGTTCCTCCTGATAAAAATAATTTGGCTTACCGGGCGGCGGATTTGCTGGCGCAGCAATTCCCCGATGCTTTGGCCAAATACGGCGGAGTCGAGATTGCGATTCACAAGCAGATTCCGGTGGCGGCGGGGCTCGCCGGCGGTTCTGCAAATGCGGCTGCGGTTTTAGTCGGGATGGATTTGCTTTGGCAATTGGGACTCACTCAGTCGGAGTTGCAAGAGTTGGGGGGAACTTTGGGTTCGGATGTGCCTTTTTGCATTGGTGGAGGTACGGCTTTGGCAACTGGTCGCGGGGATAAACTGTCGCCACTGCCGGATTTGGGAGGTTTTTCTGTGGTGCTGGCGAAGTACCGCAATCTCAGTATTTCTACGGCATGGTCGTATCAAACTTATCGCCAGCAGTTCAGTAGTTCCTATTGTGGATCAGAGGATTTGGACTGTCGCCGGGAACGGCTGCATTCGGGGCCGATGGTGGGGGCGATCGCCCAAAAAGATCGATCGAAAATTGGTCAATTGCTGCACAACGATTTAGAAAAAGTGGCTTTACCCGTGTACCCGCAGGTGTTGCAGTTGCGCGAAGCATTTGAGTCGGCGGGGGTTTTGGGAACGATGATGTCGGGTTCCGGGCCGACGGTGTTTGCACTCTGCGAGTCTCAAGAGCAGGCTCAGCAGATTGTGGAACGGGTGAAAAGTGCGATCGCTTCTCCCGATTTGGATTTTTGGGTAGCAAATTTTAGCAATACTGGGATTCGCATTTGTTCGGAGGGAAACGATACAAAACCGCCGATTGCGAGGGTGTAACTCACAGGTGGTGCGATCGCCCGTTAAAGGCCAATTAGGGCGATCGACCCCGATATATCTAACTTCGCGCAGAGTCTATTGAGATCGAATAACTGATAAAATGCCATCAAACACGGATTTTTGTTTTGGTGAATTAACCACAGCGCTAAAATCTCACATCTCAAATCTAAAATTGCAATGGCTGATTTAACTAATCCAAATTCTAATTCCCAACCTCTAAATTCTGCTGGAGATGCAGCGCCTGCATCTTCTCGGCAGCCTACGGTTTTGCGGTGCGTAATAGGTTCGCTGATCGCTAGCGCCTTCGCTTATGGTTTGTATTCGCTAACTATGTCGATCGCTCTAAGTTTTGCTAGCAAGCCGCTGCATTCCACCAATATTACCGTGCTTAAAATTAGTGTTGCCGTGCGAACTTTGGTAGTCGGAATGGTGGCTTTGGGTACGGGCGTGTTTGGACTCGCCGCTGTCGGTTTGATGCTGCTGGGTTTGCAAATTTTGATTCAAAAGCTGGTGAAACAACCCACAAGTTGAAGTCTGCAGATTGAAACCATCGGGCGACAAAAACTCTCCCCCGCAAGGCACGAACAAAATAGCCAGATCGAAGCAATGGAATTATTTACGATCGGACACTCCAATCAGAGTATTGAATCGTTTCTTTTGTTGCTGCAACAACACGGGATTACGGCGGTTGCGGACGTGCGTTAGCGAAGCCCTCGAAGAGGATCGCATCCTTTCAGCCGCTATTTACCTCATTTCAACAAATCAGAAATTACCGCTTCTCTGTCTGATGCCGGCATTCAATATGTTTTTTTAGGTAAAGAATTGGGTGCGAGGCCGGAAGATTTAAGCTGTTACGATACTGGCGGTAAAGCTTTGTACGATCGCATAGCAGCAACTCCTCTATTTTCCGCCGGAATTCAGCGCTTGCTCAAAGGCGCAGCAAACTTTAAAATCAGTTTAATGTGTGCGGAAAAAGACCCGATCGCTTGTCATCGGACTATTTTAGTTTGCCACAAACTCAAAGCATTTAATTTGCAAATTAAGCACATTTTGTCCGATGGAAATTTAGAATCGCACCAGGATTTAGAAGCAAGACTTTTGAGCAAGTTTAACCAAGCAAAAAACCACAATCTGCCAATTCAGTTAAGCTTGTTTGAATTAGCACCTCAAGTTCAGGATGAAATAGTTGATTTAGAAACAGCTTATTATCGTTACGGATTGACAAGGGCATATATCAGCAAATAAGGCAATTATCGGCTATACATTCTTTGTTTTTGATGAATTCTAGCAGCAACTCTTGACATTTCATACATTGGACAGTGTCGTAGGGCGATCGGCGCGCACCATAGCGTTAAAAATTTTATTCTAGATTTAACCTTCTTCGTGGTATAATTCTTCCGCACTGTAGCAGAAAGGGGTGCTTTTTTATGAAAGCAGAATTTTATTATGATTGTCACAAATATATTTGCAGTTTAGTTCAAGTTGATTTTGTTAAAGAATTAAAAATTAAAAATCATCAAGGTTTTGTGTTAGCTGTTAAGCAAGGCGAAAAGATTGGGCTTTTGGGAAAAAGTCGCCATAATGCTAAACAAATTGATGTTTCTAAGCCTCATTTTTATAATGTGATTAAAGCAGCTATGAGCGCTTTAGAATTAGAAACGAGAAATGAAATGATATTAGAGAGAAATCGCACGATTGCTGAGGGCGAAGATATGATTCAGCAGCAAAACCGAGAAATTCGTGTTTTGAATGAACAGCTTAGAATTCAAGGGCTTAAAATTGAACAGTTGTTAAGGGAAAATCAGCAGTTATCGGCGCAGCTTGTAGAGAAGGAAATTAGAGAAACTCAAATTAATCTAGCCAGCCAGGAAAATTTAGCGCAGGTGGGAATTGAGGATGGAATTGGAGAAGCTGAAATTAATCAAGAAATTGATGATTTGCCGATTATAGATTCTGGGTTAGAGGTGCATTTAATCGAAAATCAGCAGGATTTGGAGGAGGTTGAGATAGCGGAAACAATCAGCGAGGGCGGTGTTGAAGTTGTTGATTTAGAAATCATAGAAGAAGTAGACGCTGCATTAGAAGTTACAGGAGGCGAAAGTGAAATTCAACGATTGCCGAAAAGAGGTTCGCAGAGAAGGAATAGAAAAAAATAATGACATTTTTTAAGGTTTTTTAATAGTCAAAGGTTGGTTGTGAGAACTTCACTCCTGAGATTTTTCTGATTACTTCTGTTCTCACTCAGTAGAAAGGCGCAAATAAACAGCACTGTGCAATGAAATGTCAATCGCACGCTTCTCCTCAAGCCGAACTGCCTCCTGCGTGATGCCAAGGATAAATATTCGCGCCGATTTACTGATAGCAATCCTCAATCAGTACAAATATGTAGGATAGTGCCAAGAATGCCTGCCCGCAGGGATCGGGGAGGCTTTACCGGATCTATTTTTTTTATTTATAAATATTGGCGAAGCGAACTCCTACAGGAATCGCAACTAATTGAGCGGAGATAATATTATTATGCCATTTTCAGTCTGGCTTTTTCAGCTATTAGGTAATCCGATACCCAAAATCGATCGACAGACATCAGAATAGCTACAGATATGAAAATATGAATATTCTCTCCCATTTCCTCCGTTGGCAGCAAACCAAACAAGTCGTCAAATTCCTTGACATCTGCTAAAATTTTATCAAAGTCCTTGACAAGTTCGTCCGGGTAGATGCAGTGAATTGCTCCACAATCTTCATAATAGGCTTCTTCGTCGGGGAAAAATTGTGACGGTTTGAGTTCTTCCAGCAGGTAATCTAGTTTTTGAAACTCTTCTTCCAAAACAATGGCGGCGATGTCTTCCCCGGCTTGCTGTAAGATAATTCGATCGCCCTTTTGCATGATTCGTTTAATTATCTCGATCGCATTTTTGCAAAAATCCTCAACAGTTAAGCGAAAAAAAAACCTCGCAACTGGCCAATTTTTCCTCCGCAGCGTCGCCCGCAGCCAAATTTTGACAATTATCTAAGGCGATCGGTAAAATCACAGGTGCGATGGCTACGCCCCGGCTTGCGCCTACGAACTATTGTCACTAACATTAAATCCTTCACTCATCAGCAGTTCCCCAAGATAGGCATAATTGTTGAGAATATTGCACAATAGATAAAAATGTAAATATATAGCACCTACGTCTTTTTACCGCCGATGAATAGCAGATTTCTCGATCGACTCCACCACCCCTCGCGCCCCGTCATCGTCTTCGACGGCGCAATGGGAACCAACCTGCAAGTCCAAAACCTCACCGCAGAAGACTTCGGCGGCAAAGAATACGAAGGCTGTAACGAATATCTCGTGCACACCAAACCGGAAGCCGTCGCCATCGTGCACAGGGGATTCCTCGAAGCAGGCGCTGATGTCATCGAAACAGACACCTTCGGCGCTGCTTCCATCGTGCTCGCCGAGTACGATTTAGCAGACAAAGCATATTATCTCAACAAAACAGCGGCAGAACTCGCCAAGGGAATCGCCGCCGAATTTGACACGCCAGAAAAACCGAGATTTGTCGCAGGATCGATCGGGCCAGGCACCAAATTGCCAACTTTAGGACACATCGATTTCGACACGCTAACCGCCGCTTTTACCGAACAAGCAGAAGGACTTTATGACGGTGGCGTTGACTTATTTCTTGTCGAAACTTGTCAAGACGTACTGCAAATTAAATCAGCATTAAATGCTATTGAAGAAGTATTTAAGAAAAAAGGTGCGCGGATTCCGTTAATGGTATCAGTCACAATGGAAGCCACCGGCACAATGTTAGTCGGTTCCGACATCAGCGCCGCCCTAGCCATTTTGCAGCCCTATCCCATAGATATTTTAGGATTAAACTGCGCCACCGGGCCCGATCGCATGACGGAACACGTCAAATACCTTTCCGAACATTCGCCCTTTGTAATTTCCTGCATTCCCAACGCCGGTTTACCCGAAAACATCGGCGGCCACGCGCACTACAAACTCACGCCAATAGAATTAAAAATGGCCTTGATGCGTTTCGTCGAAGACTTAGGCGTGCAAGTCATCGGTGGCTGCTGCGGAACCCGCTACGATCACATCCAACAACTATCAGAAATTGGCGAAACTCTTACACCAAAAATTCGCGATTTTTCTTGGGAACCTGCCGCCGCTTCAATTTATAGCGCGCAACCCTACGAACAAGAAAATTCATTCTTAATTGTCGGCGAAAAACTCAACGCCAGCGGTTCCAAAAAATGCCGCGATTTGCTAAATGCCGAAGATTGGGACGGTTTAGTAGCAATGGCTAGGGAACAAGTGCGAGAAGGCGCGCACATTCTCGATGTCAACGTTGATTATGTCGGGCGCGACGGCGTGCGCGACATGAAACAATTAGTTTCCCGCGTTGTGACTAATGCAACTCTGCCCTTAATGTTGGATTCCACCGAATGGGAAAAGATGGAAGCGGGGTTAAAAGTTGCCGGCGGCAAATGTTTGCTGAATTCTACTAACTATGAAGACGGAGAACCGCGTTTTTATCAAGTTTTGGAGTTGGCAAAAAAATACGGTGCGGGGATTGTGATCGGGACGATTGATGAAGATGGGATGGCCAGAACTGCTGACCAAAAATTTGCGATCGCCCAACGCGCCTATAACGCCGCCGTCGCCTTCGGAATTAGCGCCGAGGAAATCTTTTTTGATCCCTTAGCTTTGCCCATTTCCACCGGGATTGAAGAAGACCGAAAAAACGGCAAAGCTACCATCGAATCAATCCGCCGTATCCGCCAAGAATTGCCCGGTTGTCACGTAATTTTGGGAGTTTCTAATATTTCCTTCGGCTTGAATCCGGCGGCGCGCCAAGTTTTGAATTCCATGTTTTTGCACGAAGCGATGCAGGCGGGGATGGATTCGGCTATTATCAGCGCTAACAAGATTTTGCCGATCGCCAAAATCGACCCCAAACACCAAGAAATCTGCCGTAAACTGATTTACGACGAGAGGGAGTTCGACGGCGAAATTTGCGTTTACGACCCCTTGGGCGACCTAACAACGGTGTTTGCTGGCAAAACTACCAAGCGCGATCGGACAGAAGACGCAAACCTCCCCGTAGAAGAACGCCTGAAGCAGCACATCATCGACGGCGAACGAATTGGGCTCGACATCCAACTCGCCAAAGCCTTAGAAACCTATCCGCCCCTGCAAATCATCAATACCTTCTTACTAGACGGGATGAAAGTAGTAGGAGAATTGTTCGGTTCGGGACAAATGCAGCTACCGTTTGTATTGCAGTCCGCAGAAACCATGAAAGCGGCCGTTGCCTATTTAGAACCGTACATGGAAAAGTCAGAATCCGGGGATAATGCCAAAGGCACATTCCTGATCGCGACTGTTAAAGGCGACGTTCATGACATCGGCAAAAACTTGGTTGATATTATCCTATCAAACAACGGCTACCGAGTGATTAACTTGGGAATCAAACAGTCGGTTGACAATATCATCGAAGCCTACGAAAAGCACAAAGCTGACTGTATTGCGATGAGTGGCTTGCTGGTAAAATCCACCGCATTCATGAAAGAAAATCTGGAAGTATTCAACCAGAAAGGAATCACCGTTCCCGTAATTTTGGGCGGCGCGGCTTTGACTCCCAAGTTTGTACATGAAGACTGCCAAAATACTTACCAAGGTAAAGTAATTTATGGCAAAGATGCGTTTTCTGACTTGCACTTTATGGAGAAACTCATGCCAGCCAAATCTGCTGGTAACTGGGAAGATTTGCAAGGATTTTTAGATGAAGTAGGGCAAGAAAATAAGACAGTGAAAGCAGCTAAAATTTCGGCAGAAACTGCTGTAGAAGATGCTGGAAAACCAGACATTCCGGTGGTGATTGATACCAAGCGTTCCGAAGCGGTTGCTGCAGATCTCGATCGCCCAAATCCTCCTTTCTGGGGAACAAAACTGTTGCAGGGAGAAGACATCCCCTTTGAGGAGATTTTCTGGCACTTAGATTTGCAAGCCTTAGTTGCCGGTCAGTGGCAGTTCCGCAAGCCCAAAGATCAATCGCGGGAAGAATACGATGCTTTCTTAGCCCAGAAAGTTTATCCGATATTGGAGGAATGGAAACACAAAATTATTGCCGAAAAGCTATTGAATCCCCAAGCAATTTACGGGTATTTTCCCTGTCAATCTGAAGGCAATTCTTTGTATGTGTACGATCCGGAAATTATGAATAACGGGCAAGATGTATCGACACCCGCTGCAACATTCACATTTCCCCGGCAAAAATCGGCGCGCCGGCTGTGCATTGCCGACTTCTTCGCGCCCAAAGAATCGGGTAAAATCGATGTATTTCCGATGCAAGTAGCGACAGTGGGAGAGATTGCTACAGAGTACGCACAAAAGCTATTTGCTAATAATCAATATACCGACTATCTCTACTTTCACGGGTTAGCGGTACAGACAGCGGAAGCAATAGCAGAATGGACTCACGCGCGAATTCGGCGCGAATTGGGCTTTGGTAGCGAGGAACCGGACAATATTCGCGATATGCTGGCACAAAGATATCGCGGTTCGCGGTACAGTTTCGGCTATCCCGCTTGTCCGAACATGGCGGATCAGTACAAGCAACTGGAATTGTTAAAGTGCGATCGGATAAACTTGTACATGGATGAAAGCGAACAGCTTTATCCCGAACAATCCACCACGGCAATTATCACCTATCACCCAGCGGCGAAATACTTCACCGCTTAATTTGTATGGTGCGCACTGCGTACATTCTTCTCAATGTATGATGCACGCTGCGCACCTTCCTCTTAATTTGTAGGTGCGCACTGCGCACATTCTTCTCAATGTATGATGCACGCTGCGCACCTTCCTCTTAATTTGTAGGGTGCGCACTGCGCACATTTTTCTCAATGTATGATGTGCAATTCCAGCCCTGCCTAACTTGTTAAATTTGAACCTGATAAAAAGGATCAAACCGCTATTTTACTTTGGGACTTTTCAGACTTAAAGCAAGTCAATCGGTGCGCATTGTGCGCCCTACAAAATCGGTGCGCATTGCGCGCCCTACAAAATCGGTGCGCATTGCGCGCCCTACAAAATCTACACAAATGAAGTCCGCCGGCACGGACTGAAGAATACATGAATTAAAACAATAAAAAAGCACCTTGAAAAAGTGCTTTATGAACATGAACTTTCCATGTCCGACCAAACTTTTACGAGTAATTCCGGGGAGTGCGCGCGCCTGCAGATGCCCCTGCCATTGAAGCAACTAAACCCAATAGCGAGCCGAACAAAAATGACCAACCTGCTTTGGCGGCATTTTCAGCAATATTGCGAGTATCTTGAGCAGATACGTTAGGCGCTTGGTTCGGCAGATTGACGACACCTTGCTGGGCTTGATTAATCACTTCTCCGGCATTTGCAGCTACTATGCCAAAAGTACCGGCCACGCCGTTGGCTAACAGCCAAGAGCCTATTGTTAAGGTCGTTGCCCACAAAATTGCTCCGTTCAAAAGTGCCGTGCTGCGGTTCATCGGGCCGCAAGCGCGAGCTGTTACCCAGCCCCCAACGCCTAAGCTAATTAGCAAACTGATGATTGACCAAATTCCTACTCCTGTACCGACGCTGCCGGCAATAGTGCGCGGTGCTCCTGAATTAGCGATGTTGCTTAGGCCGATCGCCGCGCCCAATGCACTTAACACCAGTTGTGTGGCGATCGCAATTACCAAACCTGAAAAGATCGGGCCCCACCGCACTCGATCGTGGTATTCCATCACTGAATTCACCACCACCGGTTCAGTAACAACGTTATCGGCAGGTCTATTTACGTAGGACATATTTTTTTTCCTCTGAAGTGTTTTTATTTTTAAGAATCTAGAACTTATGTATTGATTTTGGCTGAGATTGATAAAAACTATATCTGCCTGGGGAAATAACCAGAATCTCTGTCTGAAGAAAGAAACAAAAAAGTCATCATATCAATTCCGGTTTCACTCCTGTTGACTGTTGACTGTTGACGGGCGGGGCGAAAAACTGAATGGTTGAGTGTTAACTGTTGACTCGATTTTATTATTCCGATGCAACCAGAAACGATATCAGCCATCAGTCAGAAGCTATTAGCTAATGACTGATGACTGATGACGAATAACTATTTTATCCAGTTAAACAAAGTTCGCCGACGTATAGAGGAAAGGCTGCTTAACGCAATCTTACAGCCGTTCCGACGGCAGTAATCAGCAGCAGAGCTCCCGAAGAGTCTACATTAATCGTGCCAGTATCAACTTCCACCCCGATGACGGCATTAGCACCGAGACGCCCTGCCCGTTTTTCCAGTTCCGCGAGGGCATCTCGCTGTCCTTTGAGAAACACTTCCTCATAACTGCCGGTGCGCCCGCCGATGATGTCGCGAATCCCCGCGAAAAAATCTCGCAGGGCGTTGGTGCCGTAGACCACCTCAGCAGTTACAATTCCCAAGTAAGATTGAATTTCTGCTCCTTGGATGATATCAGTTGTTGTTACAATCATCAGTTGCCCTCAAGTGCGAAAATTTTGAGTGAGTCGAGTTCTGTAGATTTACTACATCTCGCCGTTCCAAGATTCCAGCCAAACCCTAAGCTGGAGCGTCGATTAAAGAATTGAAGAATTTTGGATTGATGCTCCAGCACCTTGAATCACCGGAGGTTGAACTAAACTCTAAAATTTTGGGATATACTCTGACGCTAGCGTCAGTGGTTTGTATCCGTTTCTTGCAGCTCAGCGCTAGCAAGCTGGCTGCAACTCGCTCTTTTATTCCACACATTCTTTGAAACAAATGGCCGTCCACAAACAAAGTCTCTTGGTATTAAGTACGCTGTTGGTAGCGGGATTCGCGATCGCAGCGCCGCAGGTAGCGCTATCAGCAGAAACATCTGTTCAAGTTCAACCTAAAAACGATTCAAATTTAGATGATCTGCTGCGACAAGGACGCGAGTTGGTAAATGCAGGAGATTACAGTAAGGCGATCGACGTTTATCAGCAAGCAGCGCGTTTAGATGCCGAAAACCCGCGCATTTTTTCCGGTATTGGCTATTTAGAAGCGCGTCAAGGCAACTATCAAGCCTCTGTAGAATTTTACCAACAGGCGATCGGTCTCGAACCAAAAAATGCTGATTTTCAATACGCCCTAGGATATGCTATGGCGAACCTACAAAACTATCCCGCAGCAGCCTCTGCTTACCGCCGCGCCACTGCGCTCGATCGCAAAAATGTCAACGCCCGCATCGGTCTGGGAGTGGTACTTTTTCAGCAAAAAGATTACAGCGGTTCATTTAAAGCATACCAAGAGGCGATCGCCCTCGATCCGAAAAATTGGCAAGCTTATTCTTCAATGGGTTTAGTATTGATCCAGCAGGGAAATTTTGCCAGTGCTGTCACCGTGCTCGAAGAAGCAGCCAAACTCGCTCCCAAACAGTCCAGCGTCCAGTTAAAATTAGGTAGTGCTTTGCTGCGGAACGGCAACACTTCCGAAGGACTAGCAGCTTTTGAAGAAGCAGCCAAACTAGAGCCCCGAAATCCCGAAGTGCAAGTAGAAATCGCCGAACTTCTCAGATCTCAAAACGACTTAGACGGAGCAGTGGTAGCTTATAAGCGGGCAATTGACGTGCGCCCGAATTTAGTTGAAGCATACGTGGCGATCGGGGAAATTCAAATCCAAAAACAAGATTTTGTAGGAGCGATTATCACTTTTAGGCGAGTGATCCAGATCGATCCAAACAGAGCAGAAGCTTATTACGATATGGGTCAAGCACTCAAAGCGCGCGATCGCACATCCGAAGCAATTCAAGCTTTCCAACAAGCTCTAGACACTTACCGCCAGCAAGGAAACAATGATGGTGCCCAAAAAGCCGAAGCGGCCCTCAATGAACTCAAATAATTAGTCAGTGGTCAGTAGTCAGTGGTCAGTGGTCATTAGTCATTAGTCATTAGTCATTAGTCATTGGTCATTACTCATTGGTCATTACTCATTAGTCATTGGTCATTGGTCATTAGAAATGCTAGTTTTAAATCTCGCGAACTAACTTATCATCCAATACGGTTTAGTTAAGACGATCCATGTGCTGAAATATTCTGAAAACCAAATAATACTGCGATTGCTTCGTTGCTCTATTAAGAGAATTTTAAGTAAACCGTATTGATTTATAATTAGAATCGAAAACTTAATAACTTAAACACCTCCTACAGTCCTCTATCCTGTAAGTTGGCAGATAAAAGGAGGCAGAGCCTCGCCTATCTGCATTACCAGACAGAGCGAAAGTAACGAGCAATTGCTTAAGTTATTAAATCTTCATTCCTTAGTCATTAGTAGTTAAATGTCTACTAACTACTGACAACTAACTACTGACAACTGCCAACTGACAACTGCCAACTGCCAACTGCCAACTGCCAACTGACAACTGCCAACTGCCAACTGCCAACTGACAACTGACAACTGCCAACTGCCAACTGCCAACTGTCAACGGCAAACTGCCAACTGTCAAATTATTAACATGAATTCTTATAATTCTAAACCTGCGCTATACGAGATGAATCCGCTAGGTCGATTTTCCGATCGCGCCGCCGATTATGTCAAATACCGCCCGACTTATCCAGCCGCTGCGATTGAGGCGATTTTAGATGGACTTGGGGAACCTTCGCAATTAACAGTAGCCGATATCGGTGCAGGTACGGGGATTTCTTCGCGTCATTTAGCAGAAAGAGGTGTTCGAGTATTAGCGATCGAGCCTAATGCCGAAATGAGACAAGCGGCTGCACCTCACGAGCGGGTAGAGTTTAGAGAAGGCACTTCTGAAGCTACTAATTTGCCCGACTCATCCCTCGATTTAGTCTCGTGTTTCCAGTCTTTTCATTGGTTTAATCCTGTTTTAAGCTTACCAGAATTTCGGCGAATTCTCAAGTCGTCGGGAAGGTTGGCTGTAGTTTGGAATTTGCGCGATCGCGCGGATGCGCTGACACTAGGTTACACTCAAATTGTTAAAAGCGCTTCTAACAGCCATCCGGCCGAAAAGCGAGCTCGCGCGATCGAGCCATTGCTTGCGAGTCCAGATTTTAGTGACGTGCGCGCGATCGAATTTGCTCACAGACAAAATGTAGATTTAGCAGGTTTGATCGGGCGGGCCAAAAGCGCGTCGTACATTCCCAACTCCGGGCCTCACTTGCAGAAAATCATCTCGGATTTAACCGAGCTTTATCAAGCTCACTGCGGCGATCGAGGCTTTGTTTCATTAGTTTACAAAACAAGAGTTTATTTGGGAAATCGTACTGATAATTAATTTTTTGTGTGACGCAAGTAAATCGCAAAATCTGTGGTATGATGCATGGGCAAGTTGGCAGGAGCGATCGAAGGTTCAACAATTGACAGTTGAAAGCAAACAATTGATCGGTCAATTCAAGAAATAAGAAGGCGATCGCACAACAGCATTTAACAAAAACTCCATCTTTTGTAAGATACTAAAACTAATCTCTGAAGATGAATCTATTTCTATTGATAGAGACTGCCAACTTGTTAACATTTGTAAAATCAAACAAAATATCCTATCCCCAGAGCTTCATCTATGCAAACCTATGATGTAATTATCATCGGAGCGGGTCACAACGGACTTGTCTGTGCCTCTTATCTCCTCAAAGCCGGATATACAGTCCTTTTGTTAGAAAAACGTTCGGTTCCCGGCGGCGCGGCGACTACCGAAGCTGCGATTCCTGAATTACCCGATTTTAAATTCAACTTGTGCGCGATCGACCACGAATTTATCCATCTAGGGCCGGTCGTAGAAGAATTAGAACTGGAAAAATACGGTTTAGAATATCTTTACTGCGATCCAGTGGTTTTTTGTCCGCATCCAGACGGCAAATATTTCTTAGCACACACTTCCGTAGAAAAAACTTGTGCAGAAATTGCCCGCTACAACGAGCGCGACGCGAAAAAATATGCCGAATATACAGACTTTTGGCAGCGCGCTTTAGGTGCAATGGTGCCGATGTTCAACGCGCCGCCAAAATCTATTATAGATATTGCCGGCAACTACGATATTGCCAAACTCAAAGACTTATTTTCAGTCATCGGTTCCCCCGACAAAACGCTGGACTTTATTCGCACGATGATTACCAGCGCTGAAGACATTCTCAACGAGTGGTTTGATGAGGAATTTCTAAAAGCACCCTTAGCGAGACTCGCTTCAGAATTGGGCGCGCCTCCTTCGCAAAAAACGATTGCGATCGGTGCAATTATGATGGCAATGCGCCACAATCCCGGCATGGCGCGGCCTCGTGGAGGAACTGGTGCATTGGTGCAAGCGCTGGTCAATTTAGTGAAAACCTATGCGGGTGTTATACTGACCGACCAGCACGTTGAGAAAATATTAGTTGATAGCGGCCGCGCTGTCGGTGTTCGAGTTGCAGGCGGCACAGAATATCGAGCTACCAAAGGTGTCATTTCTAATATTGATGCGAAGCGTCTGTTTCTGCATTTAATGGATGAGAGTGATGTTGACAGTGCAGATCCGAATTTGCGGGAAAGATTGGATCGCAAAATTGTCAATAACAACGAGACTATTCTGAAAATAGATTTAGCTCTCAACGAAGTACCTAAGTTCGATCGCTGGAACCATCGCGATGAATATTTAATGGGTTCTGTTTTAATTGCTGACTCGGTGAAACACGTCGAAATTGCCCACAACGAACCTGCGATCGGCAAAATCCCCGATTCCGATCCGTCGATGTATGTCGTGTTTCCGACGGTAAGAGACCCGTCAATGGCTCCTCCCGGACACCATACGGCTTGGATTGAATTTTTTGCTCCTTACCAAATCGAAAATGCTGAGGGAACCGGTCAGCACGGTACGGGTTGGACGGACGAGCTGAAAAACAAAGTTGCCGATCGCTGCATTGACAAATTAGCAGAATACGCGCCGAATATCAAGAATTCAATTATCGGCCGCCGGGTGGAAAGTCCGGCCGAATTGGGAGAGCGTTTGGGGGCGCTGAAGGGGAATTATTACCACGTTGACATGACGCTGGATCAGATGATATTTTTCCGTCCTTTACCGGAGTTGGCCAATTACAAAACGCCGATCGACGGTTTGTTTTTAACTGGTGCGGGTACGCACCCTGGCGGCTCGATTTCGGGGATGCCCGGACGCAATACGGCTCGCGTTTTCATGCACTCGCAGCAGCCGATCGCGCAGACTTTGGCTGATGCAGCTAATTCTCTGAAATCGAAGGCTAAGTCGGTGTTTCGGAGTAATTAGAAGCTAAGGGGGCGGGCATTCCCCGCCCTTATTGATTGACTGTTTTTGGTAAGCTTAGTTGAAAAATAGGGTGATTTTATGTATAATTAAATGTTAAGTTTTAGATCAAAAGGAAATCCGTAAGCTGTTATGCACCCTGGTAATGATTGAAGAAATCCGCAATAAAATTGTTCAAAGCCAGTTTGAGTTCTCACAGCACGCTCTCAATCAAAGCATCGTCCGCCAGATCGGGGTGCAAGAACTGCGCGACGCTATTTCAAGCGGTGAAGTTATCGAAGATTATCCAGACGACAAATATGGTCCAAGCTGCCTGATACTGGGTTTTACCCTAGCAGCTCGACCTTTGCACATCCAGTGTAGTTATCCATCCCGCCCTTTGATAAAAATTATTACCCTATACGAACCGAGCGCTGAACTGTGGATGAATTTCAAAGTTAGGAGAACTCAAAATGAGCAATGAAGTCTGGAAAGAAACCATGATTGAACAAAGAGTTAACTATACTCTTGAAATGGATGGAAATTTTATCATTATTGAAAATGTGCCAGCCCGATTGTGTGTAGAAACAGGAGAGCGTTTTTTCTCACCAGAAACTGTAGAGCGACTACAGCAAATCATCTGGAAAGGAAAACAGCCAAGTCGCACGCTGGAAGTCCCTATTTATGACTTTGTATAGTTAGCAAATCAAGAGGAAGTGCAGGTAATGTCATCCCAACTTTTAAAAGATCGTTTTCAGGCTCTGGAGTTGGTTGAAATCGCCGACAATCATCTAAAGTTGGGACAAATCGAGCAAGCTCAAGAAAATTTTGCGAGAGCTTTTCAGATAGCCCAAACATTCCCGAATGACATTCCTAAAGCTTTGCCTCAATGCTCAGTTTCTGTAAGAGAGCAAGTGTTAAATGCGTTCATCCGCAGCTATGCTCAAGTAGAAAACTACGGTTCTGCTGTTCTGGTGGCACGAGGCATAGAAGATGAGGATTTTCAAGCTTGTGCGTTAAGTGCGATCGCGTCTCAAGTTGCAGCATCTGGACAAGCTGACTCGGCTCTCAGTATTGCCCAAACAATAGAAAGTAACTATTATAAAGCTATGGCTTTGATTTCTATTTCTCGCAGCTACGGTAACACAGAACAAACGAGCAAAGCTGCTGAGGTATTGACTCAAATCATCAGAATTGCTTGGGTCATCAAAAACGATCCATATCCAGCTTGGATGTTAACTCATCTCTCCTACTATGTCCAGGAAAAATTAGGACAGTTAGATACAGCTTTTGAGATTGCCCAACTGGTAGAAAATGACAGTGACAAAGCCTGGATTTTAAATCGGCTCGCCAGAAAATATGCTAAAATAGGGCAATTCGATCGAGCCATCCAGATTGCTGAAATAATAATAGACAATGAGGAAAAAGAATTAGCTCTAGCTTGGATCGCTGATGAATATGCAAAAGCCGGACAATCGGATGCAGCCTTGAAAATTGTTGCAACCATAGATAATGATTGGAAAAACTCACCCTTAATTCAAATTGTCAAAAATTATGTCGCATCCGGACAATTTGAACAGGCCAAGGAAATTGCAGGAATGATAAAAGATCCAGATGATGAGGATGAGAATGATTGGAAATGGGAGGCAATGAGCGATATAGCTGGCGGTTATGCTAAAGCGGGGCAATTTGACAAAGCACTTGAATTTGCAGAAAATTTAGAGAACGAATATCACAAAGACGAAGCGTTATGGGCAATTGCTTACCGCTATGCTGAACTAGGACAATTTGAGTCGATTATTAAAATGGCTCCAGCTTCTATTTCTGCCGGTGACGATCCATTAGCGGTAATCGCGGAATTGATGGTCTCCCAAGAATTAGAATGCGATCGAATTATAGCAATTACTAAAACCTTAGAGAACGAATTTGACCAAAGAGCGTTGTTAAGGTCGATTATTTATCAATATGCAAATACCGAAAATAATTCAGATAAAATTATCAAATTTGCTCGCTCTGCAACTGATGAATCAATCAAATATGTCGCATTGGAGCATCTGGCTAAAAGCTACGTGGAAGCAAAAGATTACGATCGAGTTTTGGAAATTGCTAAAAGCATAGGGCTAGAAAAAGTGAGAGTTACCTCTTGGAAATATATTATTCCTCCGAGCTGATAAAGTTAGTGATTTGCCAGAATAATTATTGCGAGATAATTTCTTCAGCATGATGACGCATCAAGGGAAAACGAAGGGCGATCGAACTTAACACCTTCTCTAAATCGGGAGCATTTTTTGCCAAACTTGGAGCTGGTTCGCGCTCTTTCAAAACGGGCTGACACTCACAGGCACCGGCCCCTACCAACTGTCACTGTCAACTATTAACGATCGACTGTTTATCAAAAATTCATCCTTTGTGCAGATGGAAAATATGACTAGAACAATGAGAAAATCAGATTAGCGTTACCCTATTTTTAGCGATGACAAACCGAGTTTTAATTGTCGGCGGGCGGGGCCGAATTGGCAGCAGCGTTGCTCAAGACCTTGTTACCCATACCGACGCAGAAATTACTCTTACTGGGCGCAACCCTGAAGGCTCTATTAGCCCTGGATTGCCGCCGGATAGGGTGCAGTATCAAGCTTTAGATTTAGCAGACAGCGCCGCTTTGCAACAAGCTGTTTCATCCTCTAACCTCGTAGTTCACTGTGCCGGGCCATTTCACTACCGAGATGCTAGCGTATTGAAAACTTGCATCGAAGCTGGTGTTAATTATGCTGATGTCAGCGACAGCCGCAGTTTTACTCGCAGAGCTTTAGAATTGCGCGAAACAGCTAAGAATGCTGGGGTGACAGCGATTATTAACACGGGAATTTTTCCGGGAGTTTCTAACAGCATGGTGCGCCGAGATATCGAAAAATTAGATACAGCCGAACAGGTGCATTTGAGTTACGTTGTCGGCGGTTCTGGCGGTGCTGGCGTCACGGTGATGCGGACTACTTTCTTAGGTTTGCAAACTCCTTTTGAGGCTTTGATTGATGGCAAAATGCAGGAAATCAAGCCATACACCGATCGCGAAACGATAGAATTTCCCGAACCTTACGGCAAAACAGGGGTTTACTGGTTCGATATGCCGGAAGCAATTACTTTGCCCGAAACTTTCCCAGTAAAAACAGTTATTACTAAATTCGGTACGTCTCCAGACCTTTACAATCACCTGACTTGGTTTGTTGCCAAATACTGGCCCGATAGCTGGCTGAAAAATCCTTCGGTGATTGAATTTTTGTCCTATGTCAGCTACGGGATGACTGCTGTTAGCAATAATTTTAGCGGTGTGGGCGTGGCTGTGCGATCGCAAGTGAGCGGCCTCAAAAACGGTAAACCGGCTAAAGTTCGATCGACAGCGCTACACCCAAATGCTGCTACAGCTACGGGCATCGGTACTGGCAGCATCGCTCAATTGATGTTAGAAGGCAAACTGGCAAAACCTGGCGTTTGGTCGGTAGAACAAGCTCTTTCTACCGAACTATTTGAAAGAGCTATGCAGAGTCGAAACCTCAACATAGACCAGGTGTGTGTGTAGTTTGTTCGGGTTTTAATGGCAATTTTAGATGTGTGGTGAACGGGCTTTTTTTGACGAACCGCGAAGATGCGCTAGGCTTTCGCCGCGCGCAAGCGCTCTTATCGCGAAGGAAGAGGAGAGAAGAGTGAGGGTTTGCAATAATTGTAGGAGAACCGCTAGATCAAGTGTTTTGCCGAATTGCGGGCCCTCATAACTAGATGAGTTTTGCTTGTTTAACTAATCTATCTTTTGGTAGAAGTAATTATAGCAAGCAGGAGTTTAATATATTGGACATCATCAGAAATAGCCCTTTTGGATCGATCGACACACGGTAGCTGCAACAAAGATTGCACTTTAACCAAGGTTTTGGACGCGCGATCGCCCGATCGGGACAACAAACACCATAGTTTTTGCGAAAAAATACCAGGAGATGTCGATATGAAGCGGGTTTTAAAAGCTCTCGGGCAAACATTGAGTCAAAGCATTTTGCTGATCTGTACGCTGGCTTTCATTGGTTTAGCAGGTATGGCGCTAGCACCCAATCAGGCGGCTTACGCAGCAGGTCAATACAGCAGTCAGGCGCAGCAGTCAGGTAAAATTACTGACCCTGCAGAAAAATTTGAGGATCTCAATCCCCAAGCAGCTTACGAAGATATCGTCAACACAGCTCAAAATCCTGCAAAGGTCGAGAAGGTTTATGATGAAAGTCTAAAGGAATACAACGAAGAGCACCCGCAAGAAAACATTGTTCAAAAAGCTGAAGAGCTGATCGAAAAGGTCACGGGTCAATAATAAATTAACAATTTTCTATCTATCTAATTCAAGTTGCTGGTAAATACGGAGCTTTGGTGAGAACACAATAGAGCATCGTTCTGAAATCGCTTGAACCTAACTATGTAGGGTGTGCTATCGCGCACCCTATGTCGTTTTAGTAACTTGTGAAACCACTTAGTTATTCCGTTCAAACCACTTTTTTAGTGGCGCTGACCAGGCTTTTTAAACTAGCAGATTCATCCCAAAGGAAGATGAATAAATAGAAGTTTAAAAGGTAGATTTAATCATAGATTCAGTTAAATAAAAGGAAAAAAATATCATGAGCAACGATAAAGAAACAGTGAAGGGAACAGATGCTAACCTAGACCCGATTTCTGGGGAAACAGGAGCTCATCCAGTGGGAACCGGTATCGGTGCTGCGAGTGCGGGTGCTGCGGGTGCTGCGATCGGCGGTGCGATCGGCGGGCCTGTGGGCGCAGTTGTGGGCGCAGTTGTGGGCGCATTTGGTGGCGGTTTGGCGGGTAAAGGTGTCGCAGAGTCGATCGACCCTACAGTAGAAGATACTTACTGGCAAAACAACTACAGCACCCGTTCTTACGCGGACACGAGCGCGACTTACGAAGATTATCAACCTGCATACCGCACCGGCTACGAGGGTTACAGCCGTTACGGCGGTACTGGTAAAAGCTATAGCGACATCGAAAACGATTTGCAACGCGACTACGAAACAAATCGCGGTAAGTCGAACCTACAGTGGGAAAAGGCTAAGCACGCCACGCGCGACGCTTGGGATCGGGTGGAACGCGCTGTTCCCGGGGACATTGACAAAGACGGCCGCTAACACAATCGATTTTAGATTTTAGATTTGGGATTTTAGATTGACTTGCAGCGCAGTGAATCTGGAATCTGGAACTAGAATCTAAAATTTTGGGAGATTTACTGAGGAGCGTCGGGGGCGCGGTATCCGTTGTTTGCGAGTCAGCAAGTATTTTTCAGTCTTAGATGCACGTAAACTCGATCGCTCCAGGTTTATCAACTGATAAAAACTGGGTTTTTGAACCAGAGATACAGATTGTGATACTAGATTTTCGGTTCTATTCCCAGTTTTTGCCACAGGTGCAAGATAACATTGAAATTAAAAACTATTTTCAACGCGAGTTTAGCAAATTTATAGGGAATTTTTAGCTGATCTCTAGAGCGGGAGAGGTATTTTTATGCTGCGTTGAAATCCCATTTGTCAGCAAAATTTTTCCAGGGCGGGTTTTCCGACTGGGATCGCCCAAAAAAATATTAACAGCAGAGTTGGAAATTGGCGCTTTTTTTTGACTATTAGCCATAAAATTAAACTAATTCAGGACTCATATCGTATTCGGATCGATTGACAAATCTAAGATTCGTTCGTAGTGTGGACTTGAGTCCGCTCCTAAAGTTCGTAGTGCGGACTTTAGCCCGCTCCCAGAGTTGGTACTCTTGTACGCAATTCAACGAATCGTTTTGTGATGGCAATCGATCGGACACGATACCGGGCATCGATCGCATATTTCTGCGATTTTTCGCAATCTGGGCGATCGATCGCAATCGAGTCCCATAATTGTTAATCTAAATCCTCTCATTCAAAATCGGTATTACTTGTGGATGAAATGTTGGAAAAAGCTTGGACGCTCAAGCAAAATTTAATTGACTTTGTGATGGATGCTGAAGGAGATTTAGCAGTAGCTTTGGAAGCTTTTGCAGCAGCTCGATCTACTGGTGAACGCTATGATATTGCTCAGCAAAATCAAGTGATTGACAGTTTTACCGTTGAAGGTAAAGTCGGAGATAAAACGCCGATCGACATTTTTATCGAAAGTCAGCCGGATTTAACCCAGAGCGAGCTCGGTTTGCTAGAAAGTTGGCAGCACAGAAGCTTCCCTGCGTTGTTTGAGATTACTCAAATTTCCCCCGACAGCTTGGAACTGATGAACTGGCTGACGGCCAAGCACTACGCTGTCAAGCCCAACAGCGCTAATTTCCTCGAACAAATGTCTCGCTTAAAGTTAGGAGAAATCTTGCGGGCTCGGATTGCGCCCCTCACCGATGACTGGTGGATACTCTCGGGCCCTGCGATTCAGATGGGGAAATTGGGCAAGCCGAAGTTGGCTGTGGCGATCGGCAATTTCAAGCAAAATTACAAAAATAACCTGTACAGTGACGCGCCGGAACTGTTAGAACAAGCTTGGAAGTCGGTAGAAAAGTACGACGAAGATTTTACCGAATTTTTTGGTAGCGACGAAGTGACGCTATCGGGATATCACCTGAATAAAAAGTTGGCTGAATTTCAGGAAGTAATCACTAAAAAACACCTAGCTGAGATCGGCGTTGATGAAACTAAA
Organism: Microcoleus sp. S1D4; assembly: GCF_036700765.1. NCBI lineage: Bacteria > Bacillati > Cyanobacteriota > Cyanophyceae > Oscillatoriales > Microcoleaceae > Microcoleus > Microcoleus sp. S1D4. The sequence continues at coordinate 607,315 of NZ_JAUBPP010000001.1, forward strand.
TCTCTGGCGGATATGGTGGAAGATGCTGGAGTCGATCGAGAAGAGGTCAAAGCCGCGGCCATCGCAGCAGCCGGCGCGGATGCTAAAGCCGTTGAGGTAATGCTCGACAGCAATGCTAGTTCAAAAATGGTAACGCCGAAAGTCGAATTGCCCGATCGCTTCAAAAAAGCCGAAAAGGTGACAGCACTTTCTCATCCTCGCTGGGGGCAAACTTTTTTGTCTACCTACGCTCAATTTACCGAAATGCTGGCAGCAGAGGACTTTTCAACCATTCCTGGTTACGAAAAGTTAGTTCGCAGCTATCTTGAAGATGCTGCAATTAATGCCTGGATTTGGCAGCGGTTAGCGAAAGTTAATCCAGCGAAATTAGAACAAATTTTGCAAACTGTGTTGCAGCGGACTGATTTTGCGATCGAGACTGATTTAGATTCTTTACTGCAAGAGTTTAAAAAACCCTTAGAACCAGAACTCCCGGAAATTGCCAGCGTTCCCCTGCACCTGAACAACTTATTTCAGCAAGCTTTAGGCGAAGTTAACAAGTCAAAGTCCAAACCGCAGGACAAAAAGAAAAGCTCTAAGGGTTTTAAATCCTGACCCACATCTGGCACTAATGCCAAAAATTTGGAGGGGTGGCTTTACCAATAATCCATTCGGGAAAACCAGAAATTCAAATATTATGGTTGATTACCATAATAAAAACTGATCTGTGCCGAATGCAAGTCTTGGGCATGAGGGCGGACGGTCGTCCCCACTACGAACTTTGGGTGGACGGTCGTCCGCACTACGAACCTTATTTATTGTTGTCGATCGACCTGACATGATTTGACAGGCCGCGGGCGGGACGATCGCACTGCATCGGCAAAATTCTGGATCGTCGGGGAAAGCGAACTCCTAGCTGCCATTGACTTCGCTGGCGATCGCTCTGCGGTTGGCCCGGCTGGGTTCCCAGTTGCTGATTTTTAATTGGGGTGGGGATTCTGTATAATCGGGTTCGCGATTGGGGCGATCGCAGTGTATTCAGAAAATTCTGATTTTCCCAGTTCGTCTTTGTTTTTTGTTAAAGATGTTAAAGATTTGTAAACTGTTAGGGGATGCTTTCTGCATCTAATATTTTTTCGAGGAGTCCCATGAAGCAACTTTTGATGGCTGAGCGCTTTTGCTTGATAGCCCACGTCGTGTCAATGGCTTTTGGATTGGCAGGGCTGCTGCTGATTGTACCCAATCCTGAATTAGTGATGAGTTTACCGCCCGCCGGACAAACTCTGTTCCAATGGGGGATGGCTGGGGGTGGAGTAGTTTATATCATTTTTGGTGCAGCAGCGGTTGCTATCTATGCCTATCGGACGTTGGGGTTGGGTGCAACTCTGGCATTTTTGGTGCCTTCTGTGTTTTTGTCCTTAAGTAGCGAGTTGTTGGGAACGAGTACGGGTTTTCCCTTCGGAAACTATCACTACTTGAGCGGTTTGGGCTACAAAATTGCAGGGCTAGTTCCGTTTACAATTCCGCTGTCGTGGTTTTATCTGGGACTGGTTTCCTATATAATTGCTCGCGCTGGAGTCGGTGGCGGTAAAGGCCAACTCAACTGGGTGGGCCAAATCGGGGCGATCGCCCTTGGTTCTTTGCTTCTGACAGCTTGGGATTTTGTACTAGATCCGGCGATGAGTCAAACTTCAGTACCTTTTTGGGAGTTTGAAGAACTTGGGGCTTTCTTCGGGATGCCTTACCGCAACTTGGCGGGCTGGATGGGTACTGGAGCGCTATTTATGTCAGTAGCAGCTTTCTTGTGGAGAAAAACGTCGATTAAATTAGATCGATCGGAAATGGGTTTGCCGTTAATTGTTTATTTGGTAAACTTTGCTTTTGGAGCAATTATCACTGTAACTTCCTTGGATTCTCGGTTTTGGTTCCCGACATCCTTAGCTGTGCTTCTGGGTGTAGTTCCGGCGATCGTTTTAAGCTGGCTGGCGAAACCCGCAGCAAATGACTTAACAGAAGCAATTCCGTCTTTGGAATCTGCTCTGAAAGCTGAAATTCCTTCTCAGCGCGTCGGTGCTTTGCGTAAGTAAGCGGCCCACGCGCAATCGCGGCTGATTTGGCAAAATTTTACACGAAATTTTGAGCTAATTTAAAAACCCGGTTTCTACAAGAAACCGGGTTTTTTCAGCTAGAGATTAGCAGTAGGACGCCTCATAAAAAGTAATTCTCAAGTCTCATATCCTGTCCGGTTTACCATAATAAAAACCTTTGGTAGTGCGGACTAATTTGATTACTGTCGCTCCCCCGGACAGGGGAGCATCTGAGTTTTGCATTGAGCCTGCGAGCTTAAGAACTCGCACGCTCAATAAAAAAATGCTTTGTGCAAAACACCAGATGCTCCCCCGGACACTCTCTAAACTCCTAATTTAATTCGCTTTACACCATTTATTCCAAGCGTGCGTCTGTTGGGAAATAGTGAATTTTTTCCGACAATTTTCGCTAATGCACCCTACTGTACTGTAAGATGCTTAAAGCTAAAATTTGATTAAATTTTTCAAATTAATACTACCCACAATTCGGAATTCCGAATTCTTCAATTTAAAATCTAAAATCTAAAATCTAAAATCCATCAGATCGCCCCTAATATGCCAAATCTCTTGACAAGCATCCTACCTGCCGCACTTTTGCTGCTGCAATTACCCGCCGCCGCCCTTTTAATGTCGCGGTTAATTAAAGGCCCGTCGCGCATTCCGCCCCTGGAACCGGAATCGCCGACGCTGGACTTGTTAGGGGCTTGTACTGCGGTGGTGCCGACTTTGAACGAGGCCGATCGAATTTCGCCTTGTTTGGAAGGATTGAGCCGCCAAAGTTACGAACTCCGAGAGGCGATCGTAGTTGACAGCTATTCGGTAGACGGAACCGGAGATTTAGTCAAAGCTGCGGCCCAAAAAGACCCTCGGTTTCGGTTGATTAACGACGATCCGCTGCCGGCGGGCTGGGTGGGGCGGCCCTGGGCGCTGAATTGGGGTTTTTTGGCAAGTTCCCAGAAGTGCGAGTGGATTTTGGGGATAGATGCGGATACTGTGCCGCATCCGGGTTTGATTGCGAGTTTGCTGAAGACGGCGGCCGCTGGAAATTACGATTTGATTTCGCTGTCGCCGCAGTTTATCCTCAAGTATCCGGGGGAGTTGTGGCTGCAGCCTGCGCTGTTAATGACTTTGGTTTATCGGTTCGGGCCGACGGGAACTGGCGGGGACGTGCCGGAACGGGTGATGGCGAACGGTCAGTGTTTCCTCTGTAAGCGCGAGGTTTTGGTGGCGTTAGGGGGCTACGAGGTGGCAAAAGGTTCTTTTTGCGATGATGTGACTCTGGCTCGTTATGCTGCTGCTAAGGGCTTTAAGGTGGGCTTTTTGGATGGGGCGAAGGTGTTGCAGGTGCGGATGTATGAGGGGGCGATCGAGACTTGGAATGAGTGGGGGCGATCGCTCGATTTGAAAGATGCTGCTTCTAGCGGTCAAATTTGGGGCGATTTGTGGTTGTTGCTGGCGGTTCAAGGTTTGCCGGTACCGATCGTCCTGTGGTATTTGTTGTCTGGTTCTGTGCCTGCTGTGGGGGCGTTTCCGCAGTTTTGGCTGTGGGGATTGAATGTATTTTTGGTGGCGGTGCGATCGGCTTTGTGTTTGGCGATCGCCCCAAGCTACGATACAACTCAGGCCTCTGGTAAATGGCTATTTTGGCTGTCACCTTTAGCCGATCCGCTGGCGTTTTTGCGAATTCTAATTTCTGCGTTAAATCAACCTACTCAGTGGCGCGGCCGCAAGTATGAATAGTGACAAAAAGCCCGATCGCGATTGGAATGGGCGATCGAATCTACATTTGTGCGATCGGCAGATTTTAGATTACTCTCGCGCCTCAGTTTCAATTATAATAATGTGTATTGATATGCTGTAAATCTGGCGATCTAAAAGTATATGTTCTAGACTGAGGGTCGGGGCTATGATCGACTGTCTCAATTTGGCTCGCTACTTCATTATCAGAGCGTATGAAGATGGTATAGAAGCTGACCTGACTAATATGAAGCTTCAAAAGCTGCTGTATTACGCACAAAGCTTGCATTTGGCACTCTATGATGAGCCATTCTTTCAAGAAGAAATCCAAGCATGGCGTTACGGCCCTGTTTGTCCTCCTGCTTATAGATTTTACAGCGAGTTTGAAGCTAGCCAGCTACCTATTCCTAACAAAGAATCATTATTGCAGCTTCCCTCTGATAAGCAAGAGCTTTTAGAAGAAATCTGGGGATATTTCGGTGGTTATCATGCTTATGGATTAAGCAATATGACTCACGGTGAATTCCCTTGGAAAAAAGCTCGTAAAGGTCTACTTCCCGAAGCAAGTTCAACGGAGCCAATTCTTCTCGAAGACATGAAAGCATTTGGTTATCAAAAGCTCGATTTGATAGAGCGCAAGCACCCCGCCTACGAATTAGCAATGTCTGAAGTTTTGAAGGATACTTTAGATTCGGAATCATCAAATCGTATTAAAAAAGGAGAAGTCCATGACTGGCTCAACTCCCTTCTCGATTGAAGCTTCCGACAATTTCAAGCGTTCCTTTAAAAGTATCCGCTCAATAAGTAGGGGTAGCAGAGAAAAAAAAGTAAGCAGAGTGCACAAAGTGTCATAAAATAGGAGACATGACGCCAAAGATTATTTCACAAGACAAGTCATCCTCCGATTTACTGCAAACCATCGACCCAAAAGGGATTGCAGACGAATCAATGCTTCAGACAGTAGAGATATTACTGAATCTAATAGAGCAATTACAATTAAAAGTCAAAGACTTGGAGTCAGAGAATCAAC